>JBAMLT010000220.1:0-84162 GCA_039793425.1 Caldisericota bacterium
ACATACTCTTGTAGGAGCAGGTAGCGCAGAAGGAGCAATTGATGCTTCTAATATATTAAAACCTGAACTTGCTCGTGGAGAAATTCAATGTATTGGAGCAACAACCCTTAAGGATTATAGAAAATATATTGAAAAAGATTCTGCACTTGAAAGAAGATTTCAACCAATCATGGTTGAAGAGCCATCATTTGATGATACTATTTCAATATTAAAAGGATTGAGAAGTAAATATGAAGAACATCATAAAGTTAAAATACTTGATGAAACTATTGTTGAAGCAGTAAAATTATCAACAAGATATATAACATCAAGATTTTTGCCTGATAAGGCAATTGATATAATTGATGAATCATCTGCAAAGGTTAGATTAAGATTAACAATTAAACCTCAAGATATTGCTGAACTTGAAAATAGAATAAAAGAAGTGAAAGAAAAGAAAGATAAAGCAATAAATGAACAGAATTATGAACTTGCAGCAAAATTTAGAGATGAAGAACAAAAATTAAAAAAAGAACTTGAAGAAAATAAATTAAAATGGAAAAAGTTAAGAGAAACAGAAAGACCTAATGTTACCCCAGAAGATGTTGCAGAGGTTGTTTCAATGTGGACAGGAATTCCAGTTAAAAGATTACTTGTTGAAGAAAAAGAAAGATTATTAAAACTTGAAGATGAGTTACATAAAAGAATAATAGATCAAAATGAAGCAGTTGAAGTTATTTCAAAAGCAATAAGAAGAGCAAAAGCAGGACTTAAAGACCCAACTAAACCAATTGGTTCATTTCTATTTTTAGGTCCAACTGGAGTTGGTAAAACTGAACTTTCAAAAGCGCTTGCAGAGATTCTTTTTGATAGTGAGGATGCTTTAATAAGGCTTGATATGTCTGAGTATATGGAAAAGTTCAATGTTTCAAGACTTATTGGTTCGCCTCCAGGATATGTTGGATATGAAGAAGGAGGTCAACTTACAGAACTTGTAAGAAGAAGACCTTATTCAATAATTCTATTTGATGAAATAGAGAAGGCACACCCAGATGTTTTCAATATACTACTTCAGATTCTTGATTCTGGAAAGTTAACAGATAGCCAGGGACATGTTGTTGATTTTAGAAATACAATAATAATTCTTACATCAAATCTTGGTACAACTTTTGATTCGATGAAAAAATTTGGATTTGTTAAGGGTGATGAAGTTGATTATAAAGAGATGAAAAACAAAGTGATTTTTGAACTAAGAAATACTTTTAGACCTGAATTTTTAAATAGAATAGATGAGGTTGTTATATTCAATTTCCTTTCAAAGGAAGATGTTAAAAAAATACTCGATATTATGCTCAAGAGAATAAAAGAGGAACTAAAAGAAAGAAACATAATGATTCAATTAACTGAAGAGGCAAAAGATTTTATAATAGATAAAGGTTTTGATAGAAACTTTGGTGCAAGAAACTTATGGAGAACAATATTAAGAGAACTTGAAAATCCTCTTTCAGAAAAGTTACTGAAGGGAGAATTTGATGACGGAGATTCAATTCTCGTAGATAAAGATACAGAATCTCTTATCTTTAAAAAGATTGAAGAAAAAGAAAGTATCTCAAAAAGTTAATTATCTATCTGCTATTAATGAGATAAGCAAGGGTGACCTTAGCCCATATTATATTCTTGTTGGAGATGCAAGTTATCTAAAAAACCAAATCATTGAAAAAATAAAACTTAATCTTAAAGTTTCAAATATCTTGGTTTTAGAGGGTGAATCTAATTTAAAATATTTAATTGATTCTATAGATTCGCCCTCTTTTTTTTCTTCGTCAAAGGTTATATTCATTAAAAATGCCCAAAAGATTGAAAATTTCAAATGGGATTATTTTAAAAATATAGAAAATAGAGTAATAATTTTTGATGATAAAGACGGTAAAATTCCACCCCCTCCTGAAGAAATTGAAGAAAAAGTGAAAGTAATAAATGATAAAAATATAAATTTAGATATTTTGAAAAAATGGGTTGTTAAAAAATTTAAAGAAAAAAATAAAAATATAGATGAAGGTGCTTTATATAAATTGATTTTTAGTTGCGAAAATGACCTTGATATATTAAATACTGAAATAGAAAAATTATCCTTAATAGAAAAAGATAATTTAACTGAAGAAGATATTGAAAAATATGTATATCCTGTTGATTTACCAAATATTTTCGACCTAATAAATTATTTTATCAAAAATAAAAAAAGGAAGTTTCTTCAAGATTTAGATAAAATTATCGAGAGAGGGGAAAATTTTGAGAAGTTATTTTATATGATATTGAATCATATAATTTCACTCATTGATATTAAAATTTCAATTTTAGAGGGGGAAAAAGATAAGGATATTATGAGTGTGCTTAAATTGAATCCATACAAATTTTCACTTCTTAAAGATGAAGCAAGTGAATTTAAAATAGAAGAACTAAAATCAATATTGAAAAAATTAGAAGAAATTGAAGAAACTATAAAATTAAGTAAGGGCTTTCAAAAAGAAAGAATAGAGTTAACTATTTTAAAATCTTGAAGCCTCTTTCATTAAATTACTTTTTTTTCTTGCTGCTGTATTTTTATGAAGTGCTCCTTTTGATACAGCATGATCAATAAATGAAATGGCACTATTTGCTTTTTCAAGAAATTCATCTTTTGTTTTAGCATCAGTTGCTTCTTTAATAAGATTTTTTATTCTTGTTTTATAATATCTATTTAATTCTCTTCTTTTAATGTTTTGTTTAGCATCCTTAATGCCAGCCTTAATTCTTTTTGCCATATTCTAAAAATCCTCCTTTAATCATAGTTAATTTTAAAATTTTATCATATTATTTTTCTTTTTCAATTCAAAATTAAATATTCTTTAAAGAAATTCTTAGTTTTGTCTCGCATAATTTACAAAAATTTTTTTCTTTTTTATCAACATCTTTTATTGATAATGAAAAATTCATAACACAACTTTTATTATTACAATGGCTTAAACCAAAAGTATGTCCAAGTTCATGAGTTGATTCTTTAATAGACCTATCCAAAAATAATTTTTTATCTTTATCAAATAATCTATAAAGAGAAACAATTGCATATTTTCCATTGAATTCTGCGGAACCAAATAAAAAATTATAACCTTCTTCATAAATATCTTCACTTATTATGCCTATAATTTTTAAAGATTCATCTTTAATATTTTCTTTTAAATAAAATATTAATTTGCTAACAGGGTATTGATTTCTTGACAAATTTTTATAATCATCTGGAATATCTAAATTTCTCTCAATTAAAACTGGGAATTTGAAAGTTTTTTCAAAATTATTTTTTATTTCATTAAGAATAAAAAGTGGAGGGTCTATTAAAGGAGCAATTTTTATCGATCTATCCATATTAATATTATAACAAAACATTTGTGATATAATACTATGGACAAGGAGGTCTTGAATGGGAAGACAACAGAAGATTAAGATGGAAAGAAAGATGAAAGAAAAGGAAGGATTTTTAGATAAAGGTAAACTAAAAAATATTATCTTAAAATCTATAGCAATGTTCATAATTGCTCTAATAATAATATTTGGGGCAACATACTTGATTGCATATAAAGATAGAGATGTTGAAGCAAAAATTGGCTCAACAGTCATTAAAAAATCAGAATTAAATGCAAGGATAGAGGCAGTTAAAAATCAATATAAAAGTTATGGAATAGACCCAAATGATCCTCAATATAAATCTATTTTTGATTCAGTTGTTGAACAGATAAAAGAAGAATATATAAATAGTGCTGTTGTTGAAGAATATGCTAAAAGAAACAACATCAAACCAACAGATGATGAGATTAAACAACAAGTTGATAAGGAAATTGAAAATATTAAAAGTGGATTTAAATCAGAAGAAGAATATAAAAAGGCAGTGGAAGCATCAAAATATAAAACAGAAGAGGCGTTAAGAGAAGAAATCAAAAAATATGTTATGCCTGATATTCTTGAAGCAAAATCTCTTGCACCAATTTATTCACAGATAAAAGTAACAGATACTGATGCATTAAACTATTTTAATGAAGTTACACAGGTTAGAGCGAGACATATATTGATAAAAGTTGATGAAGGAGCAGATGAAAAAACTGTAAATGAAAAAAAGGCACTTGCTGAAGAATTAAGACAGAGAATTCTTAAAGGAGAGGACTTTGCTAAACTTGCAAAGGAATATTCTGAAGACCCGGGCTCAAAAGATAATGGTGGAGATTTGGGATTTTTCAGTAAAGGTCAGATGGTCAAAGAATTTGAAAATGCTGCTTTTTCGCTTAAACCAGGTGAAATAAGCGAAGTTATTAAGACTAAATATGGATTTCACATAATTCAGGTATTGGATACTAAAATAAGAGGAAGAAGTTATGACCAACCTGAAAAGGTTAAAGCAAAACATATTTTAATTAAAGTAGATAAAACAGCAACACAGGAAGATATTAAGAAAAAAACTGATCTTGTTAATGAGATTTATAATAAATTATTGAAAGGTGCTGATTTTGATAGTTTAGCAAAGGAATATTCTGAAGATACAGATACAAAGGATAAAGGTGGAGATTTGGGTGAGGTAAGTAAGGGTTCAAAAGGTGATGCATGGGATAGTGTTGTTTTTGCCCTAAAAAAGGGAACATTTTCAAAACCATTTGAATCAAATGATGGTTATGAAATAGTTTATGTTTATGATAAGATACCAGCAGTTACAGCAACTTTTGAAAGTGTAAAAGATGAAATAATTAAAACTCTTGAGACAAATAAAAAAAATGAAGCAAGAACAACATGGTTGAATGAAAGAAAAACAGAATATGGAGTTAGATATGGAAATATGTGGGATGATGTAACTGGTTTCTTTAATAATAAAATCTTTGGACCAATTAAAAACTTCTTTACTAATTTAAGAAAATCCATTCAATCAAATAGTGGAACTGGAACAAATACAAACCAAAATAACTCTAATAATCAAGGAGAAAATCCATAGATGGCAAAAAAGAAGATAAAGAATGTTGGTAGTGTTATTAAAAAAATAATAATACCAATAATTATAATTCTTATAGTTTTTTTATCCATCTACTATGCTTTTACTCAAAAAGATTTAGCAGCAAAGGTTTATAATGAAAAAATCTATAAGGGAGAAGTTGAGGCTGCAGTAAATAGAAAAATAAAAGAGTATCAGCAGGATAAGATTGAACTTTCAAATACTGATATTGAAGCAATAAGAAAACAAACCTTAAATGATATGATTGAGGGATTACTTCTTGATAAATATGCTGCTGACCATGGAATAACTGTTACTGAAGATGAGATAAAAAAAGAAATTCAAACTATGAGAGAATATACTGGACTTTCAGAAGATGATGTATATAAACAGGCATTGAGTAAATATCAATTGCTTGAATCAGATATAAATGAAATGGTTAGAAGTTCTTTAATTGCTGATAAAGTTTATTATGAAGTAATAAAAAATTTAGATATGACAGATGAAGAGGTTTGGGATTATTTTAAAACAAGAGTTAAATTTTATGATGGCTCAAGAAGATTTTCACATATATTTATGGTTGTTGATTCACAAAATGACACGATAGAAGATATAAATAAAAAATATGAAAAAATGAAAGAGATAAGAGAAAGAATTCTAAAAGGAGAAGATTTTGTAAAACTTGTTAAAGAATATTCAGAAGATACATCTACAAAGGATAAAGGAGGAGACCTTTTCTGGTTTAGAAAAGGAACTTTAAGTGATAGTGAATTATCAAAAGTTGCATTTACATTAAATTTAAATGAGATATCTGATGTAATAAAAAGTCAATATGGTTTTCATATTTTGAAGGTTACAGATATGGTTCCAGAAAATTTATCTTCTCTTAAAGAAGATGAGATTAAAAAATATTTTGAAAAAATTAAAGACCTTGTAAAATCAGATGCTCTTTATCAAAAAAGTGATGAAAAAATAAAAGAGTTTAATAAATCTTTATGGGATATATATAAAAGTGGAATAAAAATTGGAAATCCATGGGATAAAATAAAAACAATTTTTAATAATTTTATTAAAAAATTAGAGGGATGATAATATGAAGAATAAAATTATCATTTTAATCATTATTTTAATAATAATTTTTCTTGGTGCCTTTTTCTTTTTAACAGCAACTCATATTGAAGGAGTGGTATATGATTCTGTTACAAATAAAGGCATCTCTGATGCAACTATAAAAATTAATGGAATAACATATAAAACTGATATTGATGGAAAATTCAGAGCATATACACCACCACTTAATAAATCAATATCAGTTGAAAAAAGTGGATATAAAAATTTCAGCGAAGTTTTCCCATCAAAAATTGGCTTACAAATAGTAGAAATAGGTCTAAAACCATATTCTTTTGAAGAGATAATCAATGATTATAAAGAAAAAGCAAAGACACTTAAAAGTTATCACTATATATATGATATAGAGAGTAGTGTAGATAGTTCAGTTGAAAATTTTTCTATGGAAGCAAAATGGAAGCAAGATGCTGTATATTTTAAATCGGTAAAAAAAGGTGAAGGCGAATCTTTTTTAGAAATATATATTTTCAATGATTATGTCTATTTTAGGGATGCTGAAAATAAAAATTTTGAAAAAATTGAAAAAAATAAATTCAGTGAAATTCCTCCAACTTTATCCCTAAGTGATATTGTTGATCTTTTTACTATAAAAAGTACACCTTCTAAATTTACTTTTATAAAAGAAGATAAATTAAATGATGATGATGTTTTCTTGTTTGATGTTAAATGGGAAGATCTTTTTAGTGAAACTTCAGGAAACTTATATATAAGGAAAAAAGATAATCTTGTAGTAAAGTTTAATATAGAAGATAGTGGATTGAATGAAGAAGGAAAAACTGTAAAAACAAAAATTGAATTTTCACTTTTAGATATTAATAAAGATTTTGTTATAAACCCTCCTCAATAAAAAATTTCTTTTCAAATCTATATTTTGTCTTACCTCTTGACAAATATTAATTATTTATTATAATAATAATAGATAAAAAAAAGGAGGTGATGACCATGGCAATAAGAAGATGGGAACCATGGGATTTTGATATCTTCTCAGATTTTGACAGATTAAGAAGAGAGATTGACAGAATGTTTGAAGATTTTATACCAGCAAGAAGGGAAAGAGAGATAACTTTTCTTCCTAAAATTGACTTACTTGAAACAGACACTGACATAGTTCTTAAAGCAGAACTTCCAGGATTAAAAAAAGAGAACATTGATATAACTGTTACAGAAGACGAAGTTCATCTAAAAGGCGAAAGAAAAGAAGAAATGGAAACAAAGAAAGAGAATTACTTAAGAAAGGAAATCTGCTATGGAAAATTTGAAAGAGTTGTATCACTTCCTACAGAAGTTGACCCTGAAAAAGTTCAAGCAGAATTTAAAGAAGGAGTACTTGAAATAAAAATGCCAAAAAAGGAAGAGGCAAAAAGAAAGATTAAAAAAATTGAAATTAAATAATTTATTTTAAAAAGGAACCCTTAGGAATATCTAAAACTCTTAAGGGTTCCTTTTTTTATTATATAAATAATCAACAACACTCACTAAATCAGTAAGTTTTTCAAGTTCTTCATCTGAAACTTCTATATTAAACTCTTTTTCTACTCTTTCGATCAAATCAAGAATACTTAAAGAATCCATTTCTAAATCGTCAATAAATTTTGGATTCTCTTTTGATAAAACTTTTGATTTTTTTACATGAACACCATTAATTAAAATATCTAAAACCTTTTCCTTTATCTTTTCTTTTTCCACTTTTTACCTCCTTATATCTTATTTTATATTAAAATACAAAATATTGACATTATATTTTAAAATTTTAAAATTTTAATTAATATCACTTTTCAAAAGGAGGACACAATGAAAACAGAAAGTTTCAGAGGAAGAGATTGGATTACAGATCTCGAATTTACTAAAGAAGAACTTGAAACAATTCTCGAAGTTGCTTGGGACTTAAAGAAAAAAAGAGCAACTGGAGAACCACATGAACTACTCAAAGGAAAAACACTTTTTATGATTTTTTATAATCAATCTTTAAGAACAAGAAACTCTTTTGAAGCAGGAATGCATCAACTTGGAGGACATGCTCATGACCTTAACCCAAAACAAATCTATACACCTGCTCTTCCTGGAAGAGAAATTGCATATTCAACAGAAAGAGTTTCTGATGTTGCAAGAGTATTATCAAGAATGGGAGAGGGGATTGCAATTCGTTGCTATGGTGAACCAGTTGACTGGATTTATGGAGAAGCAAATAGAATGATTAGAGAGTTTGCTCATTGGGCAGATATACCAGTTATTAATATGGAAGATGATATGTATCATCCCTGCCAAGCAATGGCTGATATAATGACCATCATTGAGAAAAAGGGAAGAGATTTAAGAGGAAAGAAATTTGTAATGAGTTGGGCATATTCACCCTCAGTTGAAAAACCACTTGCAGTTCCTCAAAGTGCAATAACAGTTGCATCAAAATTTGGGTTAAACATAACACTTGCTCATCCTGTTGGTCTTGAACTTGACCCAAATGTCATTGATGCAGTAAAGGAAAATGTTAGAAGATATGGTGGAAGTTTTGAAATTGTAAACGACATGAAAGAAGCATTTAAAGATGCAGATATTGTTTACCCAAAAGCATGGACTAGTAAACATTTCATACCGCCTGAAGCTCCAAAACCTGAGTTAGATAAAACACAAGAACTTTTTGATAATAATAAACATTGGAAGACAACAAAAGAAATGATGAAACTTGCAAAAGAAGATGCGATTTATATGCATTGTCTTCCAGCAGATAGAGGTTATGAAGTTGATGATGATGTTATGGATGGACCACAATCAGTCATATTTGATGAGGCAGAAAATAGACTTCATGCACAAAAAGCAATTATGGCACTTCTCATGAGGTAAATTTATGGAGATTAAAAGTGAGGAAATTTTAAAAAGAGCAATCGAAAGAGCAAGAGAAAAAAATATTATCATTCCCACATATGAAGAGATGAGGGAACCAGAAAAAATCCCTCAAAAAATTAAAGATGAGTTAAAAAAAATTGGACTATGGGATACTCATCCAAGAAATTTATTTAGAATAACATGGAAAAATGAACCAAAAAAATTTGGTGGTGGATTTGATGGAGTAAATTTTATAGAATTTCCAAAAGAATTAACAGGAGTTAATGCAAGAATTATAATGCTTATTGGAAAATGGTTCCCAACTGGTTCTCATAAAGTTGGAGCAACATTTGGTCCACTCGTTTCTCTTCTAATTACAGGACAATTTGATCCAACAAAACATAAGGCACTCTGGCCATCAACTGGAAATTATTGTAGAGGCGGAGTTTATGATTCAAATCTTCTTGGATGTAAAAGCATTGCTGTTCTTCCAGAAGGAATGAGCAAAGAAAGATTTGAGTGGCTTAAGAGTATGGGTGCTGAAATATATCCAACTCCAGGAAGTGAAAGTAATGTAAAAGAGGTTTTTGATAAAAGCGAAGAGTTAAAGAGATTGTATCCAGATGAGGTTGTTGTTTTAAATCAATTTGATGATTTTGGAAATCCAATATGGCATTATGCAGTAACAGGTCCAGCAATGGAAGAGGTTTTTAATAAAATTAAAAGAGAAAATGATAAACTATCTGGACTATTTTTAACTCAGGGCTCAGCAGGAACTCTTGGCTCTGGAAATTATTTAAAAGAAAAATTTCCAAATATAAAAATTGCAGCGGGTGAGGCACTTCAATGTCCAACACTTTTACTAAATGGTTATGGAGTTCATAGAATTGAGGGAATTGGAGATAAACATGTTCCATGGGTTATGGACACACGAAATCTTGATATAGTTGTTGATATTGATGATGAGGATTGTATAAGAATTTTAAGACTATTCAATGAAAAAAATGGAAAAAGTTTCATTAAAAATTTAAAAATTTCAGAAGATTTTATTGATAATCTTGAACTGCTTGGAATATCAAGTATTGCAAATTTAATAGGTTCAATTAAAATATCAAAATATTATAATTTCAATGAAAATGATATTATTATAACTGTTGCTACAGATTCAATGGAACTTTATAAATCAAGAATAACTGAACTACAGGAAGAAAGAGGTGAATATAAAATAAATCAAGCAGAAAAAGATTATGAAAATGTGATAATTTCTCAAAATATTAATTGGATGCTGGAATTATCATATTATGATAAAAGAAGAATCCATAACTTAAAATATTTTACATGGGTTGAGCAGAGGGGAAAGAGTGTTGAAGAGTTAGAAGAGCAGTGGAAAAATGAAAATTATTTTAAAGACAAATTTAATTCCTATAAAAAATGGGATGAGTTGATTAGAGAGTTTAATAAAAAAGTAGGTCTTATAAACAATTATTTATGAAGGAGGATTTGATGAACAAAAAAAGACACGTTAGAATATTTGCATTTGGAGGTAATGAAGTATCACCAGTTGGTTTAACTGATGAAAAAGGAAAAGCAATTATTCCTGATATCGCAATGCAGTGGAGAAGAACATCTGAAACATGTAAACATATTGCAAGAATCATCAAACAATATCCTGATGATATCTATGTCATAACTCATGGAAATGGTCCACAGGTTGGAAATGTATTTTTAAGGTCTGAATATTCAAGACCAATTCTTCCACCTATTCCTCTTGATGTCTGTGGTTCAGATACACAGGGTTCAATGGGATATATGATTGGTCAGATTCTTGGAAATGAGTTACAAACTCAGGGAATCAAAAAAACAATTGTAGGTATTGTAACACAGGTTGTTGTTGGTAAAGATGACCCAGGATTTCAGAATCCAACAAAATATATTGGCCCTTCATATACAAAAGAAGAGGCAGAAAAAAGAATGAAAGAAGATGGTTGGGTTATGAAATTATATAAAAAGGATGATAAAGGTAATGAAATATGGAGAAAAGTAGTACCATCTCCTGAACCACTTGATATTGTTGAAATTGAAGCAGTTGAAGCAGCAATAGAAAAAGGTTTCATACCAATAACTGTAGGTGGTGGAGGAATTCCTGTTATTGAAGTTGAACCAGATAAAGAAGGCAAATTCAATTGTAATTATGGAATAACCTTTAAAAATGGAGAAAAAATTAAAATCTATAGTGGAGTTGAAGCAGTAATTGATAAAGATTTGGCATCTTCTCTTCTTGGAAGAATGTTAATTGATAGAGCAAAGAAAAAAGGAGAAGATATTGATGTTACATTTACAATATTCACAGGTGAAGACGGTGCAAAATTAAACTATCAAAAACCAAATCAGGTTGATTTAAGAAGACTAACACTTGAAGAAGCAAAGAAATATCATAGTGAAGGGCATTTCCCACCTGGAAGTATGGGTCCAAAAATTTCTGCAATAATAAAATTCCTTGAGGGTGGCGGAAAGATAGCATATATATCTTTAACTGAAAAATATCTTGAAACACTTGAAGGAAAGGCGGGAACAACAATAGTAAGAGAGTAATAAGGAGAAAATTATGCATAGATTATATGGGAGAGATTTGATAACAATTCAGGAGTGGTCACCTTATGAGGTTGAGGAGACTCTTGAAGTAGCAAGAGAGATGAAGAGAGCAAGATATACTAATCCATATAAAGATGCTTTAAAAAATAGAACATTTTTTATGATGTTTTATAATCCAAGTGTGAGAACAAGGCAATCTTTTGAAACAGCAGCAACTGAACTTGGAGGTCATGCACAATTTCTTGAACCAAAAACAATGAGATTAAGAGAAAAAGGAAAAGCCGGAGAAACAATTGAAGATGCTGCTAATGTGATGAGTAGATATGGTGTTGGAATAGGCATAAGAATTCTTGAAGATGCAATTGAAAGATATGGTGATGGCGATTTCATTTTAAGAGAATATGCAAAGTATGCAACCATACCTATAATATCTATGGCTCATGATAAATATCATCCATGTCAAGCACTTGCTGATATGCTTGGGCTACTTGAACATTTAAGAAGTGTTAAAAAGAAAAAACTTGTGATGATGTGGGGTTACTCAACAATGGTTAGATCCTGGTCTTCAGTTCATGCAAACCTTCTTATATCCTCAATGTTTGGAATGGATATTAAACTTGTATATCCCCCTGGTTATGACCTTGATCCAGAAGTTATGGAGATGGTAAAAGATAATGCTAAAAAATCGGGTAGTGGTTTTGAGATTATACCAGGTAATCTTAATGATTTGAGAAAGGCTCTTGAAGGTGCTGATGTAGTTTACTCAAGAAACTGGATGAGCCCAAAAAGATATGATTGGGGAAAAGAAAAAGAAATTGAAATGGCAGGACAATTCAAAGATTGGATTTTGACAAAGGAATTTATGAAACTAACAAATGATGCATATTTTATCCACCCAATGCCAGTTGATAGAGGAAATGAGGTTGAAGATGAAGTTGCAAGTTCGAAAAACTCAATAATTTATGACATAGCAGAGAATCGTCTCCATGTTCAAAAAGCAGTAATGGCTTTAACAATGGGTGACCTGTAAAGAGATATTTAAAACTAAAGAGAAATTTTATTAGCCCTCCTTTAAGGAGGGCTTTTTATTTTTGTTAACTTAATATAAAATGATTACATGGATATAGAATATCTAAAAAAGAGGGGCGAAGAATTTTTAAAAACTTCTGAGTATCATTTAAATAATGAAATGTATGATCTTGGTGCATTTGATTTAGAACAGGCGCTACAACTTTTTTTAAAATATACTATTTTTTTAAAATTAAAATCATACCCTCCAACTCATTCTTTAAAATCACTATTTAAAATTTTAAGTGAAGTTTATAATAAATCAAAAGAGGTGAACGAAATTTTAAAAAATAAATATCAATTAATAAGTAACTTAGAGCAATCTTATATTTCATCTAGGTATTTACCTTACTCTTATACAAAAGAAGAGGTTATTGAATTTAAAGATTTTGTTAATGAAGTTGTTGAGTTTTTAAGAAACCTATGGCAAAAGATTTGAGTGATATCTTAATTGAAATAGCAAAAACAAATGAGAAATATTTTAAAAATTATTTAAAATACTCAAAAATAATAGCAAAAGTTGCTAAAAAAACTTTTAAAAAATCCTGCGTTATTCTTTTTGGATCAATTGTCAAAGGAATTAACCCTCAAGATATAGACATATTAATTGTTTCAGATGATGTTTTAAAAAAAGAATTAAGAGATAAATTTTTTATTGAATTTCATAAAAAAATTGAATTCATTAACCCTTTTGAAATTCATTTTGCAACTCATGATCAATTTGAAAATTTTTATAAATATTTTTTAGATAAATTTATCTTAATCGAATAAAATAGGCAGAAGTGGTGGAGGTATTGGAATAATAAAAGTTGGTGAATAAATCAAATTAATTAAAAAATTATAATAAGATGGAAGTGTATCATATGGGTTTGGTAAATTATCATCAGTTATATATATTATTCCTATACCACTCTTTTTAAGAAACTCATAAACACTTAAAACATCTTTTTTTGGTACATTATAAACTATACATATAAATTTGTTTTGATTGAATTTTTTAATCCAAAAAGGAAATTCAAATTTAGTGAACTCTTTATAATCACTCTCAAAAATTACAATTGAGTCTGAAATTTTGATTAGATCTAAATTTATATAACTATTTCCAGGATTTAGAATCACATAGAAATTTTTATTCAAATTTTTAATAAATTTGTAAATTTCTGAATAGTAATTTAATTCACTCTTCCTTTTTGAATCTAAAACTTCGTCTATAAAAAACCCTTTAATTTCTGGATAAAATTTTATCCATCTCTCAATATCTTTTTTAACTAAATTAATATCCCTTTTTGTATAAGATGTATATATATAACCTAATACCTTTTTATTACTTTTATTTGTTAATGAAATCCAATTTTTGTAATTTTTATCTAAAATTTTTCCTGGACCATCTTGAATATTTGTAATTACAAAATAGTTTAATGAATATTTCGTGTTAATAATCTTTTGCCAAAGAGTTTTATCATAAAAGTAAGCTGGAATAATAATTCCTCCAAAAGGCTTTATAACCTTTGGTGGCGGAAGTAAAATCAAGAAAAAAATTAAAATTATTAGATTTTTCATGATTCTAATATAATTATAATCTTTTAGAAAAATTTTGTTTAATTAAAATTAATGAGATTAAATTAATTGGAGATGAGATTATTAAACTTAGAAGTGCGTGGTTAATGTTTAAAAGTATTAAAGAGTATATAAAAGAAATAAAAATTATAATGAGATAAATTATAGGTGATAATTTTAAAAATCTCTCATTATAATTTGTAAAATAAAATCTATCAATTTGTCTTAACAAAAAGGTTGTTGATGAGACAATTATATACCAGCCAACAAAGTTTCCAACTGGAACACCAAAATATGAGAACTTAAAATTTTCCCATCTCCAAAGTTCATATTTTACAGCAATGGGATCAATGAATAGATCAAAAGTGAGCACTATGAATCCGTCAAAAAAAATTAAGTTTAAAAAATAGAAACTGTTTTTCAACAAATTTTTGTAATCAAATTTAAATAAATTTATAAATATTGAATTTGTTAAATTATAACCAACAAGAATAAAAATTACCCAAAAAATCCAAACAAAAATTGGTAAACCTAAAACTTGAGGTCTAAATGAAGAGTTATAAAAATACTTTACCCCTAAAGGTCCACCATAATTTATTCCAACATATTCATAAATCAATGGAATTAATAAAATAATTATAACTTTAAGAATAAATTTCAACCTATATCTCATCCATTAAACTATATCTTTGATAGCTTATTGCTTCAAGAAGGTGAGATGTGTTAACTTTCTCAACTCCTTCTAAATCTGCAATTGTTCGGGATAGTTTTATTATTTTATGAAAACTTCTCACTGTTAAATTTAAACTTTTAAGAGCATTTCTTAAAGTATTTTCTGCTTCATTTGTTAGAGGAATATATTTTTTAATTAACATTGGAGTTAACTTTCCATTGAATTTTATATTTTCATTTTTATATCTATCCTTTTGAATTTTCCATGCTTTTTCAACTCTTTCTCTTATGATAGAAGAAGGTTCACCATCACTTTTATTGAAAAGTTCACCTTCAGTGATTCTTGGAACCTTTAATTTTATATCAAATCTATCCCAAAGTGGCCCTGAGATTTTACTTCTATATTTTTTAATATCATGGATGGAACAGGTACAATTTTTTTCTGAATCTCCAAAATACCCACAAGGACATGGATTCATTGCAGAAATTAAAAGAAAATCTGATGGATAAGAAAGAGTCATTTTAACCCTTGAAATTGTAACATAGCCATCCTCAATTGGTTGTCTTAAAATTTCTAAAACATCTCTTCTAAATTCTGGAAGTTCATCAAGAAATAAAACTCCTTTGTGTGCTAAACTAATTTCTCCTGGTTTTGGATTTGTGCCACCACCAGTTAAACCTGCATATGAAATTGTATGATGTGGAGATCTAAAAGGTCTTGACATAACAATTTCTTCATCTTCTTTAAGAAGCCCTGCTATTGAATAAATTTCTGTAATCTCAACTGCTTCTTCAAAAGAAAGTTTTGGCATAATGGTTAACATTCTTTTTGCAAGCATTGTTTTACCTGAACCAGGAGTTCCAACCATTACAATATGATGCTTGCCTGATGCCGAAATCTCCATTGCTCTTTTTAAAAAAGTGTGACCTTTTACATCAGAAAAATCAACATCAAATTTATCTTCACTAAATTTTATATCAAGATTCTTAATAACCTCTTTTTGAATTTCACCTCTTAAAAAAGATATGATTTCTTTTAAATTATTAAAAGGAATAAGTTTTGTTTCTTTTGAAAGTGAACATTCATAAAGATTTTTTTCTGGGATTATAAAGATTGAAGTAGAATTTTTAAGAAATAGAGAAAGTGAAAGCCCACCTTTTATTTTTCTTAAATCTCCCTCAAGAGATAATTCTCCTGCAAAATAGTAGTTACTTATTTTTTCTAAATTTAATTCTCCTAAACAAGCAAGTATTCCAATAGCAATCGGTAGGTCAAAAAGTGTTCCCTCTTTTTTAAGTTCACCGGGTGCAAGATTAACTGTTATTCTTTTTGTTGGAAAATCAAAACCTGAATTTTTAATTGCAGCCCTAACTCTTTCTTTTGCTTCTTGAACTGAAGTATCAGGAAGACCAACTATTGTAAAAGATGGAAGACCAGATGTTATATCAACTTCAACTATAACTTCATAAACTTTAAGCCCTACATTAGTTAAACTTTTTACTTTTGCATACATTAATTATAAGAATAATAAAAATTTTAAAAATTTCAATCAAATTGATAAAATATAATTATAAGATAATAACTTTAAGTTAAAGGATTTTATTATAGGCTTCATAAGAAAAATATATATACCTAAATTAGTTTTTTGGTGTTTTTTTATATAATTTATATCTTTTCTTCTATCTTGTGAAATAACAATCTTTCTAAAATAAAGATTTAAAAAAATGATAAAAGAGAGGAAGAAGAAAAATGGAAAAAAGTGAATATTTTAAAAAGAAAGTATTTTATCCAGAATTTAAGAAGATTACTTATTTTATATTGTTAATCCATATTATCTTATGCTTAATTGCTATAATATTTATAACAATTCATCTTCTTATTAACAAACCTCACAACTTTTATCAAATAATAATTTTTATTCCAATTTGTTTAATAATCATCGTAATATTTTTAAATGACCTTAAAATTTATAGGACAATGAGATATGAGTTTAGAGAAAATGGCTTATATTTAATTTGTGGAAAAAATAGTGATAAGATTTCTTATGATGAAATTATCGGATGGGAAAAGAAAAATTTGTCATTCAATCCTCTTGCAAGCACAAGAATTCCAGGATATTCTCTTGGAGATTGCTATTTTTCAAATGAAGGAACAGTTAGAATGTATGCAACTTCAAGTGGAAAAAATATTCTTTTAATCTATACAAAAGGGCCAAAAAATGGCATTACTCCTAAAGATGAAAAAGAATTTATCTTAGAATTAGAAAAAAAGTTAAAAGAAAATTTAAGTTAATAAATAATTTGGTGATTTATTAATTAATCTTTAAACTTAATGTATATTTGACAGAAAGGGAAAATAATATTATACTAATTAAAAGTTGAATTTGATTTTTATCTTTATTTTTAACATATAAAGGAGGAAGATATGAAACTCATCGTTCAAGGAAAAGGAATGAACTTAACAGATGATATTATTAATTATGCTGAGAAAAGATTTGCAACTGCAGAAAAATTTTTTGAAAATATTCAGGAAGTTAATTTAATAATATCAAAAGAAAGAGGTCTTTTTAAATCTGAAGTTACAATTTCAATGTCAGGTACAGTAATAAGGGGAGAAAGTAGAACTCAGGATATATATTCATCAATTGATGATGTGCTTGATAAAACTAAAAGGCAGATAAAGAAATATAAAGATGGTTTCATAGAAAGAAGAAGAGAAACAAAAAGATTTTTAGAAAAGATAGAAACAGAAAATCCATCTGAATTAGAAGAGGCTCCAAAAATTGTAAAAGTTAAAAAATTCACTTTAAAACCAATGGATGAAGAAGAAGCCATAATGCAAATGGAGCTTCTTGGACATACATTTTTTGTTTTCTTAAATTCAAACACTGATAAAATAAATGTAATTTATAAAAGAACTGATGGAAATTATGGATTGATTGAACCAGAATAGTATGAAAAAAATATTTTTATTTACATTAATTTTCTTAATAATTTTTTTATCAATCTTGATTGTAAGTAGAAAGTATATTCAGGGAAAAGATAGTGGTTTTTATGTTGTTGTTAAGATGTCAGTTGCAAATATATTACCTGAAGTTGCAGATAGTATAAATATTGGAGATTATCTAATTGATAGTGATGGAAATAAAATTTTCGTTATCATAGATAAAGTAGTAAAAGATTCAGAAGTACCAGTTGAAACATCTGATGGAAGAATACTAAAGGTTTCACATCCAATAAATAAAAGTTTATATTTAACAGTAAAAAGCACAAAAACATCAAAAAAAGTTGTTCTATCATATAATAGAGTAACAGTAAGAATAGGGGGAAAGATAATTTTTGAAACTAATAAGGTAAGATTTGTTGGCACAATTCTTTCCTTAGATAAGGAGTAAAATGGCAAGTATCTTTAAAAAAATATTCTCTTCAGAAGAGAAAGATATAAAAAAATTACAGAATTTTGTTTTAAAAATTAATTCTTTAAATGAAGATATTGAAAAACTTTCAAATGATGAGTTAAAAAGTAAAACAGATGAATTTTTGTCAAGAATAGAAAATGGTGAGACTCTTGATGATATACTTTATGAATCATTTGCTGTTGTAAGAGAAGTTTCAAAAAGAACTATAAAATTAAGACACTTTGATGTTCAACTGATGGGTGGGGTTGTACTTCATGAAGGAAAAATTGCAGAGATGAAAACTGGAGAAGGTAAAACACTTGTTGCAACACTACCGATTTATTTAAATTCACTTACCAAAAAAGGGGTTCACTTAATTACAGTTAATGATTATCTTGCAAAAAGAGATGCCCTTTGGATGGGACCAATTTATAAATTTTTAAATAGAAGTGTTGGTGTTATACAACATGAAGCATCTTTTCTTGTCGACTGGGATGACCCTGAAAAATTCACAGTAAAACTTGTCCCATGCTCAAGAAAAGAGGCATATCTTGCAGATATAACATATGGAACAAATAACGAGTTTGGTTTTGATTATCTGAAAGATAATATGGCTATAAGCCTTGATGGTGTTGTTCAAAGAGAATTAAATTATGCTATAGTTGATGAAGTTGATTCAATTTTAATTGATGAAGCAAGAACGCCACTTATCATTTCAGGTCCAAGTGAAAAAAGTACTTCAATTTATTATAAAGCAGCACAAGTTGCAAGACAACTTAAAATTGATGAGGATTTCACATCAGATGAAAAAGAAAAAAATGTCGCTTTAACTGAAACTGGAGTTAAAAAAGTTGAGAAACTTATGAATGTTGATAATCTTTATTCAAGCGAAAATGTCGACCTTGTAAGCCATATAATACAGGCATTAAGAGCGTTAATTCATTTCAAAAAAGATGTTGATTATATTGTTAAAGATAGAGAGGTAATAATTGTAGATGAATTTACTGGAAGATTAATGTTTGGAAGAAGATATTCAGATGGACTTCATCAAGCAATAGAAGCAAAAGAAAATTTGGTTGTTAAGGCTGAAAGTCAAACGCTTGCAACAATAACTTTTCAGAACTTATTTAGAATGTATAAAAAACTTGCTGGAATGACAGGTACTGCAAAAACAGAAGAAGATGAATTTATTGAGATATATGGTCTTCCAGTTGTAGTTATTCCAACAAATAAACCAATGATAAGGGTTGATCATCCAGATCTGGTATATAGAACTGAGAAGATTAAATACAAGAAAATTATTGAAGAGATAAAAAGTTGTTATTCAAGAGGTCAACCTGTTCTTGTTGGTACAAGATCTATTGAAAAAAATGAATTACTTTCAAGTATGCTGAAAAGAGAAGGAATTCCCCATCAGGTATTGAATGCAAAATATCATGAAAAAGAAGCAGAAATCATTAAACATGCTGGTGAGAAAGGTATGGTTACGATTGCAACAAATATGGCTGGAAGAGGAGTTGATATTGTTCTTGGTGAAGGTGTTGTTGAACTTGGTGGGTTACACATAATTGGTACTGAAAGACATGAGTCAAGAAGAATTGACAATCAGTTAAGAGGAAGATCAGGAAGACAAGGTGACCCAGGAAGTTCAAGATTTTATTTATCACTTGAAGATGAAATATTAAGAATTTTTGGTGGGGATATGATCAAAAAATTGATGGAATTTTTCAGAATGGATGATGATACTCCTCTTGAACATCCACTTCTTTCAAGAACAATTGAAAATGCTCAAAAGAGAGTTGAAGCATATCATTTTGAAATAAGAAAACATCTTCTTGAATATGACAATGTTTTGAATAAACATAGAGAAATAATTTATAAAGAAAGAAGAAGAATTCTTGAAAAAGCAAACTTAAGGGATGATGTATTTAAATTTATGGATGAAATGATTGTAGATATTTGTGATATATATTTATCAAAATCACTTGAAGAGCCTGACTATGATGGTCTTTCAAAATCATTTCTTGAACTTACAGGAATTTTAATAAACAAAGAGGAGTTAGCAAAAATTAAAGAGAGCGAAATTAAAAAGGTATTATTCGAGATATCCAAAAAAAGATATGAAGATAAGGAGTCATATTTAAGAGAACTTGCTAAAACAAATGAAGAATTGAGAATGTCTCTTGGGGAAGAGCCACTTAGAGAAATAGAAAGATACCTTCTTTTAAGAATTCTTGACAATAAATGGAAAGACCATCTTTATAATATGGATCATTTAAAGGAAGGAATAGGATTAAGAGCATATGGACAACAGGAACCTTTAATTGCTTATCAACTTGAAGGGTATGAACTATTTCAGTCTATGTTAAAATCAATTAGAGAAGATTGGATAAAGTTTTTATTTAGAGTGGAGATAAAAAGTGAAAGAAAAGAGAATAGAGAGGAAAGAAGGAGAAGAGAGTTTAAAAAGAATAAAAGATGAATTTGATAATTTATCATCTGAGGAAGATTTAAATCAAATAAATCAAAGGATTGAAGGGTTAGAAAACAAAATCACAAATATTACCAACTGGAAAAGTGAAGAATCAAAAAAAATTCTTTTTGAACTTAATAGATTAAAGGAAGAAAAAGAAAGAAAAGAAAAAATTATTTCCTTAATAAACGAGAGTGAAATAATTTTAGAACTTCTCGAAAAAGAAGAAGATATCTCTTTAGAAGAAGAGTTAGACAAAAATTTAAAAGAACTAAAAGAAAACATAGAAGAATTTAAAAAAATCTATTTTTTATCTGGTGAATATGACCAGAACAACGCTATTCTCTCTCTATCATCAGGAGCAGGTGGTGTTGATGCAATGGATTGGACAAATATCCTTCTTGATATGTATGTAAGATGGGCAGAAAAGAAAAAATTTAAAGTTGAAATAATTGATGTATCTTATGGTGATGAGGCTGGTATAAAAAGTGCAACAATATTTATAAAAGGTAAATTTGCTTACGGTCTTTTGAAAGGAGAAAATGGAGTTCATAGACTTGTAAGAATTTCACCTTTTGATGCAAACCACAGAAGACATACATCATTCGCTCTTGTTGAAGTTATTCCTGAAATAGAAGAAGAAAAATTTGAAATTAATGAAGATGAACTCAGAATTGATGTATATAGAGCAAGTGGTCATGGTGGTCAGTATGTTAATAAAACAGATTCTGCAGTAAGAATTGTTCACCTTCCAACAGGCATAACAGTATCTTGTCAGAATGAAAGGTCTCAACTTAAAAATAAAGAAATTGCTATGAAAATATTAACATCAAAACTTATTGAAATAAAAAGATTAGAAAAAGAAAAAAAATTATATGAACTGAAGGGTGGTTTTATTCAACCTTCATGGGGTTATGAAGCAAGAAGTTATGTTTTTCATCCTTATACACTCGTAAAAGACCATAGAACAAATTTTGAAGTTGGGAATGTTTTTGATGTAATAGAGGGAAACATTGATGATTTTATATGGAGTTATTTAAGGTGGATTAAAAATGGAAAAAAAGAAAATATCTTTTAAAAAATTATTTAAAAGATTGATTGGTATAACAATTGGTTCAATAATACAAGCATTTGGAATTATACTTTTTCTTTCCCCAAATAAAATTGCTCCTGGTGGATTTTCAGGTTTATCAATAATCATTTATCATCTAACAAAATTTCCAATTGGTACAATGTATTTTATTCTAAATCTTCCATTATTTATAATTGCATGGAAAAAGTGGGGATTTAAATATATCGCTTTAACACTTTTTGGGACTATAACATCTTCAATATTCATTGACTTACTTTCATATTTCTTCAAACCAATGACTGATAATCCTCTTCTTGCTTCAATTTATGGAGGAGTTTTAGTTGGAATAGGTGTTGGAATTGTCTTTAAATACTGGGGAAGTACTGGTGGAACTGACCTTTTAAGTCAATTAATATATACTTATATTGGAGTTTCTTTTGGAACCTCAATGTTATTGCTTGATACATCAATTGTCTTAATTGCCGCGATTGTTTTTAAATCTCCTGACTTTGCTTTATATGGACTGCTTGCACTCTTCATCTCATCAAAAGTTATAGATTATGTTCAGGAAGGTTTTTCAATAGCAAAAACTGTTTTTATAATTTCGGATAAAACATCTGAAATAAAATTAAAAATATTTAAAGAACTTGAAAGAGGAGTAACTGAATTAAAAGTAACAGGTTCATATACAGGAATTGAAAGAGATGCATTGATATGTGTTGTTAGACAAAGAGAATTATCTCTTATCAAAGATATTATTCATGATGAAGATCCTCAGGCTTTTATAATTATAGGAGACGCAAGAGAAGTAATTGGTGAAGGATTTATTCCGATAGAGGAAGCGAAAAGATGATAATTGAAGTTGATACTCATACTCATACTATTTCAACTGGACATGCTTTTTCTACAATTCTTGAAAATGTTCAAATGGCAAAAAAATTAAATTTAAAAGGTTTGTGTATAACTGACCATGGGCCATCAAGACCAGACAGTCCAAGCATTGAATATTTTAAAATGCTTGCAAGTAGATATTTACCTGAAAAAATAGATGGTATAAAAATTTTTACTGGTTCTGAAATGAATATCGTCTCAGAAGATGGGGATGTTGATTTACCTGAAAATATTTATAAAAATTTAGATTTTAATATAATTGCCTTTCATAATCAAACATATTATTCATCAAATTCAAAAGCCAAAAATACAAAGGCAATGATAAATGCTTTGAAAAAAGAATATATAAATGGAATAGCGCATCCTGGTGACCCTTATTTTCCATATCCAATTGAACTTGAAGATATCATTAAAGCAAGTTCTGATTATAAAAAAGCAGTTGAACTTAATAACAATGTTTTAAAAAGAGGAGAGATTTGGATAAATTATTATAAAGATATGCTAAATTTATGTTTAAAGTACAAAGTAAAAATTTTTATTTCATCAGATGCACATTTTTCGTATTATATAGGGGATTTTAATATTGCAATCAATTTGTTAGAGCAATTTGATTTGGGTATAAAAGATTTGATAATTAATAAAAAAATTGAGGAGTTTGAAAAATTCGTAAAAAAAATATAAAAAGATATATAATTTTAATCCTCACGATATTCATATCCTCTCTAATCTTTTATAATGCCATTTATTACCTATCTATTCTTGAAGGAGAAATTGATTTACCCTTTCCAATTGTTCACTATTATAAAACAGATTCAACATTTTATGTTATTGATAGAATTTTCTTTGAAAGAGATTACAGTTTCAATTTAAAAATTGGAGTAATTCAACCAAAAAATGGAAAGATTGAAATCGATTCATATGCTTTTGGAGAAAGAGAAAGAGAAAATAGAGAATTTTTATGGGTTAAACCTTTATATGAAAATGGATTTTATAATATTGATGGAATCTTACCAAAAAGAGAAATCTATATAAAATTGAAAATTAAAACAAACGAGAAAGAGGGTATTAATGTTGGCTATCTATTCTTCAGACACTTTTTTAAGACTTATAATATTAAAATAACCCTTGCCACAACTAAAAACTATTTTTTTAATGAATCATCATCTGAAGATATTCCATATTTAACAGGATACAATTTTGAATATGGCATAGCAACAGATGAACTTATAAAAAATGGAGGGATTCATCCATATTTACCTATAATAAAAAATTATGCAAAAATTTTACTTAAGGAAACTCCATTTGAAACAGCAAAAAATATTTTAGATTTTGTGATGAATGTTTTTTCTCTTGGAATAAATGTAACTTATCTTGGAGATTATCCTGATTATTATTATATTGCGAGATTTGAAAAAGAAGGACCAATATCTGGTGTTTGTTCAGAAAGGTCAATTTTATTTTTATCTCTTGCAAGATCTTGTGGAATACCATCAAGGTTTGTTTATGCTTCTGGCTATCCTGTTGATCATGTTTTTGTTGAATGTTTCATAGATGGAAAATGGATTAATTTTGATCCAACTTATGGAATTTTCAATAGATATGATTTTTATTATGAAAAAATTGTAAGAAATTTGTCAACCTTTTCAAATTTTTATGGCGGTGTAAGAGAACATTTCAAAAAATATATTAATAACTTAAATCCAATATATCCTTATGAAACTATTTTAAATGAAAAATATCTAAAGGATTCTATTGTGATTAGTGGACTTGGAGGAATAAAAATTGGTGATTCATATTTTTTAAGAGTTAGAGTTAGATGGGCTTTATTTGATTATAAAGATAAAAATTTAATTTTAGATGTTATTGATTCTTTTGGAAACAAAAAGGTTGCTGAAATTGAAGCAAAAAATTTATTCTATAATTTTGCAGAAGGGACAATCTCTTTAAAAATGAAAATAGAAAATTTCATAGAAGTTAATGGCAAAAGACAATTTAAGATAAATATTAAATTAACTGAGGAAAACAAATTATTAGATAATTATGAAATAGGTGAAGGGCTATTTCTTGAAAATTTCTCTTTTTAAAAATTAACCACCAAGATAAGCCTCTTTAACTCTTGGGTCTTCTTTTAATTCTTTGGCTTCACCCTGTAAAGCGATGGTACCAACTTCAAGAACATATGCATAGTTTGCAATTTCGAGTGCCTTTCTTGCATTTTGTTCAACAAGTAGAATTGTTGTTCCTTGAGAATTAATTTGACATAAAACCTGAAATATTTCATCAACAAGAACTGGGGCAAGACCCATAGATGGCTCATCAAGTAACATTAACTCTCCACCTGTTGTTAATGCTCTTGCAACCGCAAGCATCTGCTGTTCTCCACCTGACAAAGTTCCAGCAAGTTGTTTTCTTCTTTCTTTAAGTCTTGGGAAAATTTCAAAAACCCTTTCAAATCTCTCTTTTCTAAGTTTTACATCTTTAATTGTCCATGCAGCAAGTTCAAGATTTTCTGAAACTGTTAGAGTACCAAAAACTCTTCTTCCTTCGGGTACATGTGAAATACCCATTTCAACTATTCTGTGGGCTTCATAATTTGTTATATCTTGTCCTTTAAAATAGATATGACCACTTTTTGGTTTAATTAATCCACTTATAGTTCTTAGAGTAGTAGATTTTCCAGCACCATTTGCTCCAATAAGGGTGACAATTTGACCAGGTTTTACTCTAAAAGATATACTTTTTAAAGCCTTAATTGCTCCATAATTAACTTCAAGATCAACAATTTCTAACATCTTCCAGCCTCACTTCCTAAATATGCTTCAATAACTTTTTTATCACTTCTAATTTCATCTGGGGTTCCTTCTGCAATTGTTTCACCAAAATCCATAACCTTAATTCTTTCACATATCCCCATAACTACTCTCATTTGATGTTCTACAAGAAAAATTGTTACTTTAAACATATCTCTAATCGAATGAATTAATTCCATTAATGAACCAACCTCTCTTGGATTCATACCAGCAGCTGGCTCATCAAGAAGAAGTAATCTTGGTTTTGTTGCAAGTGCTCTTGCTATTTCAAGTTTTCTTAATTCTCCATAAGGTAAGTGTTTTGCAAGATCGTTCATTCTTGCCTGAAGCCCGAAAATTTTTAATAATTCATATGCTTCTTCTTTTATTCTTTTTTCCTCTTCAAAAAATTTTTTAGTTCTTAATATTGAATCATTAAGTTTATAATTTGTTCTGAAATGTCTTGCAACTCTTATATTATCAAGAACAGATAGTTCATTAAATATTCTTAAATTTTGAAATGTTCTTGCAATACCTTTTTCAATAATAAGATGAGATTTTAAGCCTGTTATATCATTTCCTTCAAATAAAATTTTTCCTTCAGTTGGTTTATATACTCCAGTTATAAGATTAAAAATTGTTGTTTTTCCAGCACCATTGGGGCCAATTAAACCCCACAAAGCACCTTCAGGTAGTTCAATATTAAAATTATAAACTGCTCTTAATCCTCCAAAATAATGTGTTATATTCTGTAAAGAGAGTATAGTTTGCATTATTTTTCCTCCTCTTCAGGCACAAGAATTTTAAATTCTCTTTTTCCCATAAGACCCTCAGTTCTATATAACATTATCACTATTAAGAGAGCAGCATATATTACCATTCTCCATTCAATTCCAACAGGAAAATTTGGTGTTAAATCATCAATCCATTTTAAAAGAAGTCTTAAACCTTCTGACATAAATGTCAAACCAAAAGCAGCAATAATTGAACCAGTTATACTACCCATACCACCTGCATATACCATAACAAGAACAAAAATTGTTCCCATAAATCCATATTGGGTTGGATGAGCAATCTGGAGAAGATGGCATAAAAGACCACCAGCAAGACCAGCAAAAAAAGCACCTATAGTAAAAGCATAAACCTTATAAATTGTAGTGTTAACTCCAACAAGTTCAGATGCAATTTGATCTTCTCTTATAGATTTAAATGCTCTTCCTTGAGTTGAAAATACAATGTTTCTTATAACAAGAACAGAAATAACAGTAATTATAAAAATTATTGTAAAGTTTGAAAATTTAGGAATACCGAGAAGACCTCTTGGCCCTCCAACATAATCAATATTATTTATTATTGTTCTTATTATTTCTCCAAAACCAAGGGTTACAATTGCAAGATAATCACCTCTTAATCTGAGGGTTGGTAAACCAAGAAGAAAACCAATAATTCCAGCAGCAATACTCCCAATGATCAATGCAACAAAAAATAATAAATAGTTAATTGGATTTGATGGATTAATTTTCCAAATTAAAGTAGTAAATATTCCAGAAATATATGCACCAACGGCAGCAAAACCCATATGACCTATTGAAAATTGACCTGTAAATCCATTAATCAAATTTAGACTGACTGTTAAAATAACATAAACAAGAGACAGGTTTATTATATGAAGAATATAGTCATTTATAATATTATATCTATTCAGTAAAAAAATAATTACATAGAAAATCAAACAATAAAAAAGAAGTTTTAAGTTTCTACTTATCTTCATTTAGTCACCTCATACTTTTTCTGCAATTGTTTCACCAAGTAATCCTTGAGGTCTAAAAAGTAGAACTAAAATTAGGATTGCAAAAGCAATTCCTTCTCCAAGAAGAGATCTGTAGGATGTTGCAAATGTTTCCGATATTCCCATTATGTAACTTCCAAGCATAGCACCTGGAATATTTCCAATTCCTCCAAGAACTGCAGCAATAAATGCTTTTAAACCTGGTAATATTCCCATATAAGGAAAAATTCTTGGATATGAAACTCCAGTAAGTAAACCTGCTGCACCAGCAAAAGCACCACCAACGATAAAAGTTATTGTTATTATTTTCTCAATGTCAATTCCCATTAATTTTGCTGCGTCTTTATCCTGAGAAACTGCTCTCATCGCCATACCAACTCTTGTATATTTTACAAGATATGTCAAAAAAATCATAAGACCAGCACTAACTAAAACATCAATTATTGCATAGTTAGAAATTGTTGTAGTTCCAATTGTAAAAATTTTTGATTCAATAAATTGTTCATTGGGAAATGATCTATATGAAGGACCAATAACAGGTAATGCAGAAAAAATATATTCAATAAACATTGAAACACCAATTGCAGTTATTAAGGCAGATAATCTTGGCTTATATCTTAATGGTTTATATGCAATTCTATTTGCAAGTACTGCTGCACCTGCACCTGCCCCCATACTTATCAAAAAAATTATAACAACAGGTATATGATAACCTCTCAATGTTGCGAAAAGTATAATAAAATAACTTGCATATGCCCCAATCATGAAAAAATCCCCATGTGCAAAATTAATTAATCTTACGATTCCATAAACCATTGTATAACCAAGTGCTATAAGCGCATAAATACTTCCAAGTTGTATTCCATTTATAAGTTGTTGTAAATTAAAGATTTTTTCCATAATACTCCTTTATAAAAAGGGGAGGCATTGCCTCCCCTAAATAATTTAAACTTATTAGTTTTTTATGGATTTACTGTTGTCTTATAGACCTGTTGACCGTTCTTTATCTCAATTATAACTGCTGATTTAATTGGGTTTCTGTTGGCATCAAAAGTTATTAAACCAGAAACTGCATTAAATTGAATATTTTTCATAGCATCTCTAATTTTTGCACCATCTGTTGAACCTGCATTTTTAATTGCAGTAATCATAATATTCATAGCATCATATGCAAGTGCTGCAAGAGCATCTGGATCATGATTAAATTTTTCTTTATATTTTTTAACAAATTCTTGAACTTCTGGTCTTTGGTCATCTTTTGAAAAGTGGTTAGTAAAGAAACCACCTTCAACTGCCTGACCACCAATTTCAACAAGTTTTGGTGAATCCCAACCATCTCCACCTAAGAAATACCCTTTAAAACCAAGTTCTCTTGCCTGTTTCATAATTAATCCTGCATCATTGTAGTAATCTGAAATATAAATTAATTCTGCACCTGCTTTAATTAGGTTTGTTAATTGTGCCTTAAAATCAGTTGCTCCTGTTGGATGTGATTCAAAACCAACAATTTGTCCACCAAGTTTAACGAATTGATCTCTAAAGAATTCTGATAATCCCTTTGTATAATCATTTCCTATATCAAAAACACAACCTGCTTTTTTTACACCTAAAATATTATAAGCGAAGTTTGCACCAACTGTTCCTTGGAATGGGTCAATGAAACATGCTCTAAAAATATAATCTCCAACTTCAGTTACTTTTGGGTTTGTTGAGGTTGGTGATATCATTGGAACTCCTTTTGCCTGTGCTATTGGGGCACCAGCAAGTGAACATTTACTCATAACAGTTCCAACAATTCCAACAACTTTATCCTGGTCAATCAATTTTGTATAAACAGTTGCTGCTTCTGCAGGATCACCCTTGTCATCTTCAAAAACAAGTTTAATCTTTTTACCTAAAACTCCACCCTTTGCATTCCACTCTTCAATTGCTAATTCTTCACCTTCTCTTGTTGAGACACCAAATGTTGCTGCCTCTCCCGAGACAGGACCTACTCCACCAATTTTAATCTCTTCAACCGCTTGTTCTTTGGGTTTACATCCTGTACTAAAACTAATTAACCCAAAGAACAATACCATTACCAAAACTACTAACGACAACCTCTTTAACATAGATCCCTCCTTATTTGATATATTAAATTAATTATATTAACATTTTATTTTATATTGTCAATAGGATGATATAAAATTAAATAAAAATGTTTATTTGAAATTAAAAAATATAATTACTATTTTTTATTTATGAAATTTTTTAACGAAAAATAAAATTATATTTAATGGAATTAACATTGTAGGCCATGGAATTTGCCCTAAAATAACAATTAAACTACTTTTTGGATCAAGAAATTGAATAGATAAAACTGTTGCAATAGCAATATTATTAAAAGTTTTAGCATTTGAGATTGCAATCTTATCAGGTAGTTTTAAGAAAAATGGAAAAAAGAAATTTATTAATTGAAATAAAATAAAAACTGAATAAAGAATCAAAATATATTTAATAACTTCAAAAGGATTTTCTCTCATATAATTTGCATTCAAAGAAATTATTGATAATGAAAGAAGAATAACAAGAATTAAAGTTATTATCTTACTATTATTACTTAAAAAATTTGCTTCTCTTTTGAAGAATTTTTTAAATGGAATTGCTATTAAAAGAGGTATAAAGATTAATCTAAAAATTGTTATAAAAACCTGGAAATAATCAAGTTTTACAACTTTCCTAAAAAATAGATAGAAAAAAAGTGGAATTAAAAATGGAGCAAGAATGTGGGTGATTATTGTTAATAAAACTGTTAAAAGCGTGTTACCATTTGATAGGTCTGTCATTGCAGAAGCAGCTACACCTGTTGGCACTAAAGCAAGTAACATAATAGCACTTAGTGTTAGATAATCAAAATTAAAGTTTTTATATATTAAATAGATTAATAGAGGTGTTATTAATGAATTAATTATAATTATATAAATTATTAACATTGGTTTTTTTATGTAAATTTTTATACAGTTAAAATCTACTTTAAGGAATGTTATAAATAAAATGGTCATTAAAAAATAGGTGATATATTTTGTAAAAAAAACAAAATATGGAAAGAAAATACCAATAAAAACTACTAAAATTAATAAATATGAACTATTTTTTTCAATAAATTTTTTCATCTAAACTTCTACTTTTATTGCATGTTCTTCTATAACTTTTTTCTTCCAGGAACCTTTTAAGAAAAATCCTACTGATACAAGGGCTGTGATGAAATTACTTATTGTCATTCCAATCCAAACTCCAGTTGAATTCATTTTAAGAGTAAAACCAAAGATATAACTTAATGGAACTCTCAAGCCCCACAATCTTAAAAATGAAATAATCATATTAGGAGTATTATGGCCTGATGCTTGGAAAGCAGACATAATACCTCTTATCACTCCAAACATTGGAATTGCTGCAGCAAAATATAGCATAAATCTCCCACCTTCTTCAATAATTTCAATTTCATTAGGAATGAATAGCATCACAAGTTGTTTTCTAAATAAAACAAGTATAAAAGTTTCTATACAGAGTACTATAAACATAAAAAACATTCCTCTTTTTGCTGCAAATGATGCCCTATCAACTCTATCTGCACCAAGAGATTGTCCTATTATTGTTGTAAGACCAGTTGCAAGACCATCTATTGCTATAAAACCAAATGAAAGAAGTCTATCACCAATTCCATATGCTGCAATTGCGACTCTTGCATCATTTAATCTGCCTAAAATTCCTGTTAAAACAACAAAACCAAATGCTTCAGCACTCTGCCCAATTGCAGCAGGAAGACCTATTCTAAAAATTTTTTTAATCCAATCCCAATCTGGTTTTAAATATTCTTTTTTTACATGAATCCCTTTCTTCCCACTCATTAAGTAAAGCATTGCAATAACTGATGCAACAAACATTGAAAAAATTGTTGCAACTGCTGCTCCAACAATTCCCATTTTTGGAAATGGACCAAGACCAAAAATTAAAACTGGATCAAGAAAAATGTTGAGGATATTTGTTAAAACTGCAACATACATAGGTGTTAATGTATCTCCATAGGAAACCATAACAGCCCTAAAAATTCCATTTAAAAACATAAATGGAAAACCTAAAAATATGACTTTTAAGTATATATTTGCAACCGAAGTTAACTCTTTTACATTTGTTAATACATTTATCAAAAATGGAATAAAAATAAATCCAAAAATTCCAAGGAGAACTCCAAAAATTAAACTTAAAACAACAACTTGAGATGCTGCTTGATTTGCTTTTTCATTTTCTCTTGCACCAGTATATTGAGAGACAAGTGCAACTCCAGCCATTGCAAATCCAGAAGCAAAAGAAATCAAAAACCACATGCTTGGAAAAGCGAGTTGAAGACCTGCAACTGCATTTCCACTCTCACCTTGAGGTAAATGTCCAAGCCAAAATGTATCAGCAAGATGATATACTGTCTCAAGAACAGAAGATATCATAACTGGCCATCCAAGTTTCCACATAATAGGGAAGAGAGGTTTGTTTAGAACTTCATCAAGTGTTACCTTTTTCATCCTTACACTCCTTTAACAATCTATAATAATTTATCATAAATTGTTAAAAAAGTAAAACTTGAATTTAAAATTTTAAATAAAAATGTGACTGATGAGTTATAATTTACTTGATAAATTATTAAGAGGTGAATTTTGCCAAAAACTACCTTTTTAAATTTGAATGATAAAAAAAAGAAAAAAATTCTTAACACATTGATAAAATATTTTGCAAATTATCCATATGAAAAGGTTGATATTGAGGATGTTGCAAAAGAATCAAAAGTTTCAAAGGGAAGTATGTATCAATATTTTTTAGATAAAAAGGATATGTATTTTTATGCAATAAATGAATCCATTAGGAAAATGTTTGAAATAGCAGAAAATATTGACTTTGAAAAAATAAATGTTTTTGAATATCTTGAAAAATCTTTTGAGTCAAATTGGAAACTTTTATCTAAATTTCCTAATGAATATCTTCTTCTTGAAAGAGCAATTTTTGGATATGATATACCATTCAAAGAAGAAATAAACAACCTTTTTTTAAATAAATTTAGAGATACATTAAAAATAATAATAATTCAGAGTCAAAAAAGTGGATTTATAAGAAATGATATATCTATTGAAGTGATCTTAACCTTTATGGAAGGTGCAATTATGAATATTAAAAGATACATAATCGAATATGCAAAAAGTATTGGCATATCATCAAAAGATTTATCATATGATTTAATAAAAGATATTCAAAAAGATTTTGTCAAAGTTTTAAAAAATGGATTATCTAAATGACTTGACAGTCATATGACTATAGAGTTATAATTTGGTAAAAGGAGGGTTTATGGATAAGGCAATTGAAGTTAAAGATTTATCCTATAGTTATGGAAAAAATCTTGCAGTTGATAGTATATCTTTTTTTGTAGATAAGGAAGAAATTTTAGGTTTCCTTGGACCAAATGGTGCTATAAAAAACAACAACATTTAAAATGTTAATTGGACTTCTTAAGCCAAAAAATGGAAAGGCATATGTATTAGGTTATGATATGGTTAAAGATTCCAAAAAAGTTCAAAGAAAAATTGGAGTTTGTTTCGAATATACAAATCTTTATGAAGAATTATCAGCAAAAGAAAATCTCACTCTCTTTGCAAATCTTTTCGGGATAAAAAATTTTAATCCATATGAACTTATCGAAAAAGTTGGTTTAAAAGGAAAAGAGAATGATTTAGTTAAGACATTTTCAAAAGGAATGAAACAAAGACTTATGGTTGCAAGAGCACTTGTAAATGACCCAGAGATTCTATTTCTTGATGAACCAACTGCAGGACTTGATCCTGTGTCATCTGAAGAAATTAGAAATATAATCTTAGAAGAAAAGAAAAAAGGAAAAACAATATTTTTAACAACTCATGATATGTATGAAGCAGATAAACTTTCAGATAGAGTTGCCTTTATAAATTATGGAAAAATTGTTGCACTGGATGCTCCACTAAATTTAAAAACAAAATTTGGAAAAAGGGGATTAAAATTGAAACTTCAAAAAGAAAATGGAGAGATTTATGAAAAAGATATAGTTCTTGATAAAGATGATACACTTGAAAAAATCTTAACAACTTTTAAACAAGATAAGGTTATAACAGTTCATAGTGAAGAAGCAACATTAGAGGATATTTTTATAAAAATAACTGGGAGAGGTTTAAAAGAATGAATTTTAAAAATATTTCAATTTTAACAAAAAAAGATCTTTCTCTTTTCTTTAAGAATAGATTTTTCTCAATAATCACAATTCTTGGTCTTGTTGCATACATAATAATATTTTTTGCAATGCCAAGGATTCAAGAAGATAAAATAAAAATTGGAATTTATTCTGATGTTCCTCTTACAAAAATTTACTATTTTCTTGAATCTCATGATGCTGAAGTTTATAAAGGGGTGTCAATTGAAGATTTAAGAGAAAAAGTTTCTAAAAAATTAATCTCTTTTGGAATTTACTTTCCATCTGATGTTAAAGAGAAAAAAGCCCTTAAATTAATTATTAATATAGAAACAGAAGATGAGATGAAAGAAGCATATGAATATATAGCAAAAGAACTATATCATACTGAATTTGGATTTGATTTAAACATTGAAAGTGAGAGTGAAATTATTGGAGTTGATTTGGCAGGTAAACAGATTCCAGTTAGAAAAAGATTAATTCCTGTTCTTGCCTTCTTTTTAATCATTACAGAAACTCTTGGATTAAGCAATTTAATAAGTGAAGAACTTGAAAATAAAACAATTTATGCGCTTCTTTCAACTCCTGTAAATATTCAAGATATATTTTTCTCAAAAGGAATTACAGGTTTAATTACAACTCTTATTCCATCAATTTTATTTATCATAATTACAACTCAATTTAAAAATTTTTTTTCAATTTTATTACTACTTTTCTTGGGAAGTTTATTTGCTATAAGTGTTGGTTTTTTAATTGGTTCAATTGCAAAAGATATGATGTCAATAATTGGTTATGGGTTTGTTATTTTTATTTTAATCCTTACTCCATCTTTTAATGTTCTTGCCCCTGGAACTTTATCTTCATGGGTTAAAATAATTCCTGCATATTTTCTTGTTGATGGACTCAATAAAATTATAAATTTTAACACATCTTTTTTAAATTTATTACCTAATATTTTAATATTAATTATTACATCAGGGATATTACTTTTCTTTGGTGCTTTTATTCTTAGAAGGAGATTAATATGAATTTAAAAAGAATTTTTATTTTGCTTATAAAAGAATTTAAACTTGGTTCAAAAAGATTTATAATAATTTGGTCTTTAATTACTCCATTTCTAATTTCAATAGTAATATCTTTAATCTTTGGCTCATTTTTTATAAGAACTCCTCGCCTTGGTATTTATGTTGAGGGCGAGGGAGAATTTAAATCTTTAATTTATGAAACAAAATCAATTATAACAAAAGAGTATAAAACCCTTGATGCACTAATTTCTTCTGTTAAAGATGGAGTTGTTGATATTGGAGTTATCTTCCCAAAAAATTTTGATGAAAACCTTAAAAGTGGAGAAAAGGTAATGCTCAAAAGTTACGTTTTTGGAGAAAGTTATGCAAAAAATAGAGCAATCATTGTTGTAACAATTGGAAATATCATAAGAAAAATTTCAGGAAAAGACATTGAAATTAATATAGATACTGAGAATATAGGAGAAAAGGGGTTACCACTAAGATTAAGAATATTTCCTTTAATTGTTATGGTTGCAATATTTTTTGGAGGCCTCTTTATTCCATCAATATCTCTAATAGAGGAAAAAAGAAAGAAAACTCTTGATGCTTTAAAGGTTTCTTCTCTTCATTTAAACGAGATTACCTTTTCAAAATGGTTATTTGGTTTTGTTATTAGTTTATTTACTGGAATTTTAATTCTTATAATAAATTCTGTTTTCAATTTAAATCCATCATTGTTATTGATATTTACGATTCTTGGAGCGGTTTTAGCAACAACATTAGGGATTATCCTTGGAATTTATCTGAATGATTTTGCAACACTTCTTTCATTTTGGAAAATTGGTGGAATAGTTCTCTTCTTTCCAGTGATTCAATATCTTTTTCCAAAAATCCCAGAGTTAATTTCAATGTTTTTCCCTACTTATTATCTTATAAAGCCTATTATGGAAATTGCGGAGAAAGGATCTGTTTTAAATTCAATTTTCTATATAACAATTTTGATTCTTATCAACTTGGTATTATTTTTCATTTTAAATCTCTCTCTTATAAGAAAAGGTGAATATTTATAAATTTAGAATTTTCGTAAGAATTAGAATTGCGCCTTTCTTGTCAAGCGGTTTGTTCTTGTTTCCACATTTTGGAGAGTAGATGCAAGATGGGCATCCATCTTCACATTTACAATTTTTAATCACATCATATCCATATAAAAGCAATTTTTCAATATAATCAAAGCCTTTTTTTGAAAATCCAATTCCACCTGGGTAAGCATCATAAATAAAAATTGTTGGTTTATCTGTGTCTGGATGAACTGGATGAGAAAGACCTCCTAAATCTCTTCTATCACATATAGCAATCAATGGAAAAACTCCAATTAAAAGGTGCTCTAAGGCATGAATTGAACCATTAAAATCATATCCACTTTTTATAACCTCTTTTTTTATCTCATCTTTAATTATAAACCATAAACCTTTTGTTTCAAAAACCCTTGTAGGTAGTTCAATAGGATACTCTCCAATTAAATCATTTGTGAAATGTTTTCTTTTCTGATACCCTATGACCTTTGATGTTACTTCAAGGTCACCATAAAAAATATTTAGTTCATTTCTTTTCTTATTTTCTATAAACTTTATAATTTTAGTTGAATTTACTTCAAGTGATTGGGTATAATAATCAACCTCTTTTTTCAATAAATATATTTCTTTATTTCTTAAATCTAAATCTTTTACAATAAAAGAGTCGCCTTCAAAATAATAAACAGAACCTGGATGTGCTTCATTAAATGCTCTTCCTTCATCTATTCTTTCAATTTCTTTTCCATTATCATCATATAAAACAAAATCATCCTCTTCAAAACTTCTTAATGTTACATATTTATGAGGCATATTAGATACAGATGGAATTATTCTTCCTTCAATGTCTTTTAATTTTTCTTCCTTAATAAGTAAATCTATCTCACTATTAAAGAAAAAATCGTCGTTCTTTTTAATTGGAATTTCATATGAGGCACATAAAATGTGTTTTTTTAATAAATTATTATTATATGGATCAATTATTAGATTTTCACTTCCTTTTTCAAAAATTTCTTCTGGATGATTAACAATATATTCATTTAGGGGATCCTTTTCTCCTAAAAATATTGTATAACCTGTACTTCTTCTTCCAGACCTCCCACTCTCCTGTAAAAATGATGATATTGTTCCAGGATATCCAACTATTAATGAAACATCGAGATCTCCAATATCAATACCAAGTTCAAGTGCAGTGGTTGATATTACAAAACTTATTTCTCCATTTAGAAGTTTTTTTTCAATCTCTCTTCTTTTTTCTTTTGAATATCCTGCTCTATAAGGAAGCAACTTTTTCTTATACTCATCATCAAGTTTATCTCTTAAATATCTATAGAGTAGTTCAACGCTTTTTCTACTCTTCATAAAACAGATTCCTCTATAATTTGCTTTAATTAATGATTCAACAATCCATATTGCTTCACTAAAAAGAGACCTATCATCAGGAGTTTTCATAAAAAAATAAATTTTTTTATTTCTTGGAGCATCATCACTTGAAATTATTTTTATCTCTTCTCCATAAAGATTTTTAAAAAATTCATTAGGATTTCCAACGGTTGCTGATGAAAAGACAAATGTCACATCTTTCTCATAAAACTTAAAAACTCTTTTCATTCTTCTTATTAAAGATGCAACATTAGAGCCAAAAACTCCATTATATATATGTGCTTCATCAAAAACGACAAATGATAATTTTGATAAAAAATTACTCCAATTAGTATGGTATGGAAGAATTGAATAATGAATCATCTCAGGATTTGTAAAAATAAGTTGAGAAGTTCCTCTTATCTTTTTTCTGTCTTCTTGGGGAGTATCTCCATCATAAATTCCAGTTTTTATATCAGGTGTAACCCAATAAATCTGTCTTTCCTGATCTCTTGCCAATGCTTTTGTAGGATAGACATATATCGCTTTTTCTCCCTTTTTTAAAAACTCATAAATAGGTAAATGAAATGCAAGAGTTTTGCCAGAAGCGGTTGGAGATATTATTGCTAAATTTTCTTTATTTTTTATTATTTCATATGAAATAACTTGATATTTATATAATTTATCAATATTTATATTTAATAACTTTTCTTTAACTATGTTAGGTAAATTATCAATTGAAAAATAATTTCCGTCTTTTTCTTCAACTTCATAAATATGTTTTATATTACCCTTATAACTTTTTGAATTTGTTAATATTTCTAAAAAGGGATTCTGTATTATGCCTTTCCTTTCACCCAATGCCAGAGAATTAAATTAAATAAAGATAAAACAATACTTATAAATACAAGATGGTAGAAAACATTAAAAAACATTTGAGGTACTTTAAAAAATAAAGGAAAAGAGATGCTCATCAAATTTACAATACCACCAACAATTATTGAAATGATTGAAGCAATGAATGCTGGAAATCTTATACTTCTTAAAATTGCATAAACAAGGAATGAAGCAAAAATTGCAAGAATAAAAAATAGTAATGTAAGAGAAAATTGAAGAGGCCTTCCAATAATTAGATATACATATTCAAGAACATTTTTTAAAGAAAACGTTTCTGTTTCAATTGCTTGCATATAATATTCTGTAAAAACGATTGCAAAAAATAGTACAATAGCGATAATTCTTCCAATGATTAATGATAGAGTATAATTTCGACTTATTTCAATATCAAACATTTCATAAATCATAAATATAGTTATTATAATTATAGAAAGAAAATATACGGGAATTAAAGGTATACCTGAAATACTCAATCTTCTTAAAAGAGCAAGATATCCTGGAAAACTTACAAATTGAATAAGCGCTAACATTCCACCAACAATTAAATAAAAAAATGCAAGAGAAATGTTCTTTCTAATTTTTAATGTAATTAAAATAATGAAAAAAAAGAATAAAGAAAGTATTGTTGGATACAAAAAATTTTGATAGTTCATTTACTCCTCCTTTGTTATCTTTTCAATTAATTTTAACTTATCCAAAGAAATATTTGCTAAAATTTTCGTTTCTTTAAGTAATTTAATGAAGCAGGATAAAATTTCCTTATCGCTTAATCTTAATTCAATTGCAATATCTTTTAAACTTTTACTTCCATCTATTTTAAATAAAACTTTTTCAGAAATATTTCTTGGACCTGATAAGCCAAGAATAGAAAGAGTTTCTTTTACTGGAGAAATTACTCTTTTTGGAACAATTTTTGAAATATCTATCTCTTCTTCCTCTGTTGTTTTAAGTAAATTTAAAGTAAGTAGTAAATATATTGTTCTTAAAGTCATAAATTCAGAAAATGTTGACATTTTTAAAGCATTTCTTATTGTTTTTTTATCCTTAAAAAGATTAAGTATCTGCCACTCTTCTGAACTTAATTTTATTTCTGAAGCATTAACTTTTGGATTTGTTTCTAAATATGTATCTAAATTTGGTAATTTTGATTGCAAACCTTTTATTTCATCTGCTCTTCTAATTCCTTCTAAAAGAAGAGTGTCAAGATTTTTATCTATTGTTTTTTCTCTTTTAAACTCCTTAACAGAAAAACTAAAAGTTCCTTCATCAATTAAAAAAATATTGTAAAATGCTTCTTCTCCTTTTTTTATATCAGAACTGGCATCAACAATTTTGCCATTTAAAAAATATATTTCTCCATTTAAATCTTCTTTATTTTTTTTACCAGTTATTTTTAAAATTCCTGTTTTCCCTCCAAATGAGAGAAGGTTTAAAACATCTACTAATGGAAAATCTTTAATATTACCTTCAACGTCCATTTTTTTCTCCTTTAAATCATAATAACAACTTTTGTTTTATTTTCAATATATAATACTATTTTTTAATTATTTCTTGAATTTTTGGTCTAAAAAAGATATATTTTTGAAAAATTTTTGTTATAAATAGAGCAATTATTAAAAATAAGAAACTAAAAATTATTGAACTTATATTAACTCCTTTATAAAAAATTTTTTTTAAGTAGAATTCTCCTAAGATAGCACCAATAAACATAAAGATTATTGGAATTATATATATAACAAAGGTCGAAAATATATAATTTTTTGCAGGAACTTCAATAAGGACAAGGTCCCCTGGTTTTGCATCAACTACATTATCAGCCTCAATTATTTTGTCTCTTTCTCTATGAAAAAAACACTTCTCTCTACTTATACAACTATCACAAAATTCTCCGCCAACTTCAACTACTGATAAATTTTTTTTATTTTCTAATATCTTTCCAATCTCTTTCATATAAAATTCCCCCAGAGCTACGTGAGTCAGGATAGGTTTGAACCTGCATCCATGCAGGTGGGGTTCTCATCTATAATTCTCCATCCCGGAGTAAATCATAGATTTTTTTTGAGCCCCATTTTTTTAGGTGTTGGCCCAACCCACCCATTATCCCACGTATGCTCCAGGGTCAATTTAATATTATCACAAATTTTATAAAATATATTATGAATTTTAATATTATAAATTATTCATATTTAAAAATTAGAGAAGCAATTAAAAGTGAACCTATCGCATATAAAATAAGAATTGTAAAATTTGGCATAATTTCATTTATTCCAAATCCTCTTAAAATTATCTTATTAAAGCCATTTATTGCCCAGTATTGAGGAGTTAATTTTCCGATATTTTGAAGATATTTTGGCATAATTTCAAGTGGCCACCAAGCACCACCTAACATACTTGTTGTAAAAGATATTAAAACAGAAAAGGCTCCTGCCTGTGAAGAAGTTTTAACTATAGAAGAAAGAATGGTTCCAAGTCCAACAGCAGATAATGTAAATGATATTGCAATTAATAATACTAAAGTAGGAGAATTTCCCCAATTTACTCTTAAAATAAATTGACCAAAAAATATTATAAATAAAAATTGAACTATGCTTACACAAAAAACTCCAAAAAGTTTTCCTGTTAAAATTGCTAATTTAGTTATAGGAGTAGTTAATAATCTTGCTAAAATATTAGTCTCTCTTTCTTCAGCTATAACAACTGCTGTAAAAAATGCTCCAATCATTACAAACATCACTCCGAAACCAGGAGATGTTGCATTAAATCCACTTGGTAAAACTAAATTTTCTTTTTGAGTTGAAATAACTTCATATTCAACACTTATTATATTTTTTGATGTTAGTTTTGATATTGCATCATAAAAACTATATTCAAAATATCTTTTTTTATCTAAATCATTTAAAATTATTCTCTTTTCAATATTTTTCAGAATAAAATGACCTGTTAAAGAACAAATATTAATCTGATTTGTAATTTTCTTTATAAGTTCTTCGATATAATAACTACTGTATCTTGTTGATTTATAAACATCAACAGTTACTTCATTATCATTTAAAATTGAGTTAGAAAAGTTTTCAGGAATATATATTAAGACTGCTATCTTTGTGTCTTTTACCATATTTATTGTTTCTTCAAACTCTTCTTCAGAATATAAAATAATATTTAACTCTTCTTCATTTTTCATTATATCTTGATATATATTTCCGTAAGAACCTTTATCAGAGTTAATAATTGCAACTGGAACTTTACTTGAACCACTGCTTCCAAAATTAGATACTGCACCAAGTAGTGTTGTCCATATAATAGGCATAACAAATAACCATAGGATTGTGGATTTATCTTTAAATGAAATTTTAAGTAAATTCGAAGCAACTAAAATTATTTTCCTAATCATTTCTTTTTTCCTTCAATCTGAAAATAGTTAATCCAGTAAGATAAAAAATAATTGTCATCAAAAATAAAATAGAAGCATAAGGTAGAATATCTATTAAATTTCCTTTATCAAACATTAATTTAAAAAATCCATCAATTGCCCATCTATTTGGTGTGAATTTACTAATTGTATTGAGCCATGGAGGAAAGGTAAGAATTGGAAACATACATCCTCCAGTAAATCCAAGAATTAATGATACAGCAGGACCTATTGAAGCAATTTGACCTTCTGACTTCATTAAAGATGCGAGAAATATTGATAATCCTGAAAAACATAAAACAGAAGAAAGTACCATAACAATAAGACCATAAAATGAATTTCCCCAATTAACTTTATATGCAAATTTTGTTATTAAAATTATTAAAATAAATTGAGTAAGTGTTAAAAGAAAAACTCCAAATATTTTTCCTAAGAATATGTAATTTTCTTTTAATGGCATGATAAATAATCTTTGATAAGTTCCTTTTCTTTTTTCTTCAAATATTGACTCAGTTCCATTATTCGCTGCAAAAAGAAGATACATAACACCCATTCCTACAGCATAATAATCCATAGCAACAATTGTTCTTGATTCTTCACTTTTCTCATTAAGAAATTTAATTTCAACTTTTGATTTTAAATTTTCAATCTCTTTTGACCATTCATTAATAAGATAATTTAAATTTTCTTTTTTTATTAAATTTTCTTTTAAAAGAGTTTTTGCTGTGATATCAATAACAACACTTCTTTTTAAAACTTCAAGAGCAAAGGTATCAACAATATTTTTTATAACACTTGCTTTAATCACCTGTTCAGGATCAGCTAAAACTATTATTTTATCATCTTTACCACTTGTTATGTTTTTTTGTGAAATCTTTATTAATAATTATTCCTGCTGCATATTTACCTTTTGATATGCTTTCTCTTAATTCATTTTCATCATTAAGAAAAACTAAATTAACAATTTTTGATAATTCTTGTGACTTTAGAACTTCTTTTATCAAAATATCTGAAATATAATCATTGTCTAAATCTACAACCGCTGTATCAATAATAAATGGTTTCGAGGTCCAGAGTGGTTGAAATACGAGTCCAAGTATAAAAATTAAAATTAAAGGCATTAATAATATTCCTATAAAAGCATTAAAATCTCTACTTCTAATTTTAAGATCTTTAAAACCAATGAGAAATATTTTTTTCATATCTAATCCCTTAAAGTTTTTCCAGTTAGACTTAAAAAAAGTGTTTCAAGGTCTGGCTCTTTTATCTCAACAGATTTAATTCTTATACCTTCATCCCATAATATCTTAGTAACTTCGGGTAGGATTTTTCTACCCTTAAATGTTAGAATCTCCAAACTTTTATTAGATATATTTACTTTATCAACTTCCTCTATTTTTGATACCCTATCTTTAATATCTTCTTTAATATCATTTATTGTAGTAAATATTATTTTATCTTTTTCTCCAACAAGAATTCTTAACTTATTTAAACTTCCAAGAGCAATTATTTTTCCCAAATCCATTATTGCTATTGTATGACATAGAAATTCAACTTCTTCCATATAGTGACTTGTATATAAAATTGTAAGCCCATTATTATTCAAATTTTTAAGTGTCTCGAGTATATTTATTCTACTCTGAGGATCAACTCCCACGGTTGGTTCATCAAGTATAAGTAATTCTGGAGAAGGAAGAAGACCAACTGCAATATTTATTCTTCTTTTCATACCACCTGAATATTTTTTTATTAATTCATTCTGCCTATCTTTTAAACTAACAATTTCTAAAACCTCATCAACCTTTCTCTTTAAATTTTTTCCATAAAGTCCGTACATCTGGCCCCAGAAAATCAAATTTTCTCTTGCCGAAAGAGTTCCATATAAAGCAATCTCCTGAGGAACAACTCCAATTCTTTTTTTAACCTCTAAACTATCTTTTAAAATAGAAAAACCACATATAGTTGCGTCACCGCTTGTTGGCTTTATTAAACATGAAAGCATTGATACTGTAGTAGTTTTACCAGCACCATTTGGACCCAAAAGACCAAAAATTTCTCCCTTTTTTATAACAAAATTGATATTATCGACTGCTTTATTTTTATCATAAAACTTTGTTAAATCTTTTGTTTCAACAATATTCATTTATCCTCCCTTAAAATTCTTAATAGAATAAAGAATACAATTTCTATTCAGGTGTTTCAAAATTTTCTAACAATTCTTTTGCAAGTTCGAATTTTTCTTCTTCAATAAAAAGGTCTCTTGGACCTGTGCTTCCAAGATATGGATTATCAAACCATTTTGTTCTTTTTATGACAACAGGAATGCCCTCTTTTTCAAGAAAATCTTTGATTACCTCTGCTAAAAAAAGATTCTCAACAGTAATCAATTTTTTTAAGTTCATAGATAATCTAACCCCATTAATTTTTTAACTCCATTTAAAGTATCTTCAGATATTTTTTTAACTTTTTTCCCTCCTTCTTTTAAAATATCCCATATAGTATCTTTACTCTTTTCGAGTTCACTTTTTTTATCTCTATAACTTTCAAAAAGTTCATATATTTTCATTGCAATCTCTTTTTTACATTGAACACAGCCCCTCTCTCCTTTTATACACTCTTTTTTTACAATTTCTTCTTTTTCTTTTTCAAAATATCCATAATAGGTAAAAACAGAGCAGATATCAGGGTGACCTGGATCGTTTTTTCTTACTTTTGCTGGGTCTGTAACCATCTGTGAAATTTTATTAATCATCTCTTCTTGACTATCTGATAAATTTATCTGATTATTCAATGATTTACTCATCTTTCTTCCATCAGTTCCCAGTATTATCGGTGTTTCAGTTAGAAGTGGCTGTGGTTCAGGAAAATATTCACCATAAAGATAGTTAAACCTTCTTGCAAGTTCTCTACTGAATTCAAGATGTGGAAGTTGGTCTTTACCAACAGGAACATATTCACCTTTAACTATAAGAATATCGGCACTCTGAAGAACAGGGTAACCAAGAAGTCCATATCCAACATTTTCTTTTAAATCAAGGTCTCTTATCATCTCCTTAACAGTTGGATTTCTTTCAAGCCATGGCATTGGAACAATCATTGAAAAAATAAGATGAAGAATAGGAATTTCAACTATACTTGATTGTAAATATATTGTTGATTTATTATAATCTAGTCCCATTGAAAACCAATCAAGAGCCATTTCATAAATGTTATCTCTAATCTCTTTTGACTGTTCATATTTTGTTGTTAAAGCATGGTAATCAACTATAAAATAAAAACACTCATATTTACCCTGAAGTTCAATCCAGTTTTTTAAAGCACCAAAATAATTTCCAAGATGTAGTTTTCCAGTTGGTCTCATACCAGAAGAAACTCTTTTCATTATTCCTCCTTAGTTCTCAATTGAGGGAATAAAATAACTTCTCTTATTGAATCTTTATCAGTTAATAACATGGTTAATCTATCGATACCAATGCCAAGTCCACCTGTTGGTGGCATACCATATTCAAGTGCCTCAATATAATCAGAATCAAAATAGTGTGACTCATCATCACCTTTTTCTTTCTCTTTAACTTCATTAAGAAATCTTTCCTTTTGATCCAAAGGGTCGTTAAGTTCTGAAAAAGCATTTGCAATTTCTATTCCTTTAACAAATATTTCAAATCTTTCAACCCATTTTTCATCATCTCTCTTCTTTTTTGCAAGAGGTGACATCTCGATAGGAAAATCATAAACAATTGTTGGGTCTAAAAGATTTTTCTCAACTTTTTCTTTAAAAATTTCATCTATTATATTTTTAAAAGTTGGTTTTCTTGTTAATTCTATATTTTCTTTTTTTAGGTACTCTAAAGCAAAATTAGTATCTCTAAATTTATCAAAATTTTCTTTTGTTTTTTCTTCAAAAATTTTTTTAAAGGATTCTCTTTTGAATGGTGGCTCAAAATTTATCTCATCTTTTCCATTTTTTATAATGTATGAATTGTTTATGGTTAAAACAACATTTGACAAAAGATTTTCAGTTAAAACCATAATGTCTTTATAATCAGCATAAGCAAGATAGAGTTCAAGCATTGTAAATTCTGGATTATGTATAGTTGAGATACCTTCGTTTCTAAAATTTCTATTAATTTCATATACTTTTTCAAAACCACCAACTATTAATCTTTTAAGATATAATTCTGGAGCAATCCTTAAATATAAATTTTGATTTAGTGCATTATGAAAGGTAATAAATGGCTTTGCAGTTGCTCCGCCTGGTATTGGCTGAAGCATGGGAGTTTCAACTTCTATAAACCCTAAGTTATTTAGATAATCTCTAATAATTTTTATAATTAAACTTCTTTTGATAAAAATATCGATAATATCTGGATTAGCGATTAAATCAAGATATCTTTTCCTATATCTTACTTCAACATCTTTAATTCCATGATATTTTTCTGGAAGAGGAGATAATGATTTTGTTAAAAGTTGTAATTTTTTTGCATTAACAGTAACTTCTCCTGTGTGAGTTTTAAAAACATCACCTTCAATACCAATAAAGTCACCTGGATCGATAAATTTTTTAAAAAAGTTGTAATCTTCTTCGCCAAGATTATTTAAACTTAAATAAATTTGAAGATTTCCAGTAAAGTCTCTTATTGTGATGAAACTTGCTTTTCCATGAAATCTTTCAGAAATGACTCTTCCAGAAACTTTTACTTCTTTATTTTCAAGTTGAATAAAATTATCTTTTATTTCTTTTGCAGTATGAGTTCTATTAAAATTATATTCAAATGGATTATAACCTTTTTCTCTAAGTTCTTTTAATTTCTGTAATCTAATTTCTCTTTCTTCCATATCTATTTCTCTATATTCATTATCTTAATTAAGATCTCTCCTTTAGGTGTTTTAACCTTAACAACATCTCCTTTTCTTTTTCCAAGAATTGCCTCACCTATTGGAGATTCATTCGAAATTTTATTAGTTTCAGGATCTCCTTCAACAGAACTAACAAGCATAAATTCAAGCACTTCTTCACTCTTATCGCTTAAGTTTTTTATTAAAATTTTAACTCTACTTCCGATACCAACAGCAACTTTTGAAATTTTTTCAGTATCAATAACTATCGCTTTTGAAAGAAGATCCTCAAGTTCCATTATTCTACTTTCAATTAATGCCTGTTCCTTTTTTGTTTCTTCATATTCCGCATTTTCAGTGAGTTCACCAAAGGATTGAACTGCATTTTCAAGTTTTTCTGCAATCTCAAGTCTCTTTTGATTTTTTAAATATTCAAGTTCATCCTCAAGTTTCTTTAAACCGTCTTTTGTTAAATATACTTTATCGCTTTTTGGTTTTATAACCTTTTCTTCTTTATCGCTTTTACTTACCATTGTTCCTCCTTATAATTCAATGATATTTGGTTTTATATTTAATTCATCAATCAATCTATAATAATCTTCTTCTTTTAGTTCCTCAGGTCTTTTTTCTGTATAAGCACATATTAAAGCTTCCATAACATTTGTTCCAAAAGTTCTTCCATCAAATTCAGGTGTTGTTGTTATAACAAATTTAATACCTCTCTTTTTTAAAAATTCTCTATCTTCAAGTGTTGTTGTATTTGTAAATATTATTTTACCAGATAAATCTTCAGGCATATGTTTTTTCATATAAAGAAAATCTCCAGCAATTACATCTGCCCATTTGTAATATTTTTCATATTTAGGAACAACCTCTTCCTGTGATTTTCCAGTAGGATATAACATATCATATGGTAAATTTTTAGCTATTGGAACAAGAATAGTTGCAACAAAGAGGAAAAGTTTATGACCATATAAAGGAATTGGTATTCCAAGAGAAAACATTAAATCTCCAAATAAAATTTTACAACCAACCTCAACAAATCCTTCAACAGAACCATACCTACTTACACCTGAAATAACAAGAACTTTTGTATTTTTATCTATTAAACCCTTATCTTTCATAAAAAGTACACTCTTTTTTTCAAGAGTATCTTTAAGATATTGACCATCACAAACAGGTGTAATTTTTGCATATTTTGTAATTTTCTCTATTGATTTTAATGTAGTTCTTCTTTTTCCGACGCTTATATATAAATCTGCTCCTCCAAGTCCAAAAGCATCAACTTTACCATCAAGTTCTTTAAAAAGTTCTACCATTTTTTCTTTACTACCATCAGTACCAATTCTTTCAAGTATAAATTTTTCATTTAAAATTTCAACCTCAACCTTTTTATCTCTTTTTGATGAACCAAGACTTATACTAACAACCCTTTTCATATATCACCTCTTTTAATCATAAAAATCTAAAATTATTTATTAACTTTATAAGTTCTTTTATTGATTTTACTCCATTTAATAATTTATTCAACTTATTAATACCTGGATATCCTTTAAGATAATATGGAATATGTATCTTCATCTGTTTTAAAGCGAATTGTTCACCATATAAATTCATCAAAATTTCTAAATGTTCTTTAATTATTTCAATCTTTTTTTCTAATGGAACTTTTAAAGGTAATTTTCCATAAATTAAATAATTTTTAATCTCATTAAAAATCCATGGATTACCTATTGCTTTTCTTCCAATCATTATCCCATCGCAATTTGTTATTTCGAATACCTCTTTTGCTTTGAAATGGTCTTTAACCTCTCCACTATGTATGACTGGAATTTTTATTTTATCTTTCAATTTTTTTGTTATCTCAATATTAACATCTCCTGAGAATCTATCATTAACACTTCTTGGATGTATCGTCAAATATGAAACCTTTAATTCTTCACATATTTCACCAATTCTTTCAAAAGTTAAATTATCTTTAGTAAATCCACTTCTTATTTTTACACTTACAGGAACTTTACTAACTTTTACAACTTTTTCAATTATTTTTTTTATTTTCTCAACTTCTTTTAACAAAAATCCACCACTTCTACTATTTAAAATCTTATTGGATGGACAGGCGAAATTAATATCTATAACATCTGCGAAATCATTCAAAATTTCAGTTACCTTTTCAAACTTATCTTCATCCTCCCCAAAAATTTGAATTGCTATTGGCCTTTCATCTGGTAATATTTTAAAATTAAGTCCACTATTTTTTATTATATTATAAATTGAAATCATGCCTGTATAGGTTAAATTTGCTCCATATCTTTTTGAGAGAATCCTCATACCATTATCTGAAAAATTGGAAAGTGGTGCAAGAATTAAAAATGGATAAGATATTTTTATGTTTTTTGTCATAATTTAACTACTTTTTATTTAAATCATAAATAAGTTTTAAACCTTTTAAGATAAGGTCTCTTTCATATATATAATTCAGTTTTATCAGTGGTAAAACAAAATGTGATGCACCACCAGTTATGATTACATTAACACTATCACTTAATGAGTTTTCTATTTCTTTTACTACTTTTTCAACAATACCACTCCAGCCATACAAAAAACCAGATTGAATAGCGTTTATTGTATTTTTTCCAATTGGTGAATCAGGAAGAGTGAGTTCTACTTTAGGAAGTTTTGCTGTTCTTGTAATTAAGGATTCAAGAGATAACAAGATACCTGGTGCAATTGCTCCTCCAATAAAAACACCATTTTTATCTATTACATCAAATGTAGTTGCTGTTCCAAAATCAACAACAACTGTAGAATTTTTTGTTATCTCATAAGCCATTGAACTTCCAACTAATCTATCTATTCCAAGTTCATTTATATTATCAATCTTAATTTTTATTGGAAATTTCATCGATAAATTTACAAAAATTGGTTTTTTATTAAATATTTTTTCAATGGCTCTTTCAAAAATTGGATCAAGTGGAGGAACAACTGAAGAAATAATTACATCATCAATATCTTTATTTGTAATCTTATCAAAATAAAGAAGTGAAATTATATCAAGAGCATATTCATCTGATGTTCTTAGAACTCTTGAAGAAAGTCTGTATGTTTTGATAATTTCATTTTTTTTAAAAACTCCCAAAACAATGTTAGTGTTTCCAATATCAATTGTTAGTAACATTTTCCTTGCTCCTTAAATATTTTTCTATTAATAAAAAAGCATCACCTCTTGATAATTTTTCTCTAAATTTAATTTTATCTGGAAAATAATTATGTGAAATACTTGCAACAATTATTATTGATTTCGATTTATTATCAAGAGGTAATGATATATTTTCTATTTCACCTTTGTATGGTGATGCAAGAAGAATAAAATATAAAGCCTCATAAATATTTATAAAAAGATATGGTTCGATTTCTTCTTCTTTAATTTTAGTAATATTTGAATATTCAATTAAATAAGGATGAAACCATTTTTCTTTAAGTTCTGGAAATTTATCTTTATTTTGATTTTTGAATCTATTAATAAAATTAAGAAAGAAATCCTTTATTTTTTCAAAAATTGTTTTATTAATTTCCTCTTTCCCATATTTTAAATTGCATCTAACTATTAAAGTTAAAAATTCACCTTCAGTTATTGCCCAGTCAACCTTAAAAGTTCCATCAGGAAAACCTTTTATGATATTTTTTTCAAGAAGGTAATCGATTGATGAAAGATACTCTTCTGGTATCTTTTCTTGAAATTTAGCACCAAATGGAATTATTAAAAGAATGAGTAAAATAAATATAAGTTTCTTCATCCTATAAATTTTAACATATTTGAAAATATGAAGTATTTTTTATTAAAAATGATACAATTAATTTATCACTATAAGGAGGAAGAATGAGAAAAAACTATTATTTAATAATAATATTAATAACAATTTTGATATTAGTTTTAATATTTAGTAGATATTTTACAAAAAAGGATAAAATAGTACTTAATGAAGAGGAAATTCTTGAATATCAAGGAGAAAAACTTTCATCTATACAAGAATTCAGAGAAAATTCTATAAAGGGTCCTCAATATGTTGATATTAATAATTATAAATTGAATATAACTGGGCTTATTGATAATAAAAAAAGTTATACATATGATGAAATCATAAATAAATTTCAAAAATATGAAAAAGTTACAACCATCTATTGTGTTGAGGGTTGGAGTTTAAAAATATTATGGGAAGGTTTTCTTGTTAGAGATTTATTAGAAGATGTAGGTATAAGTAAAGATGCAAAAATTTTGATTTTTCATGCATATGATGGTTATACAACTTCAATGCCTATCGAATATTTTTATGATAAAGACATTCTAATTGCATATAAAATGAATGGAGTAAAATTGCCACCTGAAAGAGGTTTTCCATTCCAATTAGTCGCTGAGAACAAATGGGGATATAAATGGATTAAATGGATTACTGAAATTGAAGTATCAAATGATGAAAATTATAGAGGTTACTGGGAAGAAAGAGGATTTTCAAATGAAGGAGATCTTGATAAATCATTTATTGAAAATCCAAAATAATTTAAAGAAAAATTAAATATGTACCTAAAATCATTATTAATGCTCCTATAAATCTATATTTTATTTCCTCTTTAAATATGAATCTGGAAAAAATTAGTGTTATTATTGTACCAAGCATTGTTGATGGTTCTGCTATACTTACATCGATATTTTTAAAAGCAATCAATAAAAATAGATAGGAATAAGCATTTGTAAGTCCTGCTGAAATACTTAAAAATTTTTTTTCTTTTAATAATAAAAAGGTATCTTTTAACTTTCTATTGAACAAAATTATAAAAAATAAGATTATTGTAATGGAAAGATAGAGAAAAAAAGCATAAAAAAGAGGTGAAACTCCCATCTTTGTAATTGAGCCATCTATTGTTCTACCAATTGCAATTAATAAAGAAGAAATTATCATAATCTTTGAACCTCTATCCTTTAATAGAGTTTTAATTGAAAGAAATAAGTTTTCTCTTTTAGTGAGAAATGATGAACCATAGATTAAAAGAATTAGACCCATAATTTTTATAAAGGTAATTTTTTCATCAAGAAAAATTGTAGTTAGTATTACTAAAAAGAAAATATTGAAGTTATATAAAGGAGTTACCAAAGATACTTCACTTATGGATATTGATTTCACATATAAAATAAAAGAATTAGTATAAATTATACTTGTGATTAAAACTACTTTTAAAAAACTATAATTATCTGGTTTTTTTGAAAAAATAATAAATGGCAAAAAGAAAAAGATAGCAAGAAAAAAGAATAAAAAAGTAACAATAATATTATTATCTTTTTCGCTTAATCCTTTTATTATTATTCTTTCAACGCCAATCAAAAAAATTCTACCTAATAGAGCAATATAGGATAACATGAATTTATTATAGATTAAAAAATTATAAAATTATGAAACTTTTAATAATTTATAGGTCTTTTACCATAAAATAAGCATCTTCTTTGTTATCTGGATAATATTCTTTTTTTATCTTATCAATCCTAAATCCTAATTTTTTATATAAACTTATAGCCTTATCATTTGAAACCCTGACCTCAAGTACACATAATTTACATTTTTCTTTTTTACCAATATCCAAAATATAATTCATCAATTTTTCTCCAATTCCTCTTCTTCTATAGTCAGGATGAACTGCAACAGTTGTTATATGTATAAGGTCAGAAAGAAACCAACTTCCAATGTAACCTATAACTGTATTATTTAATTCAACAACATAATATCTGCCAAATCTATTATAATTTACTTCTCTAAAGAATTCGTTTACTCCCCATGGATGACTATATGATTTTTTATCAATTTCGACAACAACCAATATATCTTTATTGGTCATTGGTCTGATTTTCAGTTCATCCATTAAATTTTCTTTTCTTTTTTCATCAATTGTTTTAATCTTCTTATTGCCTTTGACTCAATCTGTCTTATTCTTTCTCTTGTTACATTAAATTTTGCACCAACTTCTTCAAGAGTATGTGGAACTTCTCCACCTAATCCAAAACGAAGTTTAATAATTTCTCTTTCTCTTTCAGGTAAAAATTTTAGTAGTTCTAAGAGTTCCTCATTGGAGCAATTTTTGATTGTTTCTTCTTCTGGTGATAAAATGGATTTATCCTCAACAAAATCTGCGAGTCTTGTATCTTCATCATCTCCAACTGGTGTTTCAAGTGAAATTGGAACCTGTGCAACTCTTTTAAAATCCTGTACTTTTTTAACAGAAATATCCATCTCTTTTGCAATTTCTTCATCTGTTGGCTCTCTACCGAGTTTTTGCATCAGTTGTCTTGTTATTTTTTTCAATCTGTTTATATTTTCAACCATATGGACAGGTACTCTTATCGTTCTTGATTGATCTGCAAGCGCTCTTGTTATTGCTTGTCTTATCCACCATGTGGCATATGTTGAAAATCTCCACCCCTTTTTATAATCAAATTTTTCAGCTGCTTTAATTAGACCAAGATTACCCTCTTGTATTAAATCAAGAAAAAGTAAACCCTGACCTATATATTTTTTCGCAATACTTACTACAAGTCTTAAATTACTTTCAATTAATCTCTTTCTTGCCTCAGCTTTCTGTTCAAGATTTCCTTCTCTCATTTTTTTTGCAAGTTCATATTCTTCATCTTTTGAAAGCAAAGGAATTTTACTTATCTCCACAAGATATGAATTAACAGGATCAAGAGGTTCAAGCAGTTCCTCTTTAGAAAATTCCAATCCTTCTTTAAATTTTTCTATCTCATCTTTTCTTCTCTCTTCTTCAATTTCAATTTCTTTTTCATCACCAAATATGATTCCATTTTCAATTAAAGATTCATACATCTCATCTATCTCTTCTGGAGATAGATCTTCTATTGAAGATAAAGTATCAAAAATTTCGTTATATGAAAGATTACCTCTCTCTTTACCCTTTTCAATTAATCTTGTTATCTCATTGTGCCTAAACTTATCTCGCAAACTTTACACCTCCTTATATAATAAATTCTTTAAATTCTTCTCTATCTCAATTAATTTCAGTTGATAATAATCAACCATATCTTTTTCATTATTCTTTTCTGCTTTTTCTAAATAAATTAATAACTCTTTTTTAAGATTAAGTAAATAGGATATTTTAATTCTCTTCAACATATCATAAAAATTTTCTTTAGGTCCAATATCTTTTTCAGTTAAACTAAACTCTCTATATAAAGGATCTTGAGTTAATATGTTTTCATTTTCATTTAATATCTTTATGAAAAGTTCTCTATACTTTTTTGTCAAAAAATAGTTTTCATCAATTTCATTTTTAATTTCCTCAATTAATTCTGGATTTTTGATTAGATATAATAAAAACTCTTTTTCAAGAATATTTTCCTGTTCTAAAATCTCCTCTTTAATTTTCCTCTTTTTCTCTTTCATTTCATCAAGTATAACCATCTCAGGAAATTTTGTTCTTTCAGAAATTTTTTTAATAAATTCAAATCTTTTTGCTGCATCTTTAATTCTCTTTGCTATGTCAATCAAGTCTTTTAAAAGAGGAACAAGAGTATCATCTTTTTCATGTTTTTTCTCTGCTTCTTTCCATAAAAAAGATATCACATCATCTGAATTTGATATTAAATTTAATAAATTATCTTTTCCAAACTTTATTATGTATTCATCAGGATCAAGATTCTCTGGTAAGGTTAAAATTTTAATTTCAAAATTATATTTTTCTGCTATTTCAAGTGCTCTTTTTGTTCCCTCAATACCACCAATATCTGGATCAAATGAAATTATCACTCTATCAGAAAATCTTTTCAAAATTTTTGCCTGATCTTCTGTAAAAGAAGTACCCATAGAAGATACACTGTTTTTAATTCCATTTTTTGAAAGAATAATTACATCCATATAACCCTCAACAAGTATCGCTTCCTTTGTCTTTAAGATTTCCTCTTTGCCTTCAAATAAACCATAAAGAGTTTCGCCCTTTTTAAAAAATTTTTCAGTTGAATTTATATATTTAGGCATTTCTCCTTTTAATGATCTTCCTGAAAAACCAACAATTTTCCCTGAAACATTTCTTATTGGAAACATTAATCTTTCTATAAAATTTGAATAAGGGTAAATTCCAGTGTCTTTTATATCTATCTTTTCTTCTTTATTTTCAGTTAAAAAATCAGCAATTGATTTTGGTGCAAATCCAAGTTTAAATTTTTGAATAGTTTCTAAATCAAGACCCCTTTCTTTTAGATATGATAAAACCTCTTCATTTTCAATTAATTTGTTATAAAAAAATTCTGCAATTTTTTCATGTATATCAAAAATTTTTTTCTTATCTTCACTATATTCAAACTGTGGAATTTCAACATTTGCCCATTTTGCAACCATTTCTACGGCTCTTTCAAAACTTACATTTTCAATCTTCATTATGAAATTGTATAGATTACCTCCCTCACCACATCCAAAACAGTGAAAAAGTCCTTTTTCTTTAGATATATTTAAAGATGGATTTTTATCAGGATGAAAAGGGCAAAGTGCAACATAATTTTTTCCTCTTTTCTTAATTGATAAATATTGAGATAGATATTCAACAATATCAACTTTTTCTCTTAATTCTTCTGCAAATTGATATAAATTTCTCATATTTGCCATGGTTTTGGTATAAAAGTTTCGTTAAAATTCAATAATAAAAATGCATCACTCATTCCTGAAATATAATCACAAACATATCTTATTCTTACTGGTAAAAAAGTTAAGGCATCTTCCCATGATTTATATGAAATTGGTAGTTCATATTTTTTTACAAAATTTAATATTGATGAAGGATTTTCCACATAATAATCAAAAAGATTTGATATGACAATTTCAATTCTTCTTATCTCCTGTCCTCTTAGTTTCTCATTATAATAAAGGTTCTCTTTCAAAAAAGTTAAAAAAATATCTATAATATTTTCAACTTCACTTGAAAACTCTATTTTCCCTTTTTTTATAGAGTTACCTATCAAATCTTTTACCATAATATCTATTCTTTTTCCACTATCCTTTCCTAATTTTTTAACAATCTCTTTAGGAATTTCTTTTTCTTTTATAACACCACCTCTAATTGCATCATCAAGATCATGATTTAAATAAGCAATTCTATCTGATAATGCAACTACAACTCCTTCAAAAGTGGAGATTTTATTAAGATCGCTATCCTTAATATCTTTCAAACCTTTTGAATGATTCAAAATTCCGTCTCTTACTTCCCATGTTAAATTAAGACCTGTAGTCTTTTTACCACCATAACCTTCTTCCAAAAAATCAACAACTCTTAAAGATTGTTCATTGTGTTTAAATCCACCTGTACTAATATATTCTTTATATTTTTTATCTAAAACCTCTTCTCCAATATGACCAAAGGGTGAATGCCCGAGGTCGTGTCCTAAAGCTATTGCTTCTATTAAATCTTCATTTAATCTTAAAGCACGACCAATCACTCTTGCAATCTGAGATACCTCAAGAACATGAGTTAGTCTTGTTCTGTAATGATCTCCGAGAGGAAAAAAGAAAACCTGAGTTTTTTCTTTCAATCTCCTTAATGATTTTGAATGAATAATTCTATCTCTATCTCTTTGAAAATCTGTTCTTATCTCACACTTTTTTTCTTTATAAATTCTCCCTTTACTCTTATTTGAAAGAGTTGCATAAGGTGAAAGGGTTTTTTTCTCAAGTTCCTCAACGAGTATCCGAATAGGTTTCTCTTTTTGCAAATTTTTCCTCAACAACTGCTTGCGCTGCAGATAATCTTGCTATAGGTATTCTAAATGGAGAACATGAAACATAATCAAGTCCAGCCTTATGGAAAAATTTGACACTTTTAGGTTCGCCACCATGTTCACCACAAATTCCAACTTCAAGTTTAGGATTTGACTCTTTCCCAAGTCTTGTTCCTAACTCTACAAGTTTACCAACGCCTTCAATATCAAGAACCATAAATGGATTTTCAGGAAGTATCTTTTTATCTATATAAAAAGGTAAAAATGTTGCTTCAACATCATCTCTACTGAAAGCATATGTTGTCTGAGTAAGATCATTTGTGCCAAAAGAGAAAAATTCAGCATATTTAGCAATTTTATCAGCACAAACTGCTGCTCTTGGAACCTCAATCATAGTACCAACAAGATAATGAATTTCAACTCCTTCTCTTTCCATAACCTCTTTTGCTACTTTATCAGTCATATCTTTTAGAATTTTAAGTTCATTTTCATGAGCAACAAGTGGATGCATTATTTCAACCACTGGGTTAAGACCTTTTCTTTTTAAATTTATTCCTGCCATAATTATTGCTTCTATCATCGCTTCATATATTTCTGGATATACTATTCCAACTCTACATCCTCTCCATCCAATCATTGGGTTATGTTCATATAATTCTTTGATTCTTTTTAGAATTCTTTCTCTCTTTTTTATCTCTTCAACATCTCCATTACTCTCTTTTAAAGATTTAATTTCTTCTTCAACCCTTTCTCTTTGAGGTAAGAATTCATGAAGGGGTGGATCAAGAAGTCTAATTGTTACAGGAAGATTATTCATAACTTCAAGCATCTCTTCAAAATCTTTCTGAATCATATGAACAATTTTCTTAAGATGAACTTCTCTTTCTTCTTTTGTTTTTGACATTATCATATCTTGAACAATTGGAAGTCTCTCAGGGTCAAGAAACATTCTTTCAATTCTTAATAAACCAATTCCTTCTGCTCCAAACTTTTTTGCTTTTTTAGCATCTTCTGGTGTATTTGCATTTGCTCTTACACCAAGTTTTCTAATTTCATCAGCATATTTAAGAAGCTTTTCGAGGTTTCCTCCAATTTCAGGTTCTATTAAGGGTGCTTTTCCTAAGATAACCCTACCTGTTCCTCCATCAATTGTTATATATTCATCTTTTGTTACTTTTGTTCCATCTGGTGATATAAAAAATTGACCATTCATATCAATTTTTATCTCTTCACAACCAACAACACAAGGCTTACCCATTCCTCTTGCCACCACTGCAGCATGACTGGTCATCCCGCCACGGGCAGTTAATATTCCTTTTGCTGCAACCATTCCATGAATGTCCTCAGGAGTTGTTTCTGGCCTTACAAGTAAAATCTCTTCTCCATTATTTCCTCTTAATGCTGCTTCATCAGTATCAAAAACAACCTTACCAAATGCTGCACCAGGAGATGCTGGTAATCCTTTTGCTATAACTTTAATATTTGCTTTTGAATCAATCATTGGATGCAAAAGTAATTCTATCTGATGGGGGTCAACTCTCATAACTGCTTCTTCTTTGGTTATAACACCTTCCTCAACCATATCAACTGCAATTTTAACAGCAGCAACTGGAGTTCTTTGACCTGTTCTTGTCTGAAGCATGAAAAGTTTACCTTTTTCTATTGTGAACTCAAAATCCTGAATATCTCTATAATGTTTCTCAAGAATATCTTTGATTTTTAAAAGTTCATTATATGCTGAGGGTATGTCATTTTTAAGTTCGATGATAGGTTTTGGAGTTCTTATTCCAGCAACAACATCCTCGCCCTGTGCATTAAGTAAATATTCACCATATAGTTTATTTTCACCTGTTGCTGGATCTCTTGTGAAACCGACTCCGGTTCCTGAATCAAAACCTGCATTACCAAAAACCATCATCTGAATATTTACTGCAGTCCCAAGAGTTTCAGGTATTTTATAAATTCTTCTATATTCTATTGCTCTTTTGTTGTTCCATGATTTGAAAACTGCTTCAATTGCCATCATCAACTGCTTATAAGGATCCTGTGGAAATTTTTCATGAACTTCTCTTTCATATAATTTTTTATATTCGTAAACTATCTTTTTTAATCCTTCATAAGGAATCTCTGCATCACTTTTGACATTAAATCTATTTTTAATCTCATCAAGAATTTCCTCAAAATATTCATGTTTTATAGACATAACTACATTTGAGAACATAGTTATAAACCTTCTATATGAATCATATGCAAATCTTTTATCTTTTGTTAATTCGCTTAATCCCTCAACTGTTTCATCATTAAGACCTAAATTTAAAATTGTATCCATCATACCAGGCATTGAAACAGGTGCACCTGACCTAACAGATACAAGAAGAGGGTTCTCTTTTGAACCAAAAATTTTTTTTGTTTTTGTTTCCAATTTTTTTAAATACCCAAGAATTTCATCTTCAAGTCCAGGTGGAAATTTTCCTCCTACTTTGTAATACTCATTACAAACTTCTGTGGTTATGGTAAAACCATATGGAACTGGTAAACCAATTTTAGTCATTTCTGCAAGACCCGCGCCTTTCCCTCCAAGAAGAGATTTCATCTCTTTTGAACCTTCTTCAAACTCATAAATTCTCTTTGAAGCCATCTTATACTCCTTTCTATAAAATTATGACTTTATAATCTCCTCAAATGAGCCAAAATTTTTCATAAGAGTTAAAATATTTTTAATTAAATTCAATCTATTGTTTTTTATGCTTTCATCCTTATCCATAACAAGAACCTGATCAAAAAAGTTATTTATTTTTTTAATTAGGTCGTTAGATTTATTAAAAAGTGTTGAAAAATCTAAAATTTCATTTTTCTCCAAATCATTTTTAACCATCTTATAAACTTCAAATAATTCCTTCTCTTCGTCTTTTACAAAAAGTTCTTTTTTTATATCTAAAACTTCCTTATAATCTTTTGTGATATTAAAAATTCTTTTATATGCTTTTACAAATTCAATGAAATTTGAGTTATCATATATCTCTTTTATATATTTTGCATTTTTATAAGAATAATAAGGAATTAAATTCAATGAGTTTAATACACAATTAATTATATCATATTGAATTCCATTTTCCTCAAATATCAATTTAAATCTACCTTTTACAAAATTTATAAGGTTATCGATATTAAAATCCTTTTTTAAACTTTCTGGATAGGTGCTTAAAGAATACTCTATTAAATTTTTTAAAGATAATTTATTTTCAAAAGATATCAGTAATTCTATTAGTGTGAATGATATCCTTCTTAAACCCATTGGATCTTCTTTAGATGTTGGTTCTAAGTTTGTTATAAAAGAACCTGTAAGAGTATCAATCCTATCTACAATTCCAAGAATTTTAGAAAGATTATTTTTTGGTAATTTATCACTTCTTTTTCTTGGATAGATAAACTCACCAATTATTTCTCCAACAATTTTTTCTTCTTTTGAAATTGAAGATAAAATTTTACCAATAATTCCATGAAGTTCTGGATATTCTTGAACTGTCAATGTGACAAGATCTGCATATGAAAGTAAAGCTGCTCTATCAAGAGCAATCCTTTCTTCTTCGCTTATTTTAATATCACCATAAATTTTAGAAAGTAATTTTATGATTCTTAGTGTTTTATCATAATATGTACCAAGATTTTTTTCAAAAACTATTTTTTTTAAATCATCTATCCTATCTTTTAAATTTATTTCCTTATCTTTATTATAGAAAAATATTGCGTCATCTATCTTTGCTTTAATGATATTATAAAAACCTTCTTTAACAATTTCAGTTTTTCTATTTACACCATTTTGAACTCCAAAAACATAAACAATCTCATTGTTTTTAATTCCAGGAAAAACTCTTCCACCTTTTTTTAAAATTTCTGTTAAAATTTCATCAGGTAAATTTTTTCCTATATTTGGAATTGGTAAATAGAAAACTTTAGGAGATTCTGTCAAATTTGTAAGTTCATCTAAAAGATCTTCATCTATATCTATTTTAACACCGAGTTCCTTTTCAAAAGAATTTAACTCCTCTATAATTTTCTCTTTTCTCTTATCAAAAGAAAGAATTATACCTTCACTCTCCATAATTTCAAAATAACTATTTGCATTTGATACTTTAATAAAATCTTTGCCTGACTTTAGAAATGGATGTGTTTTATTTTTTGATTCAACATTGCCAATCTTAATTTTTAATATTTCATCATCAATAAGAGCAAGAATCCATCTTATTGGTCTAATAAAAGTGACATTATCCCATTTCATAGGTTTTTTTAAGGGTATTGAAAAAAGAATTTCATTAAAATTTTTCTCAATTATCTCTTTAACTAATTTTCCTTCAATATTTTTTTCAATGAACACATATTCATCTTTACCAACTTTTTCAAATTTTAAATCTTCTAATTTACCCTGATTTTTTTCCATAAAACCAAGTAATGCTGATGTTGGTTCACCATTTGTTGAGAAAGCAATAGATCTTTTTGGCCCTTTAATTTTAACTACTCTATTCTGCTGATAGGAAGAAATATCTTCAATAAAAATGATAAGCCTTCTTGGTGTTGCAAAATGTTCTATTTTCTTATATAAAATATTTTCTTTATCAAGAAAATTCTTAAAATTGTTTTTAAAATCTTCAATTGTATCATTTAAAAATCTTGCTGGTATTTCTTCAACGCCTACTTCAATCAGAAGATTCTTTCCCATTTTTCTCCTTAAGATATAGTTTTGCACATCTATTTGCAATGGATCTTATTCTTGTAATATATTGAGTTCTTTCAGTCACTCCAAAAGCACCTCTTGCATCAAGAATATTAAAAATATGTGAAAGTTTTAAACAAAATTCATAAGAAGGAAGAATAAGATTTTTTGATAAAGTAACACTTGCTTCATTTTCATAAAAATCAAATACATTTCTTAGTTTTTCTATATTTGCTTCTTCAAATGAATAAATGCACATCTCTCTTTCTTCATTAAGTCTTAATTCACCATATTTTATGTCATCATTCCAGAGAATCTCAAAAATTGAATCTTTTTTCTGTAAAAAAAGTGCAATTCTTTCGAGACCATAAGTTATTTCAACTGAAATAGGATTCAAATCAATTCCTCCTGCTTGTTGAAAATATGTAAATTGTGTTATTTCCATTCCATCACACCAAACTTCCCATCCAACTCCCCATGCACCAAGTGTTGGCGATTCCCAGTTATCTTCAACAAATCTTATGTCATGATCTTCTTCTTTTATACCAAGTTTTGCTAAACTATTTATATAAATTTTTATGACATCATCTGGAGGTGGCTTTAAAATTACTTGAAATTGATGATGCTTATATAATCTATTTGGATTATCTCCATATCTTCCATCTTGAGGTCTTCTGGAGGGTTGAATATAGGCAACTCTATATGGTTTATTACCTAAAACACCAAAAAAGGTTAAAGGACTCATTGTTCCAGCACCAACTTCTATATCAAATCCTTCACCTATTATGCAATTCTCTTTACTCCAGAAGATTCTTAATTCAGTTATAATATCCTGAAAAGTCATATCTTAAAAATTATACTATAAATAAAAACTTATACAAATAGATAAGTAATTTGATAATATGTTAAAAATTAAAGTGTGTTATTTTATTTAAATTTTATATAATATAACTAACTGAATAGTTTTTAAAATTTTAGGTTAGAGGTATTAATGGAAAAACCGAGTGGTTTTAAAGGTTTTACTTTTATGTCAATAGGACAATTCATATCAATGGTAGGTTCAGCAATGACTCAATTTGGCCTTGCTATCTGGATATGGAAAGTCAGTGGAAATGCAACACCATTCAGTATTATTTCAACTCTATTTTTTATTCCAAATTTAATCTTTTCACCATTTGCAGGTGCACTTATTGACAGATGGCCTCTTAAAAGATCTCTAATTCTTCCAGATCTTGCAGCAGGAATCGTAACCATTTTAACTTTAATTCTTTATTTATTAAATAGATTGAACCTTCCTTTTTTATATATAGCATCATTTGTGTCTGGAACATTTAATGCATTTCAATGGCCAGCATATTCTGTAACAATAAGTGTTATGCTGAAAAAAGAAGATTATGGAAGAGCAAATGGCCTTTTCTCAATGGTTGAAAATGGCCCTATTATTATTGCACCAATACTTGCAGGAATCTTAATACCAATTATTAATCTTTCTGGAGTGATGATAATTGATATTATAACATTTCTTTTTGCAATAGGTGTTGTTTTATGGGTATTTATTCCAAAAATTGAAAGGAAGGTAAGTGAAGCTAAAACAAATTTATTTAAAGATGCGTATTTTGGTTTTAAATATATTTTTGAAAAAAAGCCACTTCTTGCACTTTTAACTGTATTTTTATTTGTGAATTTTTTTGGTGGATTTGTTAATACTCTAATAGCTCCTTTAATTCTTTCTAAAACAAATAATAGTAGTATTGCTCTTGGAGTTGTTCAGACATCTTTCGGAATAGGAGGTTTGGTTGGCGGATTGATTATGACAGTATGGGGTGGGACAAAAAAGAAAGTTTATTCTTTAATTGGAGGGATATTATTAAGTAGTGTCGGTATGATTTTCTTTGGCTTAACTAAAACTGTAATATTTCTATCAATATCTGGTTTTTTTATAATGTTTCTTAATGTCATCACAAACTCCTCAAGTCAAGCAATATGGCAATCAAAAGTTCCTCCAAATCTTCAGGGAAGAGTTTTTTCAGCAAGAAGAGTTATAGCACAACTTGTTGGAACAATCCCAATGATAACAAGTGGTCCTATTGTTGATAAATTTTTATATAAATTTTTCATAGATTCCAATAAATTCTTTAACTATTTTGGTATAGGTAAAGGTGGGGCACTTTCATTTCTTGCTGTTTTTTCTGGTATTCTTACAGTAATAGTCGCAATAGTTGCATTTGCAAATAAATTAGTTATGAATGTTGAAAGCATTGATATAAACAGGTAAGTAGTTAAAATTTAATTTTTAAATTAAAACATATATAATTAAAAAAATGTTTATAAAAATTGTAGATAAAAAAAATGAAGCCGAGGATGTATTAAATTTTGTTGGTAGTAATTTATTTAATGGTGAAAGGTTAAATAGATATATAAAAATAAGAATGGATGGATTTTGTGATTTAGAAATAATTGATGAAAAATATCTTTATAAAAATCCTTATAAAAATACAAAAATATTTGCTGCATTAGATGATGATTTAAATTTAATAGGTGGTATGACGCTAAAATTTTATCTATGGGAAAAATTAAGAAAACAATACTTTTTTAAAATTGATAGTGACCATAATCAAAATAAAACTTTAATTTCAGTTGAACATATCGAAAATATTGTAAAAAATAATTTCCATGAAATAGATATTAATGATATTAAAGTTTCAATAGAACTTGATTCTTTTGCAGTTAAAAGTGAATTAAGAGGAAAAGGTGTTGGTAAAATGCTTCTCGAAAAATTTGTTGAAGAAGCAAAAAATAGCCCTTTAAGTTCAATTTTTGCTTTTACAATTATTCTTGGAAAATATTCAAAACTAAAAATTGGCGAATTTTTCATGAAATATTTTTTTAATGGAAATACAAATTTACCGAAACAAAAACTACCTTTAAAAGAAACTTTAAAAATTTTAAATTTACCTTATGATATATTTAAGGTTAATGAAGGTTCATATGGAACTCTTATATTATCGAAAAAATTTAATTTTAAGTTTCTTGGATTTGGGAAATATCTTGGTGAAACATGGGGTTATGTTTTCAAGGATTAATTAAATATGGAAAAAATTGATCTTAAAAGAAGTGCACTATTAATAATTGATATGGAGTATGGATTTTTAGATAAAAGTTCTCCTCTTTTTGTTCAAAATAGTCATGAAATTATTCCAAATATTAAAAAAATATTGAATCTATTTAGAAAGAAAAAATTATCAGTTATATTTATTAAAAGGGAACATAGAAAAAGTGGAGTTGATATTGATAAAACAAGAATTAAAATATTTAAAGAAAATAGAGGCATAATAATTGAAAATGATGGGTCTTCAGAAATAATAAAAGAATTAAAACCAAAAAGTGATGAAATTATTGTTATTAAAAGAAGATGGTCTGCATTTTTTGGAACTGAACTTGACCTCATTTTGAGAAGATTAAATATTAAAAATTTAATCATAACAGGTGTTCAAACACCGAATTGTATAAGAGCAACAGTTTTTGATGCCTTATCATATGATTATGATGTTATTGTTATTTCTGATGGAACCGCTTCAAATAATACTGAAATTCAGAAAAATAATCTTTCTGATATGGAAAATATAGGAGTTAAAATTTTAAATACAGACGAATTTATTAATTTTTTAAATAAATTCTAAATTTTATTTTTAAAGTAATCTCTTTTAAAATCCTCAATTGCTTTTTTGCTTAAAGGATTAGTTAAAATTTCTTCAAAAATATTAGGAGGAATAGTTGCTGCATCACTTCCGAAAGAAAATGCTTCTTCAATTTCTTTTGAACTTCTGAAACTTGCTGAAAGAATTTTTATATTCAAATTATTTTCTTTGATTATATTTTTGGCATCCTTAATAATTTTTAAAGGTTCTCCTCCATATCTTCCAATTCTATTTATATAAGGAATGATGTAAAGAGGCTTATAAGGTAAAGATAAGATTATTTGACTAAGAGAAAATATTGCTGTTATTGAAAATGGAATATTTTCTTTTTTGAATAATTTTAAACTCTTTAGTCCCTCATTTGAAAAAGGGATTTTTAAAATAGTTTTTTCAGGATAAAGTTTATAGTAGGATTTACTTTCATCAAAAATTTTTATGTAATCTTCTTCTATTGTTTGAATAAAAATATTCAAATTCAATCTTTTACATAAATTTATAACATCAATTAAATTAACATCTTCTTTTGATAATATTGAAGGATTTGTTGTAATTCCATTTATCAAACCCAAATCAAAATATTTTTCAATCTCTTTTAAATTAGCGCTATCTAAAAATATCTCCATTTCTGATACAATTATATTACATTGTTTTAAGGAGGTAAAGCGATGAAATTAAAAGAGATATACGAATTCTTCATAAGTTCTGGAATTAAAAATGACCCAAGAGGAGATAAAGAGGTAAAAGATTTACTTATTGAAAGAAAAAAAGAATATGAAAAAATGTCTAATGAAGAGAAGGAGTATTTTGATAAAGAAAGTTTAACTAATCCATATGGTGATACAAGAATTCTTTATGGAACAGGTGATGAAGAGATAAAGTCATTGATTGCAGGCATTGACATTGAAACTGCTGAAATTATGTTAGGAAAAGAACTTGGTTTTGACCTTGTCCTTGCTCATCATCCAAGAGGAATCGCTCTTTTAAATCTTCCAAATGTTATGAAACTTCAAGAGGATGCGTTAATTCATCATGGTATACCAATTAATATAAGTGAGAAGTTGATGTCTAAAAGAATTTCTGAAGTTGATAGAATGTTAACACCTCGAAATGCATATTTGGCTGTTGATTCTGCACGTTTATTAAAACAACTATTCATGTGCTGCCATACTCCTGCAGATAATAATGTTCACCATTTTCTTACAGAGTTATTCAATAAAGAAAAACCAAAATATGTTAAAGATATTATTGATCTACTCTTAACTATTCCAGAATATAAAGAAGCAAAAAAGATGGGATTTGGTCCAAAAGTTTTTAGTGGTGATTTAAAAAGTAAAGCAGGAAAAATTATTGTTGATATGACAGGTGGAACCGAAGGGGCAAAAGAGTTAATGAAGAAATTCTCTGATTCAGGTATTGGAACTGTGGTTGGTATGCATTTTTCAGAGGAACACAAAAAAGAAGCAGAAGAAAATTATGTAAATCTTGTAGTTGCTGGCCATATGTCATCTGATTCTATAGGTATGAATTTACTTCTTGATGAAATTGAGAAAAAAGGTGTTAAAGTAGAATCATTCTCTGGTCTTATAAGAGTTAAGAGATTTTAATTTTTAACACACTTTACAAAAGTAGACAGCCTATTTTGTAAACTAAAAGGAGACCAAATTTGGTCTCCTTTTTTTTATTTATTGATTTAAAAATTTTTAAAATTCTGTTTTTCCAGTAAAATTAAAATCTTTTACCCTTATATAGGGAACAACACTCACATGAGCATCTCCTCTTTGAAGTTTTCTCTCTTTTGAAATTTCAACAATATTATTCATAAGTTCAACCATATCCTGAGTGAATCTTAGATTTTTTATTGGGTAACTAATCTTTCCATCTTCAATTACAAATGTTCCATCTCTTGTCATACCTGTTATTATTACTCTTTTTGGATCAATTGGATTTGTATAATGAAATCTTGAAATATAAACACCCTTTTTTACATTTTTTATCATATCGGCAAGGCTACTTTCCCCCTCTTTCATAAATAGATTTAAAGCAAATGGTCCAAGAGAGTTTGGTTGAGGAAGTGCATGTCCAGTATTTTCTTTATTGAATTTATATGCATGATATGAATCATAAACAACATTTTTCGCAATACCATTTTCAATTAGAATAACTTTCTTTTTTGGAACACCTTCAAAATCAAAAGATATAGGTGCTCCAAGTAAATCATATCCATCATCCCATATAGTTACATTTTCTCCAAAAACCTTTTCATTGAGTTTTCCACTCATAAAACTTGTATCTTGATGGAAACTTTTTGCTCCAAAAGAAAGATAAGCAAAAAAGAATAAAATATCTTCTACAGCATAAGGTGAAAGTATAACTTCATATTTTCCTGGTTCTAAATTTTTAGGATTTTTCCCAGTTAATGCTTTTTCAATTGCTTCATCTGCAAGTTCAATTTCATTTAAATCATTAAACTTCATACTGAATCTATCAGCAAATCCTGAAGAATCCTCACCCATTATTACAGTTGTTAATGTTATTGATGAATATGGTTGATAAACTTCAATTCCTCTTGAATTTACGACAGCATATTCTTCAAAATCAACGGATAAAGCACCAGCAGCAGTTAGTGATTTTTTAGTTGCCTTATCAATGACATTTTTAACTTTATCAGCCATATCAGAAGGAGTAACCTTTAAGTTTTCATCAAAAAAAGTTTTAACATCTTTTATTTCTTCTTTTTCAGGCAATTTTACAAAAGAGTCATCCTCTTTTGTAAAGTTAAGTATCTCTTCAGCATCCTTTACTGCTTTTTTAATTCCTTCGGTCGTTAGATTGTTTGTTTCAACAAAACCTATCTTTTTATTTTTTATAACTCTAACCCTTATTTGACTGTTACTTTCTTTAACATTCTGGTGAATGTATGAATTAGCATATCTTGTCAAAGATGATTCTTTTCCAAGATAAAGAAGTTCTATTTCATCTCCAATACTAAACTTAAGCCCATTTTTTAAAACATTTAAAATTTCTTCTTTTCCTCTCATCTTACAACTCCCACTCTTACATTCCTAAATCTTGCAGGTGCTGTGCCATGTGAAACCTGCATAATTTGTGGAGGTTCTCCTTTTCCACAGTTTGGAACACCCCATACATGCCACAAATCCTCATTACCAACACCATCACAGGATCTCCAGAATTCATAACTTATTCCAGTATAAGTTGGATTTTTTATCATATCACCAAGTTTTCCATCTTTTATTTCCCAGCCAATTTCGCATCCAAATTGAAAGTTCAATCTCTTATCATCAATTGACCAACTCTTATTTGTCTCAACATAAATTCCATCTTTAATGCCTGAAATTAAATCCTCAAATGTCATATCGAGAGGCTCCAAATTTATTGAAGTCATCCTAATTAAAGGAATTCTATTCCAACCATCTGCTCTCATTGCACCCATTGGCTTTAAGCCAACTTTATGTGCAGTTTCTCGTGATGTAAGATAACCAACAAATGCTCCTTCCTTAACAAGATAAACTCTTTGTGCTTTTACTCCCTCATCATCATATTTAAATCCACCAAGTGCATGTGGAATAGTGGCATCTGCTGTAATGTTCACCTTTTTTGAACCATACATAAAATTATTGAGTTTTTCTGGAGTTAAAAATGATGTACCTGCATAGGATGCTTCCATTCCAAAAACTCTATCAAGTTCAACTGGATGACCTAAGGATTCATGAACCTGAAGCGCCATCTGATCTCCACTAATAACAATATCCATAAATCCTTGAGGGCAAGGTTTTGCTTTTAAAAGTTCAACACTCTGTTTTGCAACTCTATCACTATTTTCTATCAATTTAAGAGTTTCAATAAATTCCCATCCTGAAACAGAGAAATCTCCACCTAATGCTGCCGGATAACTTCTCCTTTGAACTTCGCCTGTATCACCTATTGCATATGCTTCAATACCACTACCTGAAACAATTCTATCTTGAACAATAAAAGAACCTTCGGTTGAAACAAAAAATTTTTTCTGCTTATCAAAATATAAACTTCCTCTTCTTATTTTGACTGGTTTATAATTTGACATTATTTTATCGACTTCATAAAGTAAATTCAGTTTTTTATCCAAACCAACAGTGAATGGATCAATTTTAATATCTGGTATGTATTCATCTTCATAAATTTCTATCTCTGATAAGATAACATCCTCTTTTTTAATCTTACTTGAAGCTTTAGCTATGTTTATTGCCTCATCAAGTACTTTTTCCATTTCATATTTATCAACTTTTGAAGAAGATGAAAAGCCCCATGCTCCATTTAATAAAACTCTAATTCCAAAACCTTTTGAAAAAGATTTTCCAATACCCTGAACATTTCCATTTTCAGTTTCTATCGTTTCTATTTCATCTTCAATAAGTCTTATGTCAGAGTAAGTAACCCCTCTTTTTTTGGCCTCATCCATTATCCACCTTAATACATCCCTCATGTTACCTCCTTAGAATGTTAAACTTTTTAATCTTTTAATCCTATCCTCTATTGGAGGATGTGTAGCAAAATATTTTTCACCTGCAAATGGACTTGATATAAATAGATGTGCAGTTGCATCTGATGCTACCTGCATAGGTTTTTTATAAGAACCAATTTTTTCTAAGGCAGATGCAAGACCATATGGGTCTCTTACTATATAAGCACCATCTGCATCAGCAAGATACTCTCTCTGTCTTGAAATTGCTGCTCTAATTAAAGCAACAAGTATAGGTGATACAATTGCTAAAATCAGTCCTATAATCATCAGGATTCCGTTGGCATTATCTCTATCTCTTCCTCTTCTCCCTCCACCAAGCCACATACTTCTTAAGAAAATATCCCTAAGAAGTATTATCAAACCAACAACAATTCCAATTACAGTCATAAGTAAGATATCATAATTTCTTATATGTGACATTTCATGAGCGATAACTCCCTGCAATTCTTCACGATTCATCATCTGAAGTAAACCTGTTGTAACACAGATTGATGCATTTTGAGGGTTTCTTCCTGTTGCAAAAGCATTTGGCTGCGTTTCATTCATAACAAAAACTTTTGGTTTAGGAATACCAGCAGCAACACTCACCTCTTCAACAACATTATGAAGAACCTTAAAATCTTCTTCTTTTGCAGGAATTGCACCAACAGAAACAAGTGCTATTTTATCAGAATTGTAGTAAACAATTATATTATATAGAATAACAAACAATCCAATGAATATTAATCCTATTGTTCCCCATTCCAAAGCATAAACAAAAAGATATCCTATGCCAATTAAGAGTATTGAAAAAATTACTAAAAAGAGAAAAGTTCTTCTTTTGTTTTCTCCAATTAATTCATAAAGAGTTCTCTTCATTTATTAAAAACTTACTTTCACTGTACCTCTTTCTTCTTCGGGCACTGGATAATATTCAGAAGGAGTAAGTCCCATAATTCTTGCAACTATTGCTGCTGGAATTTTTTCTTGAGACATATTATATCTCATAACAATATCATTATAGAATTGACGAGAAAAAGCGATTTTATTCTCGGTATTTGTTAACTCCTCCTGAAGTTTTAAAAAGTTCTCATTTGCTTTAAGTTCTGGATAATTTTCAGCAACTGCAAAAAGTGTCTTTAAAGCACCAGTTAACATATTATTTGCTTCACCAACTTCTTTTGGTCCAGAAGCACTCATTGCCCTTGTTCTAAGTTCAGTAACATTTTCAAAAACTTCTCTTTCATGTTTTGCATAACCTTTAACTGTTTCAACAAGATTTGGAATTAAATCATATCTTCTCTTAAGTTGCACATCAATCTGAGCCCATGCATTTTTGACTCTGTTTTTTAAAGTGATGAACATATTGTATGTTCCGATAAACCAGAAGACGATCACAGCAACAATTAATAAAATGATCCAAGTAAGCATCTTTCACCTCCAATTTTTATTAATTATACTTTAAATTATATAATAAAGATAGTTTATAAATTTTTTATATTATAGATGTATACAAGGTATAAAGATAAAAAAACTGAGATTATTGCAAAAATTATAAGAAAGAGGGGTGAAGTTTTTAATAATTTATCAATCAAAATACCAAAATATATAAATATTAAAGTTATGGATAAGAAAATTAAAACTATCCCAATTATTATTTGTAACAAATTCTTATTTTTCATATCTCTTTTATTATATAAAAGAAATATTTTTTAGTTTTTAAAAATGGTATAATAGTTTAAAGATGAGAGGAAAAAGTTTTATACACGAGAAAAGTATTAAAGACATAGCAGTTCTTTCAGCAATGAGATGTTATGGAATTGTTGGTTTAGCACCTGTAAATGTTGTCCAAAAAGTTCAAAAAATTCTTGGATGGAATGAAGCTTCAAGAGGAGTTGAAGTGATATTCAAAGAAAATAAAATTTTTATCATATTTCATGTCATCATTTCAAAAGGAATTAATATAAAAGAAGTTATACATAACCTTATTGAACAAACAGAATATTCATTTGAAAAAATGATAGGCATAAAACCAGAAATAAGAGTTGTTGTTGAAGGAGTTAAGGAGGAATAAATTTGGATCTTTTGGATAAAGATTTTCTCATAAACTTCTTCTATCTCGCATTTAAAGAGGTAGAAAGAAGAAAAGAGGATATCAATAAATTAAATGTTTTCCCTGTACCAGATGGAGATACTGGTACAAATATGTTAATGACTCTTAAGTCAAGTTGGGAAGAAATAAATAAAATAAATCCGAAAAATATTGGTGAAGTTATAGACGCAATTACAAAAGGAAGTTTAATGGGAGCAAGGGGAAATTCTGGAGTTATAATGTCACAGATTTTTAAGGGAATGAATATTGTGTTAAAAGATAAAGAGAAAATAACACCAAAAGAACTTTCTCTAAGTTTAATTGAAGGAGTTTCAAAAGCATATAAAGCAGTGATAAAACCCGTTGAAGGAACAATTTTAACTGTTTCAAAGTCATTTGCTAAATCTTTTTATGAAGAGATAAAAAAGGGTAAAAGTTTTGAAGAATCATACTTTAATGCCTTAAAAGAAGCAAGAGAAACCTTAAAAAAAACTCCAGAAATGTTAAGCATATTAAAGGAAGCAGGAGTTGTTGATGCAGGAGGTTTGGGATTTCTTGCTTTCATGGAAGGTGGCTTTAAAGCAATATCAAAAAGAGAGGTTGAGATGGAAAAAATTGAAACTAAAGAAGCAAAATTATATCAAAAACTTGAATTTCCATATGATGTCGTGATTCTTCTAAAAACCAACTTAGATGAAGAAAATCTGATGAAAGATTTCAATTTAAATGGTGATTCATTGATTATAGGAAAAGAGGAGAATTTAATAAAAGTTCACTTTCATACAGATAACTATTTAAAATTGATTGATTATTTTGAAAAAAAGAGTAGTTTAATAAAAATAACTATTGAAAATATGCAATATGAAGTTGATATGTTATCTTTAAAAGAAAAAGAGGTTGGTTTTGTTTCAGTTTCAAGAGGTGAGGGTTTCAATAAAATATTGAAAGATGCAGGTGTTGATGAGATAGTTGATGGAGGTCAAACATTCAACCCTTCAACAAAAGATATACTTGATGCAATTGAAAGAATAAATTCAAAAAATATTATTGTTTTCCCTAACAACAAAAATGTTATATTTTCTGCTCTTCAAACAAAAGAATTAACTGAAAAAAGAGTTGAAGTCATACCAACAAAGTCAATACCTGAATGTATATCTTCATTAACGATGATCAACAAGAATTCACCAGTTGATGAAATGGTAAAAGAGATAGAAAATATTATTAAAAATATAAGAACAATTGAAGTTACAAAATCTATAAGAGATACAAAATTCAATGGAACATTAATAAAAAAGGGAGATTACATAGCAATTTATAATGATAGAATATATAACAGTAATGACTCACCAGAAGATGCTGCTATCATAAGTTTAAAAAATCTTGAAATTGAAGATGGCACTCTTATAACAATTTATTATGGTGAAGAAATTGAAGAAGAAAGAGCAAAAGAATTTAAAGAAAAAATAGAAAAAATTTTCCCAAATTGTGATATTGAAATTTATTCTGGAGGGCAACCTCTATATTTTTATATTATTTCATTGGAGTGAAAAATGACAAAAATAGTGGTAGATTCATCATGCGATTTGCCTGATGAATATTTTAAAGAAAAAGATATAAAGATAATTCCTTTATATCTAAAAATAGGAGATAAATTTTATAAAGATGGCGTTGATATTAAAAGTGAAGAGTTTGTTGAATTATTAAAAAAAGAAAAGAATCTATCAACATCTCAACCACCTTTACCAGATTTTATTAATACCTATAAGGAAATAATTGAAAAGGGCGATGATATAATCTCAATTCATATAACAGGAAGAGGTTCAGGTACATATAACTCCGCAAAAATGGCAAAAGAAGAAATAAATACAGATAAAATAGATGTCCTTGATTCTGAAAATATATCAGCAGGTTATGGATTTATAGTTAAAAAAGTTTGTGAACTAATTGAAAAAGGATTATCAAGAAAAGAAATTATTTCAAAATTTGATCAGATTATCACTAAGGTTCAACTTTTTTTCACATTAAATACCCTTCAATATGTTTATAAGGGAGGAAGGGTCAATGATGTAAAAGGTCTAATTTTGAATGTTCTTGACATAAAACCCATTCTTCATATGAAAGAATGTCTTCCAAGAATTTATAAAATCATAAGAGGAAGAAATAATTCATTGAAAGAGTTGAGTAGAATAGTAATAGATAAGATAAAAGAGAGTGAGAGAAATTTTGAACTTGGCTTCATCCATCTTGATGCTAAAAAAGAACTTGAGGAATTAAAAAATAACTTGCTTTCAAAATTACAACCAAAATATCACTTCACTAAAATCGTTGGAAGTGCTCTTGGTGTTCATGCAGGACCAGGAGCATTGGGTGTTGCAATAAATTATTTAGAGGATTAATATGGAAAAAAATTTAAAACTTGACTATCAAGAACTTAGAAAATATTGTGATAAAAATCTTTTTAAATTCAAAACAACTGAAGAGTTACAACCAATAGAATATCTTATAGGTCAGGATAGGGCTTTAAGTGCGATAAATTTTTCTCTTGATATAAAAGTTGACGGATACAATTTATATGTTTCTGGTATACCTGGTTCGGGTAGAACAACTTCGATAAGAAAAATTGTTGAAGAGAAAGCGAAAAATGAAAAAACTCCTGATGACCTAATTTATGTTTATAACTTCAAAAATCCTGATAGACCAAATTTGATTAAATTTCCTGCTGGCAAAGGAAACTTTTTTAATAAAGATATTGATGAACTTATTTCAACAATAAGAAAAACAATTCCAAAGGCATTTGAGGCAGAAGATTATGAAAAAAGAAGAAATGAAGTTGTTAAAAAGTTCCAACTTGAAAAAGAAAAAATTCTTAATGAAGTTGAAACAATGGCTAAAGAGAAGGGATTTCTTATTCAACTAACACAAACAGGTGTACTTACTGTTCCACTACAAAATGGACAACCTTTAAAACCAGAGGATTTTTCTAAACTTCCCCCTGAAGAACAAAAAAGAATTCAAGAAGAAGGAGAAAAACTTCTTGAAGAGATAAATGAAGTTGTTTCAAAATTGAAAAAAATAGATAAAAGAACTTTTGAAGCACTTAAAGACCTTGATATTGAAATTGCGGTTTTTGCTATAGGACATCTTCTTAAAGATTTAATTTCAAAATATGAAGATGTCCCTGAAGTAAGTGATTATCTTGAAAATTTAAAAGACGATATTATTGAAAACCTAAGCTTTTTTAGAGAAGCAAAAAAATCAGAAGAAGCAGAAGAATTTTTAAAAAGATATAAAATAAATGTTTTTGTTGATAATTCAAATACAAAAGGTGCTCCTGTTATTTATGAAACAAACCCAACATATTATAATCTCTTTGGTGGAATTGACTATGAAACAAAAATGGGTTTTATGGTAACAAATTTCAACCTTATTAAGGCAGGTTCCATTCACAAAGCAAATGGTGGATACATTATTATAAATGCTTTAGACCTTCTAACAAATCCGTTTTCATGGGATAGTTTAAAAAGAACACTTAAAAACAAAGAATCAGTTATCGAAAATCCATTTGAACAATTGAAGGTTGTTCCTACTGTTTCCATAAAACCAGAATCAATTCCAATAAATTTAAAAGTTATACTTATTGGAACTCCATACATATATTATCTTCTTTACTATTATGATGATGATTTTAAAAAACTTTTTAAGGTTAAGGCAGAATTTGATACCGAGATGGATAGAAATGAAGATAATATTTTGAAATATGTAAATTTTATAAGTAGTTTTGTAAAAAAATCAAATTTAAAACATTTGACAAAAGATGCAGTAAGTGAAGTGATTGATTATGGTTCAAGAATTGTTGAGAATCAAAATAAAGTAACAACAAGATTTCAAATCATTGGAGACCTTATAACAGAGGCAAATTACTGGGCAGAAAAAGAAAATAGTGATTATATTGAGGACAGGCATATAATAAAAGCAATTGAGGAAAAGGAATATAGATCAAATTTAATTGAAGAAAAGATAAATGAGATGATAAAAGATGGAACAATTCTGATTGATGTTGATGGAGAAAAAGTTGGACAGATTAATGGACTTGCAATAATTTCTTTGGGAGATTTTACTTTTGGAAGACCAACAAAAATAACTGCTGATATTTCAATGGGAGCAAAAGGTGTGGTTAACATTGAAAGAGAAGTAAAATTATCAGGAAGAATACATGATAAAGGTGTTATGATTCTTTCAGGTTTTCTTGGAGAAAGATATGCAAAGGATAAACCACTTTCGCTTTCGGCAACTCTTACTTTTGAACAATCATATGAAGAAGTTGAAGGAGATAGTGCATCAAGTGCAGAACTTTATGCTCTAATTTCAAGTATTGCTGATATTCCAATAAAACAATATTATGCAGTGACTGGCTCTGTGAATCAAAAAGGAGAAATACAACCAATTGGAGGAGTGAATAGAAAGATAGAGGGATTTTTTGAAACTTGTAAGATTAAAGGTTTCAATGGAAAACAGGGAGTTATAATACCATATCAAAATAAAAAAGACCTTATGCTTAAAAAAGAAGTTATTGATGCTGTTAAAGATGGTAAATTTCATATTTATGCAATCAAAACAATTGATGAAGGTTTAGAAATTTTAACAGGATTCCCAATAAAAGAGATAGATAAAAAAGTTAACGAATCCCTTTATAAACTTGCAATTGATTATAAGAAATTTGGTGAAACAAAAAAGAGTAAAAGTAAAGACAAAAAATAGTGCTGAAACAATTGAACTTGGTAAAAAAATTGGTACTCACCTTTTACCCGGAGATCTTATTTTAATTTCAGGAGAACTTGGAGCAGGTAAAACAACCTTAATAAAAGGAATTGCAAAGGGTTTAAATATTGATTTGTATGTTAAGTCTCCATCATTTATTGTTGTTTCAGAATATTCTGGAAAATATAAATTGTATCATATAGATCTTTATAGATTGGATGGAGACGAGATATTCAATTTAGGTTTTTTTGAATTTTTAGAAAAAGGTATTGTTTGCGTTGAATGGGCGGATAAATTGAAAAATGATTTTAAAGATTATGAAAATATAAAAATTGAAATAGAAATTTTTGGAAAGGAAAGAATGATAAATATCATTTTTAATGGAGAGGAAGTTATAAAAAGATGTACAGCCTTGCAATAAACACTTCAATTGAACCATATGGGGTAGCAGTTTTACAGAATGAAAAAATTCTTTCTGAAGTTAATTGGTATTATAGTTATTCTCAAAAAAATAATCATTTTTATGCAATTGATTATCTATTCAAAACATATAACTTGGATTTTAAAAAAATTATGTTTATCTCAATTGTTAATGGTCCTGGCTCTTTCACAGGTTTAAGAATAGGTTTTTCAATAGTAAAAACACTTGGATTTTTATACAATTTACCAATAACAACAATAACAACATTTGAAGCAATTTCAAATTCAGTTGAGTTAAAGGATTACTCTATAGTTATTAATGCTGGTCTTAAGGAAGTTTTTATATACAAAAATGATAATGTAGAAATTGATAAAATTGAAAATTTAAAAAATTATAATGAAGTGCTTATCTTCCCTGAGTTTAGTTTATATCAGAAAATTTTAAATAAAAAGAAAATCTATTTAAAAATAGATACATCTATTGTTGGTAGGATTGGTCTTATTAAATTTAAAGAGGGGGAATTTGAAGATTATAAAAAAGTTTTACCTCTTTATTTAAGAGATGTAGAATCAATTTTTAAAAAATATAATGAGGAGGAATAATGGATAAAAAGTCATTAATAAAAGAAATTGAAAATTTAAGAAAATCAAAGGTGATTGTCTATTTTCTTGGTTTAAATTCAACAATAGCACAGGATGCTGTTGAGATTATCTATAACAATTTAAGAAGAATAGGAAAGGTTGAAAAAATTGATCTTTTCTTACATACAACAGGTGGTTTTCTTGAGGTTCCATTAAAGATTGTAAATATTATTAGAGAATTTACAAATAAATTTTCTGTTCTTGTACCATATAGAGCACATTCAGCAGGAACACTTCTTGCGCTTGGAGCAGATGAAATTGTTATGGGAAAGATGGCAGAACTAACTCCTGTTGACCCACAAACAAGGTCTCCATTAAACCCAAAAGGACTTAAAGGAGAACTTCTACCTGTTTCAATTCAAGATTTAACATCTTTTTTTGATTTTCTTGAATCAAAAGGAATAAAAGAAAAGAAAGAAATAATGAATACACTTTTAAGTAATCTTCACCCTCTTGTTATAGGTTCTGTAAATAGGTCGCTTTATCTTATCAAACATACTATGGAAAGATTACTTATATATAGTTCATATTCTGAAGAAGAAAAAAATAAAATCATTGAACTACTTTCCTGTGGATTACCATCTCATACATATTTAATAACAAGAAATGAAGCAAAAGATATTTTAAAAGATAAGGTAGTTTTTAGTGATGAAAATCTTGACCTTCTTATGTGGAATCTTTATCAAGTTTACATGGCTTCTCTTGATCCAAGAGTTCCTTATGTTTTAGATGCAAATTTAAAAAAAGAAGTAAAAAGAGTGAATATTGCATTTATAGAGACATTAGATTATGGTTCAGCATTTATTCAAACTTTTGAAAAAACCTTTTCTCCTGATGGAAAAATAATTGAAACACCTATTTTTGGTGGATGGTTCGATATTAAGTAGGCTTTTATTTAGTACCAATAAATCTTCTTAAAAAGATTGATATAGGAACACATACAAAAACTGCGACTATTGCTTCTGGAATTCCCTGTAAAATTCCAATACTAAGTGCCTGCTGAAAGTTGAATATTTTAAAAATAACAGCAAGCCCAAGAGTTATAACTGTATTTGTCATGCTTCCAATTATTGATGCAAATGTCATTGAAGATATAAGAGGATCGGTTTTAATAAGAAAATAGAAAATTAAAATTGCAATAACAAATGATAACAATAAAGATATTATTATATTATAATTTCTGAAGACCCAGAAAAACATAAAAAAGAATATTATAGATAAAATTAAACTCAAAAATATATATCTTTTTCCTTTTTCCTTTCCCAAGAATTTATAAAAAAATTGAAATGAGACTGCTGCAAAAACTCCAATTAGAGGTCTTGCTGGAAAAAGAACCCATATTGGTGCAATTGATAAAAAGTAATAAATTGCAGAAATCCCAAAAATTGTACCAACAAGAGCACCAATTTTTGCACCAAGAACTATTCCAGAAATAATAACGGGTATGTGCATAAATGTAGCAGCACCAGCAGGTGTTGGAACTGATATATATCCAAGATATGTAAATCCGAGAAGAATTGTTATAGCACCAAGAATCCCAGCCATTGTTATTTCTTTTGTAGTTAATTTCATAAATTATCCTCCTTCATTCTTAAAAAAAGTAATAAAATATAAAATATGTATAGAAGTTACATATTAATTTTAAAACTAAATAAAAATTTATCAATTATTGTTGGAAAATTAGGAAATATTGAATTTAAAAAAGGTTTTTATATTTATATTGGAAGTGGTAAGAAAAATATAGAAAAAAGAGTTGAGAGACACATTAAAAGAGATAAAAAAACTCATTGGCATATCGATTATTTAACTAAAGATGAAAATTTTTCAATTATAGAGATTTATTTAATTGAAAAATTTGATGAGTGTGAAATTACAAAAATTTTTATTAAAAATGGTATCTCTTTTATTAAAAATTTTGGTTCAACTGATTGCAATTGCTCATCTCATCTTTTTTACTCAAAAAGTTTGAAAGATTTAAAAACTATTATAAAATCTTTTAAAAGGAGGTTAGTTTATGAATTATCTTTTTGAACCAATTGAAATAAAAGGTATGAAAATTAAAAATAGAATTATTATGCCGCCTCTTGCCATAAAAAATCAGGAAAAAGGTGGTTTTGTTAATGAAACTATTCTTAATTATTATGAAAAGATGTCAAAACTTGGAATGGGCTTAATTATAACTGAAAACACCTTTCCTTCAAAAGAATCAAGAGTTATGCCGAATCAGATGCTTCTTTCAGATGATAAATATATTGAAGGACATAAAGAACTTGTAAAAAAAGTGCATTCAAATGATGTGAAAATTGCTCTTGAAATAAATCATGCTGGTGCAAATTTATTTGATATACCAGAACTTAAAAACATGTTAAAAAATAAAGATGAAAGTGATTTTGTTTTTGAAGACGAAGAAGATTCAAGAAAACCATTAAAATCGATAAATGAATATGACTTACCAAAAGAAAAAATAAGAGAAATTATTAAATCTTTTGGTGAAGCAGGAAGAAGGAGTGAAATTGCAGGATATGATATAATTGAGATTCATGCTGGACATGGTTTCTTAATTAATCAATTTTTATCTCCAATGATAAACAAAAGAAAGGATGAATATGGAGGAGATGTTCTTAATAGAGCAAGAATCCTTTTTGAAATAATAGAAGAGATAAAATCAAATGTAAAAAGTATTTTAATTTCTGTAAGATTTCCACTTGCTGATAATCCACCTTCGTATAAATTTTTTGATAATGGGCTAACAATTGAGGATGGTTTAAAAATTGGAAAAGAAATCTCTTTTAAGGTTGATATGATTGATGTTACTGGCGGATATGCAGGAAGTAGACCTAAGGAGATAGAAGGTTATGATGGATATTTTAAAGAATATAGTAAAAGATTAAAAGAAATGGTAAACATTCCTATAAATTTAACTGGTGGAATTAAAACTCCTTTCTTTGCTAATTTTTTGATTGAAAATAATTACTGTGACACTGTTGGAATTGGAAGAGCACTTTTATTAGATAAAAACTGGATTGAAAAGGCAAAAAATATTTAAGATAGATTTTTTATTAGTTCCTTAATTTCAATCTCAAAAATTCCAAAATCCTTTATATTAAAAGTTATTTTATCTTCTAATGAAAATTTTTGCAATTTAATTGTTATTTTATCATTGATGTTCCAGAAAATAGGAAAGTTTCTATCAAGAAAAATCATCTTATCATTTATTTTTATTTCATTAATTACAATATTTGAAAAAATGTTTCTTAAATTTAATTTCAAAAAATCTTTATTAATATTTGATTCTTCTTTTATAATAGATTTCATCAAAAAATTAATGAAAATATTTTCCTGAGTTTCTTTATTATCTAAAAAATTTTTTAGTTTTTCAGGAAAATCTGTTATTACACCCCATAAATTAAATTCTTTAATATATTTAAAATCTTTCACCTCATTTACAATCCATGGAATTACCCTTTCTGAAAATTTTTTATAATCTTCGGTTAAATAATTTATGTTTGGTTTTAAAAAGTCAACTTCATTTAAATAATCATAAATATTTTTTGGCTCATGAGAATATAGATATGCAAATCTAATTTTATAAAAATTTTTCTTGTTGTTATATAGTTCCTTATGAAAAAAAGAGGAAATTATTGTCTCTTCATAATTAAATTTAGAAACCAGTTCACAAACTGAATAAAAATCATTTGGATTCTTAACCTCGATATCAACTGATTTATTTTTTTCTTTTGCTAACTCCAAAACTTCTAATAATAAAGGTATTTTTTCTTTCTTAACTCTCATTTTAAATAATTCTGAATAATTTTTTTTATTTATATCAAAATCAATTCCTGTTAATCTTTTAAGGTTTGAATCATGAGATACAACAAGAAATTTATCCAAAGTTGATTGTATATCTATTTCAATTCCATCTGCTCCAAGTTCAAATGCCTTTAAAAAACTTTTTATTGTATTTTCAGTTTCATAAAAGCATCCTCTATGCCCAATTATCTTCACTTATCTATCAATCTCTTAACTGCTTTTTCTATTCCATCATAACCTGTACACCTACATAAGTTGCTATCAAGATATTCTCTTATTAATTCAACATCTGGTTTTGGATTTCTTTTCATCAATGCAAAGGTATTAACTATAAATCCTGAAGTGCAAAATCCACACTGAAAACCCTCTTCTTCTATAAAAGCGTTTTTTATTTTTTCATCATTTATACCTTCAATTGTTAATATTTCTTCATCATCTCCAATTTCAATAGCAAGAATCATGCAAGATTTAACTGGTAAGCCATTTATAAGAATAGTACATGCACCACAATCTCCATTTTCACAACCTATTTTTGTTCCTGATAAACCAAGTTTCTCTCTTATAACTCTTAAAAGAGTTTCATTTGGCTTTATTAAAACTTTTTTTGTTTCTCCATTTATATTGAACTTTTTTTCAAAAAAACCCTCAAATATTTTCATCCTAACCTCCAAAATGGTTCAATGCATCATTTAAAATATTCTTAAAAAGATTTATTCTATATTCTCTTGATGCTCTAAAATCTGATTTAAATTCAGGTGATAATTTCTTAATAATTTCATTGATTTTTTCATCTTTTTTTAAATTTCTATCATTTAATATTTTCTCTATCGAGACATCTCTTAAGGGATAATTCAATGCTCCTGTTAATGCCATTTTTATTTCATCATTAATTTTTACAAAAAGAGTTGAAATAATTGGATAATCAATTTTCGTAAAAAAAACTTTTCTTTCATAATAAAAATCAGAGTTTAATAATTTTTTTGGAATTATAAACTGAGTAACAATATCACCTTTATTTATTTTTAAACTTCTATCAAAAATATTTGAAATTTTATATTCTTTTATACCTCCATATTCATAAATTTTTATCTTTATATCAAAAATAAGTAAAGGTAAAATGGTCTCTCTAAAAGGAAGTTGCCCTAAAATATTTCCACCAATTGTAATTCTATTTCTTACAGTATGATCTGCAATTCCCTTAAAAGATTTTGAAAAAATTTCAGAAAATTTTGAATCAATTATCTCATTTATAGTTACACATGAACCTATGGTTATAAAATCATCATTAATATTAATTTCTCTTAATTCTTTAATGTTTTTAATATCTATCAAACAATCGGGTGACAAGATTCCTTTTCTTGAGAAGGTAACAATCTCTGTTCCTCCAGAATAATAGTAAGGCATCCTAACTTCTTTTTGATAATTTTCATAAACCTCCCTTGCTTCTTTTAAATTTTCTGGCTTAATAAATACAATATCTTTTGAAATCATAACATCACTCCTTAATTATGTTAAATACTCTTTCAAAAGTAATAGGTAATCTTTTAATTTCTTTACCAACTGCTTTTGATAGAGCGTTTGATAGAGCACCTGGTATTCCAAGTATTCCTTCTTCCCCTATACCTCTTGCTCCAAATGGTCCATCATATTGTGGAGTTTCAATAAAATCTACAAAATATTCTGGATGTTCACTAAATCTTGGTATCTTAAAATCTCTTAATGAAAAGTTTAAAACTCTTTCTCTTGAATCAAAAACAAATCCTTCTGTTGTAGTAAAACCTATTGCCATCTCCATACCACCAATTACCTGGTTTTTTGCAATTTTTCTATTAATTACTCTTCCCGCATCAATTACACATACTGCTTTAAGTACTTTATAATTTCCATCTCTTAAATCAACCTCAACCTCAACTGCCTCTGCACCTATTGTATATTCAAGAGATGGTTCTCCTTTTCCAGTTTCTTTATCAATATCAGTTAAAAATCTTGAAATATATTTTCCTCTTCCAATTATTGGACCACCGATAGAGTTTCCATTTGGATAGACATAACCTAAAACTATATCTTTTAGTTCCAGAAATTTATTTTCATCTCCTAAAACAAAAACTTTTCCATCTTTTAAATCAAGATCCTCTTTTGGACATTTTAAAATAGAAGATGCAATATCTTTTATCTGATTTATAGCATCATCACAAGCATCAATTACTGCTCTTCCAGCCATAACAAGAGATCTACTTGCTGCTGTTGTCCAATCATGTGGAGATCTATCTGTTATTACTTCAGAAACTATATTAACTTTTGAAATATCAATCTTGAGTTTTGATGCAACAATTTGAGCAATGCCTGTTTGAGTTCCAGATCCTATCTCAACAACTCCAGTACTAACATTTACTGATCCGTTTTCATTAAAAGTTATAATTGCTCCTGCATCTGTATTGGGTGGAATCATGGGTGGTTTCCAGAAACAAGAAATGCCCTTTGCTCTAACTCTGTTTTCATCAACTTTTATGTATTGACCCTCATCCCATTTTATTAACTCCTTTACCCTCTCAATACATTTCTTTAAATCTCCCGTTGAATCATCCATCAACTGCTGTGTTGGTGTTGTATCGCCCTTTTTTATTGCATTAATATATCTTAATTGTGCAGAATCTATATTCAACTTTTTGCTTAAAATATCAAGTGCTCTTTCTATCGCAAAGGATAGTTCTATATGACCAAAACCTCTATATGCTGTTGCAAATGGATGATTTGTATAAACACACAAAGAATCGCACCTTACATTTGGAACATTATAAGGACCTGTACATGAAACTGCTGCTCCTCTTGAAATGTTAACCGCATAATCAGCATATGCTCCTGAATCAAAAACATAAAGAATATCCATTGCCATAATTTTTCCATCTTTTTTAGCCCCAATTTTAACTTTTCCATAAAATCCAATTCTTCCAGGAGATGATATTAAATCTTCCTCTCTTTTGTTTACAAGTTTTATTCTCTTTCCATTAACGCTTTTTGAAAGAATCAATGCAAGGCCTTCAAGTTGAATTCCTGCTTTTCCTCCAAAACCACCACCAACTTTTGGTGAAATTACTCTAATTTTTTCATGTGGAATTCCAAAAAATTTGCTTAAAAGGTTCCTCACAACAAAAGGCGCTTGAGTTGATGAATGCAGAATAACTATACCATCTGGTAAAATTTCACAAATAACAGCCCTTGGCTCCATTGCAACATGATCGCCAGGTGGAAAAGAAAATTGATCTTCAATTATAACTTCAGCCTCTTCAAATCCTTTTTCAATATTACCTTTTCTTATCTTTGTTCTATTAGCGATATTTGTTCCTGGCTCTGGATGAATACTTGAAATATGTGAATATTTTTCCATCTCTTCATGAATTAATGGTGCATTCTCTTTTAAAGCATCAAGGGGGTTACCTACAACTGGAAGTGGTTCATACTCAACCTTAATCAACTTTACTACACTTTCAGCAATCTCTTCGCTATCTGCAACAACTGCTGCAACTGGTTCACCAAAATATCTAACTTTATCAATTGCAAGAGGTGGTTTATCACCAAGATAAATTCCAAATAAAATTGGATAATCTTTTCCTGTAATAATTGCCCTTACTCCATCTACCTTTTTTGCTTCAGATGTATCGATTGATTTTATTTTTGCATGAGCATGAGGACTTGTTAAAATTCTTGCATGAAG
>JBAMLT010000221.1:0-2773 GCA_039793425.1 Caldisericota bacterium
TATAGAATAATGGGGGTAGAATAAATGATTGAAAATAAAAATAATAGTAAGCTTAATATGGTCAAATTAAATGGGACTACTCACCCTAAAATTTACGGAGTTAAATTTAAATAATAGTATTTGGATGGACTTATATGGCACAAATTTATAGGGAAATTCAATTAGCCGAGGACGAGCAGCTAATCAGGGAATATAATGTCGGTTTCTTAAAAAAGAGATTCAAACCTAAAATAAATCTTTCATTGGTTGTAACTAATAGAAGAATTATTGAGGTTGGGGAATCCAGAAAAATAGGAGGAAAAGCATTACTTATGTCAGATGTTCAAATTCAGGATGTAGCGGGTTTTAATGCTATTTTAGCAGGGGGGATTCAAATATTACAGTTGATCGCTGGAATATTACTTTTCATTATTGGGATAGGTATAATTTTTTCAAATAATGGTATTATAATTGGGATAGTGGGAATCATTGGAGATATATTAATTTTAATAGGTTTTATTTTAGTTATTGTTGCAATCGTAGGAAGAGGAAAAATGTTAATTCTTAATATTCGTAGCAGATCTACACAGGGAACTCCAATTTCAATAGGTGTTACTTCTACAAAGCGTGGTCCTTCACTTGAGGCTATAGGATTAGGGAGAAATGTATATATAAAACCAGGTCCAGATGCAGAAAAAGTTATAATAGAGCTATCTTCACTCATTATGGATTTACAATCGAATCCTGAAAGTGCTTTAAAGAAATGGTCTAATTATCAAACACAATAAAATACTTCATTTCCTCAGCAGTAGATATATTAAAGTGAGAACGCAATAATGAAAAGCTTTGAAAACTTCAAGTATGAGGTCCTTTTAGGGGGGTGATATTCAAAAGTCTTTGGAATCAAGGGGAACCATTACAGAAAAGGATGAGAAGACTGTATATATTATTCCATGTATAGGAGATAAATACTGGAAGTTTGATGATGAATTTGTACTTCAAAAACATATTTTTGTTCTTGGGGCTATAGGATCTGGTAAAAATAATTTTCTTTATAATCTTATTAGTCAGATTGAGGATCACATGGATAATAATGATAAAATGGTAATTTTTGATACAAAAGGAGATTTTCTTAGGTTTTGGTCAAAAGAGGACAGCGTAATTTCAGTAGATCATTCTGGCCCTTATAATTACGAAAATTGGAATCTTTTTGAAGACATTAAAATAGAAGATAAGGCTCTTAGACCATTAGCCGCCGATGAAATTCTAATAACTCTCTTTTAACCAGCAATAGAGAGATCAGTTAATCCTTTTTTTCCTAAGGCTGCGAGAGATGTAGTTTTAGCTTTTTTAAGTTATATTTTAAAAAACAATCCAAATCCTTCAAATTTATATTTAAGAGATCTAATTTTTGTGTCTAAAAAAAGATTCTGGAACAATTAAAATCAGATACAGAATATGCATGGATATTAGATTATTTGCCAAGCGGTAATCAAGCGTATGGTGGACAAGCTGCTGGTATTTATGGCGAGATTTATGAAACAATGAGAGGTGTTTTACAGAAGCATTTCGGAGAAAAAGGTACATTTTCAATTAGAAAATTCATTAGAGAACAAAGTTGAAAAAAACTATTTTTTGAGTACTCTGTAAGTAATTCTATGATTCTTAAATCTTTATATAGTATACTTTATGACTCGGTGATAAAGGAGGTATTATCTAAAAAGAAAAACAATGGTAAAATATTCTTTATATAGATGAATTTTCTCTGTTACCTTATCTAAATCACATAGAAAATGGAATTAATTTCGGTAGAGATAGGGGAGCCAGATTTATTATAGCTACACAGAATATGAATCAAATTGCAGATATATACGGTGAATAAAGAGGAAGGAGCTTGGCTTCTGGAATAGGAATTTTTGTATCTATTGCTATTTATGATAAGCTCTCTAGAGAAATAGTTTTTGAAAAATATGGGCAAAATATAAAAATTTTTTAATAATATCTTAACATCAAGAAGAAGGAATTATCCAAAAATATTATAAATACTCCCTTTGAATCAGAAAATAAAATATCTGAAAACGTAAATGAAAATAAAACAGAATTTAAAACCATTTTAAAAGGCTATGAGGATTATATAAATATTTTTAAAAGTGGAGAAGAGAAAGTATTATCCTTTTATTCCTCACAGGAAACTGAGAAGATTTTAAATCTTATAAAAGAAAATATGAAATGGGATAATTTTACTAACATAAATATATTAAAGAATATTTTTTTATCAATTTATTGATAAAGATCACGATCTCTTTAGGGATATATATAGAAATCTTATCTTTTTTGGATCAGCCTATGGATTGGACCCACAAGATAGTATCAAATTGGTTTTAACAGACTTTACTATTAATGATAATATAATTTCTGCTCTAAATTATATAAAATATGATCTCTTTAATTGGAAAACAATTATAAATTATTATAAAAAAGAATGAATTCATAATTTAATATATAAAAAAGTAAATATAACTAGCTATACAATGAATTTTTATCTTGAAGATTTTTTTCTAGGTTTTGAATTTATTAATTTCTTGAATATAATTTTTAATTATGAGATTCATTTTTCATATATATCATTTCTTAGATTATATCATGATACCTTTGAAAAGAGTAAAAAAGAAAATAAAAAGTTAGCCTTACACTATGATAAAACATTTATCATGTTTTTGAATTTTTATTAGAAGAAATAAAAAATTAGAAATATAAAATTTTAACTAAAAAACTCCAAAATTTAACAAGAAAT
>JBAMLT010000222.1:0-2767 GCA_039793425.1 Caldisericota bacterium
GTTTGAGATTGATCATAAAAAGAAAATGGTAATTTTAAAATCTTTTTTAAATAAATCGCTTTTTAAAGTAGCAAGAACTTCTTGATTCAATTGTGCAAAAAGATATTGAGTTATACCAGAAAATATACTTCTTGATATGTGAAGGAGTCCCATAATAACAACCAAATTAACAAGTAATTTTACATCTTTATTTCCTAATAAAACATTATCAATTACTATCTTTGTCAAATATGGGATAGGAATCGTAATAAAAGATGAAATTAAAAGAAAGAGAGTAGCAAATAAAAATCTACCAAGATGAACTTTAAAATAGGGTACTAATATCTTTAAGTTTGAAAATGAGACCTTTTCTTTTGCTGGAAAGAGAAAACTTAAATTTTTTCTTCCATTTTATATAATTTCCTTTCTTATTAGCTTTTCAATCTCTATGTTCTTTACTAAAAACCAAGAAAGGATAAATAGAAATATCCCAATTAAAATCATCATTAAATTTGGTTTAAATATAAATTCTAATTTTCCTATATTTCTTGCTTAGTAAAATAAAAGTTCATAATTAAAGGTATCAATATAATTATAATTTTGTTAAAGTTTTCATTAAAGGTGTATTTCCAAATCTCATACTAAGTTTCAATCCCTCATGGACAAGCTAAAAACGACTTTTGGTGGACTATAATTAACCCTTTAGTTTGAAAGATTCAATCACTAAATACTCGAATAGTATAAATGTTTTTGTCATTTCAAAGTAATATATTCAAATTATATAGACGATTTTTCTCTTGAAAAGAGACCTTTTTAAAGATATAATTCAATTAACATGAAAACAACTAGTTAACTACAAGGGTTAAGTGGGACTATTTTGATTATGTTGATATACCAAAGGATCTCAAAAAATACATTTGGGATTATCAAGAAAAAGTTCCTCTTGAGATTTTAATATTAAGGGTTTTAACCTATGGAGATTTTAATGAGTTAATGAAAATTTATAAACTATTTCCAGAGGAAACTTATAAAATAGCATTTAAATATCCTGAAATTAAAAGGGGGGTTAAGTTTTGGGTAAAGAGATGGAGAAACTTTTAAATTTAGCAAAAGAGGTGGGTAAAAATTTTAAAAACTTTTATCTTGCTGGTGGAACAGCAATAGCTTTAAAATATAGACATAGAGTAAGTGAAGATTTAGATTTTTTAGTGAAAAACCATTCTCTTTTGAGAAACTTTCTTATAAGATGAGGAAAATATTTAATTTGGAAAAGATAGAAAGAGGAGAAGATAACATTGATTTTTATGTAGAAAATATAAGAATATCATTTATTTTCTTTCCCTTTAAAAACATTGAGAAAATTGAAATATTTCAAGGAATAAAAAGGGTGTCAGATTACGATATTTTTCTAAACAAAATCTATGCTGCTGGAAGAAGAGTTGACCCAAAGGACCCAATTGATTGTGCCTTTCTATATAAAATTTACAGATGGGACAAAAATAAAATAGAAAAAGACTTTGAAAAAAAATTTCCGAATCAAAGTTACAAAATATTTCTTGGAGCCCTCCTCAATTTTGATTATTACCCTTCTCTTCCTACTTGGATAAAAGAAGAATTAATAACCCTATTATGAAAATATTTTAGCAATTTATCCTCACAGTTAAAATATAATAGTTTTTAATCTAATTCATTATATTTCAATCTCTTATTGATAAACTAAAAAATATTTATAATGGTTTGCCAAAAAAAACTTTTAAAGGCAATTCTGGAAAATCTTTGATTTCCATTTTATCTACTGTTAAGAAACGAATCTAAATTAAAGCTTATCAACTTATTCTATAAAATTTATCTGCCAATGCAAGACTAACCTTTGGATAAGTAGGGTAAAGCTTGACAATAAAATATTTGATTCTGTGTTTTTTTGCAAAACTGGATAATTGCTCCTTTATTTTTTATACCCTATCATCTGGTTTTAAAATTGGAATAACTGAAAAAAGGGACTCTTTCTTTACTTAAAGTTCATTGGCATCTGAATCAATTAAAAGCAAAAGTTATGGATGAGTAGCAAATTCATAAAGTTTTTCAATGCTAAACTGTACACCTTTTGTTTTTGCTATGGTAAGTAATATCAGCTCTTTTTCCTCTTTCAGTTCAGTATCAATAAACTGCCCAATAATAGTAGCCACTTTATCTGTGATTACAACCATATATGGAAGATCTTTATAGCTCCTAATTTTGATTGGAATATCGCCATTATACAATTTTAATTCTGTTTGCTGTTTATCTAATTTCGTTTGCCACTTATACCATAGAATTTTATCCTCATACAATATTACAAAAATTGTCAGAACAAGGTTTGCAAATTGCTCATGAAATGGGGCACCAAAATCTATAGCGGGCTGTATTTCCAAAGGAGTCTCTATTAGATCTATTATCGACACCTCGCCCTTATTGACCAATTTCTTAAGATTTTCTATGAAAAATTCAGCTTTATCTGATATTTCTTCTTCAGTTATCTCTTTTTTCAAAAAAAATTTAACATAATACTAATCAGCTTCTAATGAAGTGTTTATTGCCAAACGGATTACTTGTTTAAAAAGTACCAAAGGCATTTTAGTGAGCATAACGAACCGTATACACCATGTTATATAAACAAGCTGAAGGTAAGGATTTGCCAAGAATCCTAATAGTTCCAAAACCAGAAACATTTTTATCTTCATTTCCCAGATATGTTTTCCCAAGTTCTGTAACCAATTTTTTCTGTTCCATTAAATTTAATTAAGCCAAC
>JBAMLT010000223.1:0-20552 GCA_039793425.1 Caldisericota bacterium
CATCACTTAGCCACTCAACTTTAACGAGTTTATCTAAACTATTATCCACATTTCCTAAAATTGATAGCAAATTTTTACAATCTCTTCTATGAACAACAACTCCTCTTCCTTTTGTTATATATCCAATAATTTCATCACCTGGTATTGGTGTGCAACACTTTGCAAGTGTAATTAAAACATCTCCTTTTATTTCAGGAATTGTAACGCCAAATTTATTTGATGTTTTAATTTTCCTTTCTAAAATAACCCCTTTATCTTTCTTTTCCAGTTCTTCTTTTACTATATCTTCTTTTTTCTCTTCTTCTTTTTCCTTCTTTCTATAAAATTGTCTTATTTTTTCTTTTGTTGAAGAACTTTTAACAAATTTTAGCCAATCTCTTGAAGGACCAGGAGATGTCTTTGATATTAAAATTTCAACTCTATCTCCAGTTTTTAATTTATAATTTAAAGGAACAATCTTTCCGTTAACTTTAGCACCAATGCATTTATTTCCAATTTCTGTATGAATCTTATAAGCAAAATCAATTGGAGTAGCGTCAACAGGTAAGTTAATAATTTCTCCTTTAGGTGTAAATATAAATATTTCATCTGAAAATATATCTTCTTTAACTCTATTTATGAATTCTCTTGCAGATGGTATAGTTTTTTGCCATTCAGCAATCTGCCTTACCCAATTAATCTTTTTTGACATATCTGGATCTATTTTTTTACCTTTTTCCTTATAAGACCAATGCGAAGCAATTCCATATTCACAGTTTTTATGCATTTCTTCTGTTCTAATCTGAATTTCAAAAGGTTCTCCATTGTCTCCAATTAGAGTTGTATGTAAAGATTGATAACCATTTGGTTTAGGTATTGCAATATAATCTTTTATTCTTCCTGGTATTGGTTTCCACCTTGTATGAATAACACCAAGTGCTTTATAACAATCATAAACCGTTGGTACAATAACTCTGAGAGCAGTTAAATCAAATATTTCATCAAATGTTTTATTTTCAAGTTTCATTTTTCTATAAATTGAATATAAGTTTTTTGCTCTTCCTTCTACTCTACAGATGATATTATTTTCATTCAATAAATTTTCTATCTTTTTTTTAATTTCAATAATTTCGTTTTCTCTTTCTTCCCTTTTTTTAGAAACCTTTATTTTTAAATCCTGAAAAATTTCAGGCTCAAGATATTTAAATGCAAGGTCCTCAAGTTCCCATTTCAAAGTATAAATACCAAGCCTATGTGCAAGTGGAACATAAATTTCCATTGTTTCTTTAGCAATTTCTTTTCTTTTTTCATCAGTAAGATAATTCAAAGTTCTCATGTTATGTAACCTATCTGCAAGTTTTATGAAAACAACTCTGAAATCTGAAGCCATAGCAATTAAAACTTTTCTTAAACTTTCAAGTTTCCATTCTTCCAGTGATAAAAATTTTATTTGAGATATTTTGCTAACTCCATCAACAAGCGATGCAACTTCTTTACCGAATTTATCTTTTATTGTATCTAATGACACTGATGTGTCTTCAACAACATCATGTAAGAGTGACGCCTCAATTGTTGATAGATCTACTCCAAAAGAAAGTAGAATTAAAGCAACATTTATAGGATGTAATATATATGGTTCATTTGATGCCCTAACCTGACCTTCGTGTGCTTTTTTTGCAAATTGATATATCTCTTCTAAATTAGATATTTCTTCTAATGAAAATTTCTCTTTTGCTTTTTCTTTAAATAAATACCATAATTCATCTTCTCTATCATATATCTTTCTTGAATCTTCCATAATTTAATTATAATTTCAAAAGAGAGAAAAGTGAATATTCTTTTAATACTTCCTTTCCTTTTAAATCAACTAATTCTATCAAAAAGTCAAAACCAACAACCTCTCCACCAAGTTGTTTTATAAGTTCTGCAGTTGCTTTTGCTGTTCCACCAGTTGCAAGAACATCATCAACAATTAAGACTCTATCATTTTTATTAATTGCGTCTTCATGTATTTCGAGAATCGCCATACCATATTCAAGTTCATATTCCTTTCTTAGAGTTTTCCATGGAAGTTTTCCTGGTTTTCTTATTGGTACAAAACCTGCTCCTATATAAAAAGCAATAGGAGCTGCAAGTATTAAACCTCTTGCCTCAATTCCAACTACAATATCAATTTTTTCATTTTTAAAAGGTTCGCACATCTGTTTAATTGCAAAATTAAAGGCTTCTTTATTTTTCAAAAGAGGCGTAATGTCTCTAAATAAAATCCCTTTTTGTGGAAAATCAGGAATATCCCTTATAAATTCTCTTAAATCCATTTTTACCTCCTACCACCTTTTTTCTTTTTTTTCTTATTTTTAACTATATTTTGTTTTACTTGTTTATTATTTTCTTGAACAGTAACTTTTTCTAATTGGGGTTTTAAAACCTGTGGTTTTTCCTCCTCGATTTCATGTTTACTTAATCTATTCCAGACGACTAATAATGGAGCAGCAATAAAAATTGAAGAGTAGGTTCCTGCTGTAATTCCAATTAGAAGTGTTAATGAAAAATCTCTTAATGTTGCACCACCAAAAATTAATATTGCAAGAATTGCAAGAAGGGTAGTTAAAGATGTATTAAATGAACGTGTAAAAGATTGATTTATGCTTTTATTAATAATTTCATCATATTTTAATTTATTTTTATATATTTTTAAATTTTCTCTTACTCTATCCAGAACTACAACAGAATCTTGAACAGAGTAAGCAATTATTGCAAGTAATGCACCTATGAAAGGACTATTAACCTGTTGCCTTAGTAACGCCAGTAAACCAACAGTTATTATAGTATCATGAATTAAAGCAAGAATAGTAACTACTGCAAATCTAAATTGGAATCTTATTGTAATATAAATAAAAATAAATGAAAGACCAACGAGTAAAGCAATTATACCTGATTTTTTAAGTTCACTTGATATTGTAGGACCGATAGATGAAATTCTTATATTTTCTCTATCAAGGGTTCCAAATTTTTCTTCAAGTTTAGAAAAAATTGACTCTCTCTGTTCATTTGATATTGTTGTTTCATTAATTCTAATTATCAATCTTCCATCCTGTGATACCTGTATAACACTATTTCCAAAGCCAAACTCTTTCATAATATCTCTTGCATCACTTACTGTTGGTATTTTTTCAAACTTCAAATCAAGAATTGTTCCTCCACTAAAATCAAGTCCATAATTTAAAGGAGTTTTTATGGTTATGATATTAAAAACTAACCCAAAAACTGCAATTAAAATTACAATAAGTGAAATTGAAAAAAATAGTTTTGATTTTGGTACTATTTGCCAATTTTCAATATTTATCTTTTTCATTTTTCTACTCCTTTAATATCCAAAAATTTTTCCATTTTTTGCTATAGGTGTTGAAGCAAAAATATCGATAAGTAATCTTGTTATAAAAATTGCTGAAAAGAAAGATACAAATATTCCAAGAGTTAATGTGACACCAAAACCTTTTATTAAACCTAAACCAAAATAAATAATTGCAAGTGCTCCAGATAATGTAGTTATATTTGAATCAAGAACAGTTCTGAATGCTTTTGCAAATCCAAGACTTATTCCTGTTTTAAGTGTTTTTCCACTTCTTATTTCTTCCTTTATTCTTTCAAAAATTATTACATTTGCATCAACTGCCATACCAAGAGTCAAAATAAAACCACCTATTGCTGGAAGTGAAAATGTTGCATTAAGTAAAATAAGAATTCCTAAATCAACAAGAACAAATATTGCAAGTGCAATTGAGGCAAGAAAACCCATTAATCTATAATATGTTGTCATATATAAGACAACCAAAATGAAAGCAATTATTGCTGCCTTTATACTCATACTTATCATATCTTCTCCAAGAGAAGGACCAATTATTTCTGAAGAGAGAATATTAACCTTTAATGGAAGTGAACCACCTTTTAAAAGTGCAACATATTGTGATGCCTGATCGACAGTAAAATCTCCTTCTATTACACCTTTGCCATCAGTTATTTCATTCTTAACAGTTGGATTCATTAATAATTCTTCATCAAGATAAATTGCAATATGTTTATCAATATTTTCTTTTGTAGCAGTTGCAAATTTTTCTGTACCTACAGGGTCAAGTTCAAAAGCAATAACTGCTTGACCAGGTGTATTTGGATCATTATTAAGTTGAACTCTGACATCCTTCAAATTTGCTCCAGTTAAGATAACTGTTCCATCTTCTAATTTAAATTGTAATAATGCTGTCTTTCCTATTAAATCTTCAATTTTTCCTGGATCCTGGTCTTTTTTTCCAGGAATATCAATAATAATTCTTCTTGAATTTATGCCACCTTCTCTTTGAACAACTGCCTCAGACAAACCTAAAGCGTTTATTCTTTTTTCTATAACTGCTCTTGTGCTTTCAACAAGTTCTGGTGTTACCTTTACCTGTTCAGTATCTACACATTCAAGTACAATATGAACTCCTCCTTTTAAATCAAGACCTAAGGTAGGAGTTTTTGTTTTTACTGCCCAAGCAGCAACACCAATAATTAGAGCTAAAAAGATTAATCTCCATAAAAAAAGTTTCAATCTCATAAATATCTCCTCCTAAAAATGTCAACTCTAATAATTTTATTTAAATAAACTTCATTGTCAAGTTATAACAACATCTTATATAATAACACATTTTTTAAGAAATATAATAATTTTTAAGTTACGATTTTTTTATATAAATTTATTTTATCCTTCTTATAATTATTAGAATATTAATTTATTTGATAGTTTCTATAAAAATTTATATAATTTTAAAAAGAAAGGAGAATATAGATTGATTAAAAGAAAAGATGGAAGAGGTTTGGAAGATTTAAGAGAATTTAAAATAGAAATTGATTTTTTGAAATATCCTAATGGTTCTTCATTAATACATATGGGAGATACAAAGGTTTTATGTACAGCAATGGTTGAAGAAAAAGTTCCACCTTTTTTGAAAAATACAAATCAAGGTTGGATATCAGCTGAATATTCACTTTTACCTGGTTCAACTTACCCAAGAACAATTAGAGATATTGATAAAGGTAGAATTGAAGGAAGGTCTCAGGAAATTCAAAGACTTATAGGAAGAGCATTAAGAGGTTGTGTTGATCTTACAGCATTACAGGGAATAACAATATGGATTGACACTGATGTACTACAAGCAGATGGTGGAACAAGAACTGCTGCAATAAATGGAGGATTTGTTTCTTTGTATATTGCTCTTGCAAAATTATATAAAAATGGAAAATTACCATATTTTCCAGTTAAAACTTTCATAGGAGCAGTTAGTGTTGGAATTTTAAATGATGAAATTTTACTTGATTTAGATTTCAATGAAGATTTTGATGCGCAGGTTGATTTAAATATTGTTATGAATGAAAATAAAAAAATTATTGAAATACAAGGAGCAGCAGAAAAAAAAGATTTCAATGTTGAAGAACTTTTTAAAATGATCAAGATTGGCTGGAAAGGAATAAATCAAATTATCGAATATGAAAAAGAAATTCTTAAAGACATTGTTTATAGCTACTGAAAATACAGGAAAATTAAGGGAATTTAAAGAAATTTTAAAATCATTAAATATAGATATTAATATAGTTTCGGTTAAAGATTTAAATAATTATAAACCCCCTGATGAAATTGGAAAAACATTTTATGAAAATGCTCTCCTTAAAGCAAAACATGCTTTTGATTTTACCAAAATACCAACTATTGCTGATGATTCTGGTTTAGAAGTAGAATATCTTAATGGATTACCTGGTGTTTTATCCAAAAGATTTTATAATGATAGTGGAAATTTTGAAAAAAATATTGAAAAGTTATTAAATTTGTTGAAAGATGTGCCTTTTGAAAAAAGAAAAGCAAGATTTAAATGTGTACTTGTATATAAAGATGATTTTTATGAAAAATCTTTTGAAGGAGTTCTTGATGGTTTTATTTGGTTTAATAAAAGAGGTTCAGGTGGTTTTGGATATGACCCAATATTTTATCTTCCAGAATATGATAAAACTGTTGGAGAACTTAAAAGCAAAGAAAAAAATAAAATTAGTCACAGATACAAATCTATCTTAAAATTTGTTGAATTTTTGAAAACTAATTTCTCTTTCTAATTATTCTATTAATTTTTAAAACATCCATTTTTTTACTATCATAAACAAAACAGAGATCGTTAGTATTTGATGGTAATAATAAAATATTTCCTCTACTCATTGATAAAGTACAGAATTTAACAAAACTATTGATTATTACAATTAATTTATCTCCGCTTTTTAAATTATCAAATTTTGTAACTAAAATTAAATCATCTTTTTTTATGTCAAAATTTTCTAAATCATCTCCTTCATATTTAATAGCAAAATTTTCCTGTTTTATATATTTTTCTTCAAGATATATTTCACCAAGGTCAACTTTTGTATATTTAAGTTCCTTATCAATTTTACCTTTAATTAAAACTTTTGATAAAAAAATCAAATTACTTTCTTCAATTTCAAAATCCTCAAAGAAATATGACATAGGAATATCAAATGATTTTGCAATACTTTCAAGAACTCTTAAAGTTATATCTTGTTTTCCACTTTCAAGAATATGAATATATGCTGCAGAAACACCAATTTTTGCAGCAAATTCTGTTCTTGTAATTCCTAATTTTTTTCTTAATTCAATCAATCTATCTCTTAATGTCATCCTATATTATATTTTATCATAATTATTTATTATTTTTAATATAAAATAAAAAAAGAGGGAAGCTTTTAATCGCTTCCCTCTTTTAATCTTTAATACTTAATTACTTTTTGGGAACAACTGCTTTTAATTCTTTTCCTGCACGGAATGCTGGAACTCTTTTTGCTGGTATATGAATTGGCTTTCTGGTTTGAGGATTAATACCTTTTCTTGGCTTTCTTTCTCTTACCTCAAATGTTCCAAATCCCACAAGAGCAACCTTTTCCCCCTTCTTTAAAGCATCCATAACTGTTTTAACAAATGCTTCTAATGTTGCAGAAGCAACCTTTTTAGTAACACCAGCCTTCTCAGCGATGGAAGATACAATTTCTGGTTTTGTCATTTAATAAATCCTCCTTTCAAAAATTTTTTTACATTTTATATAAAAATTATAACTAATTTTCTTCACTTTTCAACTCTCTTATCATCAAATTTTTTACAGATAAAATTGGATCTGTATTTTCATAAAGAATATTATATACCTCATTAATTATTGGTAAATAGAGATCTTTATTGTTTTCATAAATAACTTTAGTTGTATAAACACCTTCAATAACCTGTCTTGTGGAATCTAAAATGTATTTAAATTTTATTCCCTTTCCAATCATCTCTCCTAACCACCTATTTCTTGATAAATTTGAAAAAGAAGTTGCGACAAGATCTCCAATTCCTGAAATTCCATAAAATGTTTCTTCATTTGCTCCGTGCTTTTTTCCTACTCTAATCATCTCTTTTAATCCTCTTGTAATTAAAGAAGCCTTGGTATTTGAACCATACCCTAACCCATCTGAAATTCCTGCTGCTATAGCAAGACAATTTTTCATACTCCCACCAAACTCAACTCCAATGATATCTATTGAAGTATATACTCTAAAATAATCATTTGTCAAGAGTCTTTGAAAAGTATTTGAAATTTTTTCGTCGTAGGAAGCAACAACTGATGATGTTGGAATGCGCAATGCAACCTCTTTTGAGAAGTTTGGACCAGAAAGAACAGCAAAATCAACACTTTTTAATTCTTCTTTAAAAACTTCACTCATTCTTTTACCACTTTTTATCTCTAAACCTTTAGATGCAATTAAAAAAAGTTTGTTCCTTACGTCTTCACTGGATAAATCTTTTATAACATCTCTTAAATGTTGTGATGGGACAACCAATATAACTATCTCTACATTAAAAATTGCCTCTTTTAGATTGTTAGTAAGTTTAATTTCATTAGGTAATAGAAATCCCGGGAGATAATATATGTTTTCTCTATTTTTTTCAACAATTTTTAAAGTTTCTTCAGAGTGAAGCCAAAGTGTTATATTGTTTTTATTTCTAAATAAGTGAAGAGCAAGTGCTGTTCCCCACCCCCCTCCTCCTATAACTGCTATATTCATCTTTTTCTCTCCCTTATTAAAAGATCAATAAAAACACCTTTTAACTTGTATTCTTCTCTTATTTTACCTATCATGTATCTAATATAATCATTTTTAAAAAATTCTTTATCATTTAACACAATTTCAATTAATCTTGGATTTTTATTTAATTCTTTTATATCATAAATTTTCAATGTTTTTTTACCTTTTTTTGGTGGAGGATGTTTACTTATAATATTATAAATACTATTTTTTAAATCAACCTCTTTTATATCTTTATTAATATTTTTATAAACTATATCTATCAATTTGAAAATAAGATTAATATTAATTTTTTTTAATGCTGAAACTAATACTTGTGGATAGAATAATATTTCATTAATCCTATAGGAAATTTCATTTAAAACTTTATCAATCTTTCCATTTTCTATCAAATCAAGTTTATTAATAACAATTATTCCTGATTTTTTATTTTTCAGAATTAAAGACATTAGATGTTCGTCTGTTCTTGAAATATTATCACAGGAAATGAGAAAAAGAACAATATCACTTTCTTTTAATGCTTTCAACGATCTTAAACTTATATAAAAATCAAGATCTTTAAGAACTCCTTTTCTTACACCAGGTGTATCAAAAAAAAGATATTCTTTTTCTTTATAATTTACAATATGTTCTATTATATCTCTTGTCGTACCAGGTTCATCAGAAACTATTGAACGCTCATAACCTAATATTGAATTAAGTAACGTTGATTTACCTGTATTTGGTTTCCCAATAATTGCAATTTTTGGTAAATTCTTTTCAATAAATTCTTCTTTTTCTTCTTGGATCCTTTTATAAATTTCATTTAATAAATTATCTAAACCAATATTCTTAAGTGAAGAAATTTTTATGGGTTCTCCAAAACCTAACTCCAAATAAAGATAAGTTTCTAAGCATGACTCTTTTATATCGCATTTATTAAGAACCAAAATAGTTTCTTTATTTTTTTTATGTAATAATTTTGCTATCTTTCTATCTTCATCAATAATATTATTGTAACTACCATCAATCAAAAAAATAACTAAATCAGAAATATTTATTGCTATCTCTACCTGTAGATTAATTTTTTTTATTAATTCAGTTGACTCATCAAAAGATATGCCTCCTGTATCAAGAAAGGAAACTTTTTTATCAAAAATAATTCCTTCTCCATATATATAATCTCTTGTTGTTCCTGGTAATTCAAACGTTGTTGCTTTACTTTCTTTAATTAATCTATTAAAAAGTGTAGATTTACCAGAATTTGGTCTTCCTACTATTGCAACTTTAAACATTTTTCCTTAACCTTTTGAATTATTTTAATTGGAGTCGAAGTGCCTGAGATTATTCCAACCACTTTAACTTTATTAAACCACTCTTTTTTAATCTCGTTTTCATTTTCTATTTTGTATGTTTTTACTAATTTACTTCCTATCTCATACAATCTTTTTGTATTTGATGAATTTTTTCCACCAACAACAATAAGAAGATCGACATTTTTTGCAATTTCATAAACCTCTTTTTGTCTTATAAAACTTTCATTACAAATGGTATCAAAAAATTCTACATTATCATTAATCAATTTAATTCTTTTTTTCATCTCTTCATAAAATTCAAAACTTTGTGTGGTTTGTATTATCACACTAACCTCTCCTTCAATTTTTGGTATATCATCATTCTTATCAATTAAATAAGTTTTAGAACTTCTTAAATGCGATAACAAATATTTTATTTCTTGATGATTTTTCTCACCTATTATAATTAAATTTTTACCATCTTTTAATATTTTTTTTCCTAAAACAAGTGATTTTATAACTAAGGGACAAGTTGCATTTATGATTTTTAACTTTTTCTTTTTAGCTAATTCTTCGTCTTCTAAAGATATTCCATGGGCTGGTGCAATTAAAATTTTACCTTCTGGAATTTGAGAAATCTCATTAACAATTTTTAGACCTTTTTGTTTTAATTCATAATTTACATCTTTATTATGTACAAGTTCATTTAATAAGTAAATCTCACTTTCTTTATTTAATGTTTTATTCACTAAATTATAAGCATAATTAACTCCACTACAAAAACCAAGGTAATTGCTTTCTATTATTTTCATTACCAATCTTCACTTAAGCCCTTAATAAATAAATCTTTAAGTTCTTCATTATACTGATTAACTGTCTCATTATTAAATTCCATTTCTAAATATTTTTCTGGATATAATGGTGGATAAATTTTAGATCTTATTTTTGTAAAAAATTTTGGCAGTTTCCTTTCTCTTGAAAAAGCCTCAAAACTTCCTTTAATTAAAACTATCTGTATTGGAGCGTTTGCTTTTATAGAAAAAAAACTTGCTCCTGAGTGAAAATTATCAACCTGAAGATGTCCATCTCTGCTTCTTGTTGCTTCTGGAAATATTCCAAGATTTTCATTTTTTTCAAGATAGTTCATGCTTTGTTTTATAACATTTCTATCAATTTTATCTCTTTTAACAGGTACGATTTCCATAAATTCGAGGAATTTTTTTAAAAAACCCTTAAAAACCTCTTCTTTTGCAAGGAAGTGAATATATTTATTGGGTGATACTGAAATTGCCATCAATAGAAAGTCAAACCATGATGAGTGATTTGAAGCAAAAATGATTTTTCCATTCTTCAATTCATTTTCTCTACCGATTACTTTAAATTTAAAAAAAATTTTAAATAAAACTGTTGCAATTAGATATAAAAATAAATAGGTAATTTTTCTTAGAACCTTTTTCATAATAGACCTCTTTTTTTCATTTCATTTAATACAAGGTTCAATGTCTCTTCTTTTTTTAAGTTTGTGTTATCTATAATAAATGCGTCTTTTGCTGGTTTTAAAGGTGCAATTTTTCTTTTTGAATCTCTTCTATCTCTTAAAAATAGTTCTCTATCGATTTTATCATTTGAATAACCTTTTTCTAAAAGTTGTTTTAATCTTCTTTTTTCTCTTTCATTTTCTTCTGCTGTTAAAAAAATTTTGAAATCAGCATTTTTAAAAACAACTGTTCCTATGTCTCTACCCGCAACAATTAAATTAATCTTTTGTGCTAATTTTCTTAAATAATCAGTTACAATTTTTCTTACCTTTTTATTTGTTGAAATTTTAGAACTTATATCTGAAACTTCAGGAGTATATAAATCATCGTCATTATATGTTTTTCTTTCAAATTCTTCATTCCAATCTTTAGATTTTAAGAAATTATTTAAATTGTTATTTGAACTTTTATATAAATATGCAATAATCCTATATAATTTTCCAGAATCAATAAATTCTATATTAAGTTCTTTAGAAAGATTTTTTCCTAATCTACTTTTACCAGAAGCAGTTGGTCCATCAATCGCTATTATCACTTAATATTCAATCCCCCTCCTTCCGGAAATTCCTCTATTATAAGGATGTTTAATCATTTTAATCTCAGAGACATAATCACTTATTTCAATTACTTCTTTAGGGGCATCTCTTCCTGTTAAAATAATTTCTAAATTCTTTGGCTTATTTTTTATAAAATCTAAAAATTCATTCATTGGTAGTAAATTATATTTTAATACAAGATTAATTTCATCAAGTACCAAAATATCAACAACTTTTGAAATTTCTTTACTTTTTTCCCATGCAAGTTCTATATATTTCACATCTTCTTTTGAGGGGTTCTTAAAATCAATAAAGCACATTTTACATGAAGAATCACATTTTTCAAAACCCTGTTTTATACTGGAAGATTTTGGGCAATCTTTACCAAAATGATAAAAAATAACATCAGGATATAAATTATATAAAAAAAATAACTCACCATAATAACTGATTCCCTTTAAAAATTGTATGAATCCAACTTTATAGTGGTGACCCAATGCTCTTATAATAAGACCAATACTTGAAGTAGTTTTTCCCTTTCCATCACCAGTATAACAATGAATTAATCCCAATTCATTCATTATTCACCTCTTTTTAGATTAGAATATTTGATTGATATTTTCTTAATTCCTTCATTTCCAAAATTTATAATTAAATAGGGATTTAATTTATCCTTCACTATATCAATAATTTTACCATATCCAAATTCATCATGATAGATTACTTCGCCAATTTTATAGTTTATTTCTATATATTTTTCTTCATTAAAATTTCTTTCTTCCTCCACCTCAATTTTATTCTCATTTTTTAAATTATTAAAAGAAATTTTTTCAATAAATTCTTCAGGTATTTCAGATAAAAACCTTGAAGGCTCTAAAAATTCTGGAATTCCTCTTCTTGTTCTTCTAATTGAATAACTTAGATAAAGATTTTCTTTAGCACGCGTCATTGCAACATAAAGTAATCTTCTTTCTTCTTCTATATCTCCATCTGAAAGAAGTGATCTGAAATGCGGAAAAAGACCCTCCTCAAGTCCAACGATAAAAACTATATTGAATTCTAATCCTTTTGCAGAATGTACAGTCATAAGAGTAATTTTATCACTTGCATCAATTGTGTCTACATCGCTTATTAATGAAATGTAAGAAAGAAAATCTTCCAATTTTGTACTACCAGTTCTATCAATAAATTCTTTAACAATATTAAAAAATTCATAAATATTTTCTTTTTTCTCTTCTTCTAAATTTTCCAAAAATTGTACATCATTGATAATATTATTAATAAGTTCGAATATATCATCTTTTAAATTTTGCCATTTTTCATAAAAACAAATAAATTTTGTAATACTTTCTTTAACCTTTTTAATATTTACTGATTCTAAAATATTTTTTAAAGCATCTATTAATGAGTTTTCTGTTTCAAGACTAACTTTTATTTTTTCAAATGTTTTCTCACCAATTCCAGTTTTTGGAAAATTAAAAACCCTTTCAAGTGATAAAAAATCTTTTTCATTGAGAATTATTCTTAAGTAAGATAAAATATCCTTTATTTCTTTTCTCTGATAAAATTTTATACCACCTACTAATCGATAAGGAATGTTAAAAAGTATTGCTGCTTCTTCAAATGTTCTTGATTGTGCATTTGTTCTATAAAGAACTGCAATTTGAGAAAAATTAATTCCCAACTCTCTTAATTCAATTATTTTTTTAATGACAAACCTTGCTTCATCTATTTCATTTATTGCAATATACAGTTTTATCTTGTCTCCCCCACTTTTAATGGCATATAATGGTTTTTCTTCCCTTGTTTTATTATTTGTTATTAGATATTTACTTGCATTTACTATTGTTTCAGTACTCCTATAGTTTTCAGATAAATAAATAACTTCCACTTTTTCAAAATCATCTTTAAATGAGAGCATGAGTTCTGAAGAAGAACCTCTGAATTTATAAATGCTTTGATCATCATCTCCAACAACAAAAATATTTTTATTATATTTTGTTAGCGATTTTAACAATTTATGCTGTGCAGGATTTATATCCTGATATTCATCTACAAGTATAAATTTAAATTTATCACTATAATGTCTCGAAATTATGTCATTTTCATTTATAATCTTTGTAACAAAATTAATTAAATCATCAAAATCAACAAGGTTTCCATTTTTTTTAATCTCTTCATATTTTAAGAAAATCTTTTTTATGGCTTCATCATAACCATCTTTTGGTGTATAATTTTCAATAAAAAGCCCTCTACTTTTAATAAATGAAATTTTATTATAAATATCTTGAGATTGAAAATAATTTTTAGGAAAATCAAGAATTTTTATTGATTCATCAATTATTTTAATGGAGTCATCTTCGTCAAGAATTGTAAAATTTTTAGAATATCCAAGATGAACTATTTCTTCTCTCAATATTCTTGCACACATTGAATGAAATGTTCCAATCCAGAAAAAACTTATATTTTTATGTAATAAATTTTTTATTCTTTCTTTCATTTCCTCTGCTGCCTTATTGGTAAATGTTACTGCAAGAATATTAGTTGGCTTGATTTTTAATTCTTCTATTAAATATGCAACTCTATATGTTAATGTTTTGGTTTTTCCACTTCCTGCTCCTGCGAAAACAAGTAGTGGCCCCTCAATGTGAAGAACAGCTCTTTTTTGGTTTTCATTTAAATCTTTATAAATAATATCCTTAATATAACTCATAACTTCAGAATTAGTATATCATGAATTGAAATAATAAGAATAAATATTATATATGATTATAATATTAATAATTTCTATAAAAATTTAATATAAAAAACAACTATTTTTAACTTTTTTTCTTTGTTTTACATCCACCCCTTGATGCTTTTTTTGGATTTTTAGTTTTCTTTACTTCTTCAGATTTAGATTCAATTTTTTTTCTTGGCATTTCTTCCTCTTATTTACTATTTACTTTTTTTTGTTGAAGTTTTCTTTGTGGTTGTTTTTTTAGCTGGAGCCTTTTTTGTAGTTTTTTTTGCTGTAGTTTTTTTAGTTGTTTTTGTTGTTGATTTTTTAGTAACCTTTTTTGGTTCTGATTTTTTTAATTCTTCTTTCTTTTTTGCCATTTTTTTTCCTCCAATTTTTTAAATTTTTTAAATATTAATTTATTGATAAATTATAAATATAAATTTGTCAATAGTTTTAGGGTATTACCTTGCCCCAATTTTGAGCAAGAATTATTAAATCCAACCCATTGATTCTTAAATCATTATTGAAATCGCAATTTGGATTCCAATTTGGATCCGATGGAGTTGAGCCAAAAGCCTGCATTAAAAGAATCAAATCAAGACCATTTACTATTTTATCTCCATTAGCATCACCCAAAACTCCAACACTTTCAAGAATTTTTATATCATTTACAAAAGTTTTACATGGTATAAAGAGTGGTGAAGAATTAAATAATGACAAATTTGTAAATTTTAGTTTAAGGTCACCTTTAGAAATTCCTCTAAAAGTAACTTTAAATAGAGAACCACTTCCTGAAATACCTTTTTGTGATGGTCTAATGCCTTGTAATATTGCATATCCTTCAAGATTATAAATTTTATATGAATAGATTGGTTTTATTCCATCATTACCAAGAAAAGCACTTTCTTTTATCTCTTCAATTTGTAGTAAATTAGGATCAAAATTCAAATAAAAATTGGCAGAAATAAGATTTTCTACATTGTTTATCGTTATATCTATAGTAAATATTTCGTTTGAATTAATAGTAACTTGAGAGGGAAGAATTGTTATGTTTGTATTTGTAGTTTGATGAACAACAATTAAAATATTAGCAGTTCTTATTTTTCCTCCACTTTCACCTTTTATAACTAAAGTATAGGTTGTTTGCTCCATTGTCTGTGATGTATCAATCATTAAATAAGAAGTATCAATAAAAGATGGAATTTTATTTGGATTGAAAGAATATGATAAACCCTGTGGAAGAGGTTGATTTAAACCCTCGAGGGTTAAATTGATATCGTCTTTAAATATATTATCTCTTTTTATTTTAATTATGAAGAATAAACTTTCTCCTATGGTAACATTTCTTTCAATTGGAGGTTCAACCTCAATTTTAAAATCACCTGTTGGTTTTATAAGAATGTTTAATGAAATTGTTGTCGTAAAACTCTTGCCACCACCTTTTCCAATAACTGTCAATAGGTAAGAACCAGGAGGAGTATCTATTGATGTATTAATAGTTAGAGTGCTTGTTTGTCCACTATAAATTTCTTTTGGTTGAAAAACATAATTGCATCCAGTTGGTAAGTTTAATACTGATAATTTAACTTTTTCATTAAATCCCCCTTGAGCATCCATATAAACTCTATATATACCAGTTTCTCCTTGATAAACAGTTGAAAGAATATTCTGAATACTTAAAGTAAATGTACCAGGTATTTGCTCTTTCACTTTAATAGTTATATCTTTTGTCCTTATTTTATCTCCACTAACTCCTTTTACTCTTAAAGTGTAAGACTGGGGAATGACATTTAAAAGAGGTTTTACAGTCAATTGTGAATTTTTAGCTAATGATGAAATTGATGAAGGATTAAATTCATATTGGATATTTTCTGGTGGATTTTCTATTGATAAAGAAATAATTCCATCAAACCCTCCGTAAGGAGTAAATGACACATTAAAAAATATTTCATCTCCAATATATACTTCACCAGATTCTGGAGTTATATTCAAAGCAAAATATGGTTCAATGTTTACTGATAATCTTATATCTCTAATTCTTCTTGAAACTGAACTTTTACCAACTAATTTTAAGTTATAAGTCCCAGAAGGTACATTTTCATTTACATTAATTGTTAAAGTTGAAGTTCTAATATCATTTGATAAAGTTTGAGGTTCAAAATTATATACTAAATTTTGTGGTGCACCTTCAAGAGATAGATTTACAAATCCACTAAAATTACTAAAAGGAGTTATGTTTATGGTAAATTTTGTCTCACCACCAACATATGTAACAGCACTATCAGGAGTAACAGAAATATCAAAATCATTTTCAAAGAAGGCATAAAGATAGTGATCTTGAGAAACAACAAAAATACCCCCTTCTGCAATTGCAGGGGATGATTGTATTTCCCCAGCAGTTTCAAATTCCCAAAGTTTAACCCCCGTTCTTCTATTTAATCCATAAATTTTTTTATCGTTTGAGCCAAAATATATATAATCACCAGAAATGGCAGCAGAACTTTCAATTTTTCCACCTGCTTGAAATGGAAATCCTGCTCTAATAGTTGCTGTATTTTTTTCAATCGAATAGAATCTCCCAAGTTCATCTCCTATATATATTGAGTCATCTCCAACAGAGGTAGTTGCAGAAAATTGACTGTTTGTTGAAAATTCTCTTACAAAAGTCAAAATTGAAGTTAAGAATATAACTTTTCCATTTTCATATGAGTACTGAGATTTCACAGGAATATAAAGATAATTTCCATCTGTTGAAATTGTTGAATAATTTTGAAAACTTGTTATCCCTGGAATTTTGTATGATGCAAGAGGTGCTGTTCCACCAAGAACATCTATTGCATAAACAAAACCATCAAATGTTAAAACATAAACAACACCACCTAAAATACATGGAGAACCTTTAACACCATGATTAGATAAAGGAAATTTCCAAATTAAATTTCCTGTTTCAGCATCAATTGCATAAACATATGACTCAATTCCATTTGTTGCAAAGATTATTTTTCCTTCAGCAAAAACTGGAGAACCCTCTGCTTGCCCTCTAAAAATTTGTGGTTGTGTGCTATCAGAAAATTCCCATAATTTTTCTCCTGTTGTTGCATTAAAAGCATAAAGACCGGTGTTTTTATTAACATCTCCACCTGATGTTACATATATTTTTCCATTATTATATAAAGGTGCACTTGTTATAAGATTTGGTGTTTGATATGTCCATTTTGGTTGCCATGTTCCACCTGAAATAACTATATTTTTTGCATCATTTATACTAAAAGCGTACAAATAACCATTATAATCTCCAACATAAACATATCCATTAGCAACAATTGGAGAAGATTTTGAATTTGAAGATAGTTGTGCTTTTGCAATAGGATCATCTTTTTTTGGTAGTTTTACAGGATCAATTGTGATATCACCTAATCCTGTATGTCTAATATCTTTCATAAACATTGGCCATGAAGATTGCTGATTATCTATGCCATTTACCAAACCTAAAAAAGAATTTGTTATTAAAAATAAAATTGTCATAAAAGAAAAAAATTTATTTTTCATTTTTCCTCCTTAATATTTTGGATATGTTATAGTAATAATTTGTAACTCAGGATCCCAATTAACCTCTGCTCCTAATGCCTCAGATACAAATCTTAAAGGTAAGACAGTTCTTCCACCACCTATCTCTGGAATTTCAATAATCTTTGGAGGTACTTCAAGATAATATCTTTCATTATTGACAAGAGCCTCTTTTTTACCAATCCATAAGACAATATTTTTATCTTCGAGAGTAATTGTAATTTTTTGTTCTTTGGGTTCCCAACCAACATTTGCTCCAAATGTTTCTGCAATAAATCTTAAAGGTACAAGAGTTCTACCACTTTCAATAAAAGGAGCAAGTTCAAGAATAACAGTTTTATCATTAATCACTGCCATTAAGTTTCCTATTTGAAGCCTAATTATAGTTCTTCTTTTATAATAAATAGTAATTTTTTTACTTGTTTCATTGCCTGCTTTATCAACTGCTACAACTAAAATATCATTTGTTCCATCTTCAAGTGTAAATGAAATTTTAAATTCACCAGTTTGTTGATCAGATGTAACTTGTGTATCTTTAACCTTAACAGTAATTCCTGGCTCAGTTTTTCCTTTTATCTCAACAATTTTTTCTAAAACTTCAGTGCCTGATAATGGTGATTGAATTTCAAGATTTGGTGGTGTTATATCAACTTTAAATGCATATACAATAGTTTGAGATTCATTTCCTGCTTCATCTTTTACTTTTATTGAAAAAATATGATCTCCTTCTTTTAAATTTGGTGTTAAAAATTTTGTGACTTTTTTCCATTCACTCCATGCTCCATCATCAAGTTTATATGAATAAAGTAAATTTTCAGGTAAAGTTTTATCATCACTTCCATCCCATTGAAACTCAACACTTAAAGTTTGATTCGTTTCTGCTGGTGGTGTTTTTGTTAATTTTATTGTTGGAGGAGTAGTGTCTTGAGGAATTACTGTAATTTTACATTTAGCATTTTCTGAATCAGTGGATATTTGTTTCATTTTTGAATCAAATAGATAAATGTTCTGTAAGGATATATCGAAAACACCTGTATTTCCTCCTACAAATTGAACAGTTAAAATGAGTCCAGAACCAGATATACCACTAACCTGTCCAATCTTTGAAATTCCAATAATAATTCTATTCTCATTTTCCTTTATGCTTTTTAAAAGTATAATATCCTTACCATCTTTGCTTAAAAGATTTTTTTCAGTATCTTTTGAATAATTTATATATGAATCTAAAACTTTTATTTGTGATAAAGGAATTGAGATATCAAAAGCGGCACCATATAAATCTGTTACATTTGATATATAAATATCAAAACTTTTAATTTCACCAGATATAACTGTCATATTTTGAGGTTCTATGTAAATTTTTGTTGTTTGATTTTTAAAACCATAATTTGAAAGGGTTAATATTATAATTAGGATTATTAATATAAAACTTCTTTTCATTAAAACCTCCTTTAAATTTTAGAAAAAAATAATTATTAAATGTTCCATATAAGTTTATCATATACTTAATAATTTTGTTCTAAAAAAATTTTCCTTCCAATTCTAATCATATTAGAACCCTCTTCAATGGCTATTTTATAACTATCTGACATTCCCATAGACAAAAATTTAAGTTCAGTATTTTTTAATTTAATTTTTCTTAATTGATTGTATAAATTATATGTTTCTTTAAAATATTTTCTGATTATATTCTTATCATTAGTATTTGGTCCCATGGTCATTAAACCCATAACTAAAATTTTATCAAATTTTGATAATTCTGAAAAAAAACTGAATAAATTTTCAGGGAGAACTCCAAATTTATTTTTTTCTTTTGCGATATTAACTTCAACTAAAATTGGTATTTTTTTATCTTTATTTTTCAATCTTTCATTAATCTTTTCGATAGTTTCAATTGAATCTATAGTTTGAATCATATTAAAAAATTTTAATGCTTTATTGATTTTATTTTTTTGTAAATGTCCTATTAAATGTAAATCGACTTTATCTTTTAATGATGTATAAATTTTTTCACCTTGCTGAACATAATTAATTCCCAATATTTTCACTCCACCTTTTATACATAATTCTATTTCATTTATAGTTCGGTCTTTTGTTACTGCTATTAAATAAACATAATCAGGAATTTCTTTAAAAATACTTTCAATATTTTTTAATATATAAGATTGCTCCACAATATATATATTAACACAATTATAATCTATTAATTATTAAAAAGTCGTGAGATTTTAATATATAAAATTAAAAAAGGCCCTGGCAATGACCTACTCTCCCAAGGGGTTTCCCTCCTCAGTACCATCGGCGCTGAAGGGCTTAACTTCCGGGTTCGGAATGGAGCCGGGTGTTTCCCCTTCGCTATAGTCACCAGAGCCAATTCTTTGTAATAATTGGTAAATAATTGGTAATTTGATTCTGACCTCTCAACTTAGCCTAAGTCAAGTCCTCGATCTATTAGTACTCATCAGCTAAATGTGTCACCACACTTACACCTTGAGCCTATCAACCTGGTTGTCTACCAGGGATCTTACTCCTCTTTGCAGAGGATGGGAGATCTTATCTTGGAGTGGGCTTCGCACTTAGATGCTTTCAGCGCTTATCCCATAGGAACATAGCTACCCGGCGCATGCTCCTGGCGGAACAGCCGGTAAACCAGAGGTTCCCACACCCTGGTCCTCTCGTACTAAGGGTGTACCTCCTCAAATCTCCAACGCTTGCAGCGGATTAGGTCCGAACTGTCTCACGACGTTCTGAACCCAGCTCGCGTACCGCTTTAATGGGCGAA
>JBAMLT010000224.1:0-2706 GCA_039793425.1 Caldisericota bacterium
TGAACTGTTTCGGATGGCTGTGGCATCGGCTGAGTTTCAGATTTGATTTTTTTCACAATGTCTGAAAATATCTCATTGATTTTTTCGTTTGTTCTCTGCAGTTCCTCCTCAATTGAACTCAGCCTATTTATGATTTCTGGCGGAATTGCAACAACGGGCAGTTCCTTCTTCTCCTCTTTCTGTTCAACCTCCTGAACCCTCTGTTGCTTTCTTATACCTCTCGGAATCTGCGCCATATACACATTGATGCGCAGTTTGAATTCAAAAAAGTATTGATTTCCATATTCCCTCATCAATTGGTCGTATAGTGAAATCCCATTCTCATCTGCCTTTTCCTGATAGAGATCAAGGAGAGAATACATCTTTTCAGCCATCTGCGTGATTCTCTTGTCGTCAGAATATGCCTGATAGAGATAATACATTCCTAGTTGAACAACATCCTCAGCCCTTGCGTTTTCCTGAAGCAATACTGATTTTTTATTCTGATATAACTTCATGATTTCATCGTAATGTGGCGGTATTAACATCGCCAGCTCTTTTGAGAAATAATCTTCAAAATGATGAAATTCGTAAGGTGTAGTTATGTTCTTAACAACATCTTGAAGATAAATAAAAGTTTTTTCTTCTTCATTCATAAAAAATAATATAAAAAATTAATAAATAAAACTTTTATTTATTCAGTATCCAATTCACTGCTGTCTAACTCTTCGTATGACGTTCCTCCATAGCCAGTAAATAACCTGAGCGCTCTGTTTATCGCCCTTGTCTCTGACATTTCTTTTAGATACGAATGCATGCGTGGATTTCTGACATTTTCAATGTTTGCCGTTGCATTTGCAATCGTTGGTTTTGTCATGTAGTCAATGATTAGTTTTCGTTCATCCTCAGGCAATTCCTTGAGCATCTCAAGGACTTTCAAGGGAATCTTTGGATATACTCTTGCGGTTGCATACCAAGTTTTATCACTGCTGTTCCATGTGCTTTCAACTTCAATTCTCTGATATCCCTTTTTTGAAGCAAGAAACAGAAGTCCCTGATGTTTAATATACAGTTGGTCATCAATGAGCATAAAATACATGTTCGCAATATCGGGTGGTATGTTATACAATTGAGCAATCGATGATACATATCCCTTTTCCACGGAGAAATTCTTTTTTGTCTGCATTTGTGTCGGTGGTTGTGTCTGTGGTTGTGGAATGATTTCTGTATGTGCATTCTTTTTATCTTCAGTGTTTTCAGATTTCTGTGTTTCATTCGTATTCTGATTTTCAGAAATTTTCTGATTCTCAAGTTTAAGAATTTCAAGTGCTTCGTTGTATTGTTTGATTAGAGAGTTCAGTTCATCCTGTTTATTTTTTTGCTCTTCGATGTTATCTATACTCTTTTCCATCTCATTGATTTCTTTCTTCTTGTGCGCTATCTCTCTTGCAAGTGAGATTATTAACATCTCTTTCTGATTGAGAATGTTCTTTAAGTCTGCATTCTTTGTGAAAATTGCGTTTTTATATGTGTTATTTATAAAAACAAGTGGATTATTAAGGTCGTCCTCGTAGAAGTACAAATTGCCTAACTTTATTTTTTTCCTTTCGTTTCTTTCATTCTCCATTTTTATCAACCCCATACTTTTTTTCAACCATCTCCGAAATGCTTGCGCCGAGAATATCCCAGATATCCTCTGCTGACATCCTTTCAAGCAGATAGGCAAAAAGCATCTTCTTTTTCTCGTTGCTCATTGTCTCTATGTTCGATATAATTTGTAGAAATTCTTCATCAAAGACATCACCATCATCCATTTTTTATCACCAATTACTATAATGATTAACAAATATTTAAATGTTTTGTTATCAAAAAATAAAAAATTATAAAATAAAAAAATAAATTAAAAAATATTTAATTCTTCAATTAATTCTATTGTATCACTTTCTTTTATTTTATCTATTATCTTCTTAACATCATTTTCATTCAATAAACTATTAAGTTTCTTAATGAAATAAAGCATTCCATAAAACAAATTTTGATTATCATTATATAAATAAAAATATAAATCTAAGAAATTCTTACTAAATGCTACATATTTCCATCCTCTCAAAATAATTATTTCTTTTTCTTTACCTAAATTTATCTCTATTCTTTTGCTTCTCATATTATGCTTAATTGTTATCTTATTTCCATAAAAAATAATTTCATCCATTGACATTTTATATCACCTCACCTAACTTTTTAAATAAATTGTTTATATCTCTTTTTAAATTTATATTGTCCGTTTGGTCGTATATTTCCTTTAATGTTTCGATAGGTAATATAATGTCATCTGCAATATGCTTCCATTTTATTACGCCAATGTAAAAAAATTTTATACCGTTTTCATTAATGCTTTTCATTTTTAAGATGTCATAATCTAATTCTGTATCATACAGGAAATATTTCCCTTTATTTGTTATAAGTATATAACCGCTGTAAACACTGTCAGCATACTCTCTTGTAGATATAATTTTTCCTATGCTTGGCTTTTCTTTTTTTATTTCCTTTATTTCGGTCATTTTTACCACCTAATACCTATAATGATAAACAAGTATTTAAATGTTTTGTTTATTTTTAATGGAAAAAATAAAAACCAAAAAATAAAAAATCAATAAAAAAACAGAACAAAAATTTAACAATAACTATAAAACCCTTACAAAAAAGAAAAAAAAAAATAAAAAAAAA
>JBAMLT010000225.1:0-2691 GCA_039793425.1 Caldisericota bacterium
GGATAATAAAATTTTTAAATGATAAGTATAAAAAATTATGCGTTTAACTATAATCATCTGTCAAAAGAACCCTTTTCATGACACCTTCAATAATCCCCAAGCAATATTTCTCATGTATATTCACACCTATCGGGCTAATATTTTAATCCCCTGAGAAAATTGCATATTGAAATAGCCTTTGTCATATTTAAAGAAAAAGCATTTCAAATTCCACAACTAAGTTTGATTAGGATAAATTTAATATATAATAAATAACATTCCCTTATATGGAAACATATAGGGCTCTTGTCACTGGAGGTTTGGGACTTATAGGCTCTGCCATAGTAAAAAAACTTTTAAAATATGGTCACGATATAGTTATTGTTGACGATTTATCCGCATATGATAGTATTACTTCTAAAAAATTGATTCAAGAAATAGATAAGGACATAATTTTTTATTCTTTTGATGTGGCGGATAAGAAATTCTTTGACATGTTAAATAATGAAAAATTTGATGTAATATTTAATTTTGGTTCTTACTCTAGTGATAGATATTTTGAGCGAAATACAATAGATGCCATAAATAAAACGATAAATGGTATGGTTAACGTGTTTAATTTGGCAAGGAAGGTCGGAGCATATAAAATAATATACCCATCATCTGGAACAGTATACGGAAATTCAAGACCGCCTCAAAATGAATCTCAAAAGCTTGAGCCTCAAACAATTTATGCAATAACGAAGATATACTGTGAAATGTTAAGCAGTTTGAATAAAGATGTGGAAAGTGTAGGAATGAGGATATTTACAGGATATGGAGCAAGAGAAATTTTTAAAGGAAACATAGCAAGTGTAGTATCAATTTTTACAATATCAGCAATGCTTGATAAAGAATTAGAAGTTTATGGGGATGGTTCACAAAAAAGAGATTTCATTGAAGTTAAAGATATAGCGGAAGTAGCTTTAAGATTAACTAAAACTAACAAGGATGTTAAAGTTGTAAACGTTGGTTCTGGTGAATCATACTCATTTATGGATCTTATAAACCTTATTAAAAATCACACTGGTAAAGATTTGAAAATAAAATTTGTTGAAAATAAAACAAGATTTGTAGCCGAAACAAGGGCAGATATAACATTATTAAAAGATGTAACAGGTTATCGGCCAAGGGGTCTCATAGAAATGTATCCAGATTATTATAATGAAATAAAAAAATATGTAGAGACAAATGAATTATTTAGGAGTTATAAAAAATGAAGATTGTACAATTATTTTTTGGATCACATATAGTTGGTAAAAGTAGAGCTTATAATTTTTTTGTTGTACTTAATAAAAAATATGAAAATGTTGCATTATATACCTTAAATGGAAAAGAATCAGTTTTCAGGAGAATTATATTTGAAATAAAAACAATTATTAAACTATTTAATAAAGAAGTAAAAATAATACATTTACATGATTTTTCTCTTATTTTACCTTTTTTTATTAAAATATTAAAATATAATAAAAAAATAGTTATATATGATACTGGGAATATACATTATGAAACAGCAAAAATAACAAATCAAAAAAAAGTAATAGTCAAAATTATAAAATTTTTAGAAAATATAACTATAAAACAAGCAAATTATATTATATCAAGAGGGGTATTTTTAAAACATATAATTGAAGTAAAGAGAGGAAATAATATAGACATTTACTATATCCCAGATCCTGTGAATGTAGAATTATTTAAAAAAATTAAACAGGAAGAGGCCAGAAAAAAACTTGGAATACCAAAAGAAAAGTTTTTGATAGGATATACTGCAAATTTTACATCTATAAAAGTTGGGCCTAAATTTTTACCAAGGGGATGGGAGTTAATAGAAATATTAATCAAATTCAAGAAGAAAAATATATCTAACATAAATGTTATTTTTATTGGTTCAGGAAAAGGTTTGGTTAAATTAAAAGAATTAGCATATAAAAAAGGTGTAGAATCATTTTGCGTATTTACAGATAAAGTTCCTGAGAAGAAATTTATTTATTATTTAAAGGCTATAGATGTAGGATTTATGGAAGATTATGATAATATTCAATATAAAACAAGTATAGGAGCAAAAGTACAAGAATATATGGCTGCAGGTAAAATTGTTGTAACGGGAAATAATCCAGAAAGAGATTTCCTTTTATCTTCAAGTCAAGGAACTAGATTCTTTTTTACTCCTCCAGATATAGAAAATGATCTGGATATAGAAAAATATATTGAACAAATATGGAATATTTTTTGGGATATTTATATAAATTATGATGATATAAAATATATAGGAATTAATAATGAAAAAAGAGCGACAGAAATTTTTGATTATCCTGTCGTTAATGAATCTTTAATAGAATTATATGAAAAAATTTTATCAAAGGACAAATAAATTTACTTTAATTTTACTTTTTAATTTATTCAGATAGCGGCTAAAAATTTTGTGTAAAAGGTTAAAAGATAATTCCTTGGGCAAAATTCCAATCAAGAAGGCATAAAAAATATAAAAAATCTGTGTAAAATATTTTCGGAAATAGTGAGAAAGGCTCTAAAAAACATTTTAAACAATAATGAACATAGACAGGGGGAAATATTCATAAAAAAGAACCGAGGAACCCAGAATGGAACATATACAAGAACATTAAATACAAAATATGGTTTCATAGATGATCTCAAAGTACCTAGAGATAGAGA
>JBAMLT010000226.1:0-20230 GCA_039793425.1 Caldisericota bacterium
TTAAAACAAAAAGATTTGAAAAAATTGAAAAATATTTAAAATATGTAAAATATTTTGTTTTGGGTATTGTTTTAGCACTCTCTTTCATCTATTCGCAAAATTATTTCTGTGAAGTTTATCCATTTAAGGTTTTGTATAATTTTAGTGGAACAGGTTTTGTTCTTATTTTTTTAATAATTATTCTATTTTTCTCAATTTTTATCTATAGACCTTTTTGTAGTTTTCTCTGCCCATTCGGTGCATATCTTGGACTTGTTAGTAAACTTGGTGAAAAACTTCATTTAAGAAAAGTAGATATAACAACTTCTTGCATCAAATGTAAAAAATGTTCAAAAGAGTGTAATGCAAATAGTATTTATGAATGTGAGAATGGTTATAAAATAGATACAAAAGAGTGTTTTGTTTGCGGAGATTGTATTACTACCTGCCCAAAAAATAAATAAGTTATTTACCTATACAGAATTTACTGAAAATTTCTTTTAAAGTATCCTCATCAAATTCTTCACCAGTTATCTCTTTTAAACTCTTTATGCTATCTTTAAGAATTAAAGATATCTCATCAACTGGTGGCTTTTTTTCAATTATCTCTTTTAAAAAATTTTTTGTTTTATAAAATAAATTTTTTTCTCTTAAAGTTATATAAAAAATTTCACTAAGTTCTGGTTTATTTTGATAATTTTTTGATATCTCCTTTTTTAAGTTTTCAATACCATCTTTTGTTAAGCAGGATATTGAAAAAACATCTCTTCCAACAATTTTTTCTAATCCCTCTTTCTCAAATGCTTTTGGTAAATCATTTTTATTTAAAACTGGAATAAAATTTTTATCCTTAACCTTATCAATTGCATAAAAATCATCTTCATTTAATGGCACTGACCAATCAAAAATTAGAAGGATTATTGAAGAGGTTGATAAAACTTTTTCACTCCTTTCCTGAGCAATCTTATCAAGACCATTTTCTATTTTTCTTATAACCCCAGCAGTATCAATAATTTCAACAGGAACACCCTCAATATAAATTTTTTCTTTAACGATATCTCTTGTTGTACCTGGAATTTCTGAAACAATCATCCTTTCTTCTTCCATCAGAATATTAAAAAGTGATGATTTTCCAACATTTGCCTTACCAAAAATTGTCAATTTTATTCCTTCTATAAATGGCTTTTCATTTTCATATTTTGATAAAATTTCATCAATCTCTTCTAAGTTTTTATTAACTATTCTTTCTATCTCTTCTTCTTTCACTTCATTAACATCATCAGGAAAAGAAATCGATGCCTCAATTCTTAATCTTAAATCATCAAGTTCATTAATTATCTTATTTACTTTTTTTGTTAATTTTCCTTCAAGTGTGTTAAGTGAAGATTGAAGTTCATAAATATCTGTTGAAAAAACAATTTTATTTATTGCCTGGAGAGAAACAAGGTCAATTTTACCATTTAAAAATGCTCTTTCTGTGAATTCACCTGGTTTTGATAACCTTGCACCATATTCTGTTATTGTAGAAATTATTCTATCAATTAAAATAGGTGAAGAAAAAGTTTGAATTTCAACAACATCTTCTCCTGTATAAGAGTTTGGTGATTTATAATAAATTATTATGGAATCACCAAGAGTGTTTCCATTTTTATCATAAAGAAAAAAATGTTTGGCAACTCTTGGTTCAATTTCTATATCTTTTCTTATTAATCTCTTTAAAATGTCAAGGGAATTTATGCCAGAAACACGAACAACTCCAATTGCACCAAAACCTTTTGGAGTTGAAATGTTTACTATTACCTCATTCTCCATTTTTATTTTTTACTGCAACAACTACTCTCCTATTTGGTTCTTTGCCAATGGAATATGTATAAACTGATGTATTGGAAGCAAGTGCAGTGTGAATAATTTTTCTTGCCATAGCACTCATTGGCTGAAGAATCTGGTCTTTACCTGTCTTTTTTGCTTTTATTGCTGCTTCAACTGCAAGATTTTTTAGATAATCAATCTGCTTTTGTTTATATCCTCCAATATCAATTATGAATAATCTCTTATCATTGAAGTTTCTATGTAATATTGAGTTTAATAGATATTGAAGGGTTGCAAGAACTTTTCCCTGTTTTCCAATGAATTGTGCCTGCTTTTCTTTTGAAGCAAGAATTATATTTACATAAACCTCAGTATCTTTTTCTCTAATTTCAAAACTAACATCTTCTTCTAACTTTTCGAAAATATATCCTAAGATTCCCTTAACTATTTTTGATGTATCTTTTTCAGTGGTTTTTATATTAAAAACTGTTCCACTCATTTCTTTATCTGTTCTAATGCCTTTGCATATCTTCTATTTACAAAAACATATTCAACTGTTGAAAAGATGCTGTAGAATATCCAGTAAATTGAAATTGCACTTGGAAAAGAAAGAGCCCAATAACCAATAAGAATTGGAAACATAAACATAAATACTTTTGCTGATGGGTCTTTTCCTGTTGTTATATATTGCTGAAGAAGAGTTGTTGCTGCAACAAGAATTGGAATTATATATGTTGGGTCAGGGGCAGCAAGGTTTTTAACCCACAAGAAGGATTGGTCAAGAAGTTTTACATAACCATTAAGTGAAGAAAAAAGAATAAGTAAAATTGGAAGAGGAAGAATAGAAACAATGCAACCTGTTGCAGGATTTATTCCATATTTTTTATAAAGTTTCATCTGTTCTTCCTGTGCTTTTTTAGGGTCAGATTTATATTTTTCTTGAATTGCCTTAAGTTCTGGTGTTATTGCCTGTGTTTTACTCATAGACCTAAGCTGCTGAATTGTTATTGGAAGAAGGATAAGTTTTATTAAAAGAGTAAGAATTATTATTGCTATTCCATAATTTGGAATAAGTCCATAAAGATAATCAAGTATTCTTCTTACAAAATATGTAAATGAACTCGCTGCAATTGTTATTGTTGCTGGCTGTTCATACATATATTGATTTCCATTTGCATCTTTGTAACTTAAAATCAAAAATGTTTCATAGGTTCCTGAAGTTATATTTTCATGTGGCTTTATTCTTAATGTAAATGTTGCACTTTTTCCTGCTGCAAGCGATGCAAGGTAAACATTTTTACCCTGCATATATTCTGAAAAATATTCATTTTCTTTTAGTTTTATGGTTATATCTTTAACTTCAGTTGTTCCATTGTTTTTGATTGTGGAAGATAGAGCAATTAGAGTTTCAAAACCAACTTTTAAATTTGGTTGTGCTGTAAATGTAACTTGTCCACCCTTTGTTGTGAAAGATAGATTAATAACTGTGTAATACTCTTTTGTAAGTTCACCTATAGAATAGTTTATCTTGCTTATAAAATTATACTCATCTTTTGATGGTGCTTCTTTTAAAAATAGGTCAAAGAAAAGTGTCTTTTTTTCATTTTTGAGAAGTTTATCAATCCTTATTTCACTATCTTTTACTTCAAAAGGTCCAAAATCAGAGTAATCTGAAATTGAGAGTAATTTTATGGTTACATTATTTTTCTCTTCACCAAGATTTTCAATCGTAAAATTTAATTTTAGTTCATTCTGTGTAGCGGATTTTTCAACTGGGAAAGTAATGATTTTAAGTTCACTTTCACCTGCAAATGCCAAAGAAAAACCCACTAAAAGAAAAACTAAAATGGATAAAAGTAATATTTTCTTCATTTTACCTCCTTATGGTACAGGGTCATCTCCTCCAGGAAAAAATGGATTACATCTTAAAATTCTCTTTATTCCTAAGAAAAGCCCTTTTATAGGTCCATATTTTTCAACTGCTTCAAATGTGTATTGAGAGCAAGTTGGTGTGAATCGACAGGATGGGGGAAACATTGGAGATATAAACTTTTGATAAAATTTAATCAAAATTAGCACTAATTTTTTCATTTCCTATCCTTTCAATTAATCTTTCAAAATCCTTATATAAACTTAAATTATCCCTCTTTAAAACAAATGGAGGAATAATTATTATAAGCCAAATTTTATTGAAATTTCCCTGAAATTTATAAAAAATCTCTCTTATTTTTCTTTTTAGCCTGTTTCTTTCAACTGCTTTTTTGGTTCCAACAGGAATAAAAGAAACCTTCAGTGTCTCTTTTCTTTTAAAAATGAATGTTAGATTTTTTTCCCTTACTTTTGTCCCTTCTTGCATTAACTCATCTATCTCTTTTTTAGATAATCTTTCAGCTAACTTACCCATTATCTGGGTGTTAATACCTTTCTACCCTTACTCCTTCTTCTTTTAATTACATTTCTTCCACCAGGTTTTCTCATTCTTTTTAAGAAACCATGTGTTTTTCTTCTTTTTCCTTTATGTGGATGATATGTTGTCCTCATAATGACCTCCTAACTAACCTTCTACTACTTTTAGTACCTCTTCAACATATTGGTCTTCAGGTACTGCACCTTCAAATTCTATTTTATCATTTATAACTGTCTTTGGTACAGCATAGACATTATATTTATCTGAAAGGGCTGGAAACTCTGTTGCTTCAACCATATCTGCAGTAATATTTTCATTTATTAATGCCATCTTATGTGCTGTTCTTACTGACCTTGGACAATATGGACATGTTGGTGTTACAAAAACCTGAATGTGAATTTTTTCTTTTATATTTTCAATTTTTTTGATATTTTCATCCTTAAAATCAATTTCTCCATTTGAAACATCAATTATATCTTCGATAAAAGATGTAAACTCATAACCGGCAGGAATTCCTACATACCTTACCATACCTTTATTTTTACCAACTAAAACTGCTGTTGGAATTCTTTCAACTTGATACTTTTCAAACATCTCTTTATCTTTTCCCATTTCATAAACTTCAAGTTTAACTAAGTCAGAAAGAGATGCAATATCAGTATAAATTTCTTCTGCTTCTTTACAATATTTACATTCTGTATCTTCATTAACTTCTGGTGTCCAGACACCTACTCCACTTTTCTTAAAGAATAAAATTTTTACTTCATCCTTCAAACTCTCATCAAATCTTTCTTTGATGATCTTTTTGTCTTTTTCTTGAATAATTGCCATAATATCTATTCCTCCTAATATTATTGGTTTTCACAAATTAGTTTTAAAATTATATCATCTTAAAAATTTTTTTCAAGGAATTTAAAATTATTTCAAAACATATTGAAAAATTTGCTCAATAAAACTTTAAAATAGATATTTATTAAGAGTTCAGATTAGAAAGAATAATAAAATAATTTGATTTGAATTTTTATTTAAATAAAAATTTATAAAAGATACGCAATAATGGCTTTTTCAGGTTATATGAATTTAATTCTACTAGATTTACCTTATTTTACATTCATAATTTCATTTATTAGTGTTTTATTTATAATAAAATAAATTTTTTATTAATTATTTATAAATAAGTTTATATAATCTATTTTATATTCAATTTTTTATTCTGTAACTATTTCCAAAAATATTCTAAAATAGTATATTATTAGAAACAATATGTCAAGTTATGCTAATTTTATTTTTTAAAATGATAATTTTATCTTCCAATATTTATTTTTAAATCTTGTGCTTAAGAATAATTAGAATAATTATTATCTATCAATTGAATTTAGGAATAATGAATTTGATATCGTTTATCATTTGGTATCATCTATCAAGTTTCTTATATGAAATGATTAACTTGGAATCATTTATAATACAGTACATCAAAAAATTAATAAATAATAACCTTATCTTAATTTTATATCAAGAATCTAAATTAATATTATTAATATGTTGAATTGATAAGAATTTGAAGATATAATTATATTAAGATATAGGATTTAAATAATTTTTAGAACATGCGGAGGTTTTAAAAAAAAATGAAAAAAATATTCTTATTAACTTTGTTAATAATTATATTTCTATTATCTATTGATACTATTAAAAGCGAGAATGAAAAAATAGTTATTAAACTTCAAAAAGGAAATAAAACTATCTATATTAATGAACAGCCACTTCAAATGGATGTTGCACCAATTGAAGTTCCACCAGGAAGAATAATGGTACCTGTTAGATTTGTATCTGAAGTTTTAGGTGCTTTGGTTAACTGGAACGAGAAGATAGAATCAGTAACTATAACAATAGATTCAATTCCATATTTGAAATATGAATTATTGAATTTAAAAAATGATCTGGTTAAAAAAGATAGCGAAATCAATAGATTAAATAACTTGATAATTGAAAAAGATAATAGGATTACTGAACTTGAGAAAGAAAATGAGGAACTAGAAAATAAATTAAAAGAACATATAGAAAACATATATTTAGTGAAGAAAGTAATTGATGGTGATACTGCTGAGCTTGATAATGGATTAATAATTAGATACATAGGAATTAATGCACCAGAACAAAATCAGAATTTATATAATGAGTCAAAACAAAGAAACAAAGAACTTGTTGAAGGAAAAAAGGTAAAACTCGAATTTGATAATTTATTATTTGACCAATATGGAAGGTTACTTTGTTATGTTTTTGTAGATGAGATTTTTGTTAACTATCAATTGATAAAAGAAGGATTTGCTGTTTTAGATAAAGTTTATCCAAATACTAAATATATAAATAAGTTAACAGAAGCTGAAAATTTTGCTAAAGAGAATAAACTTGGAGTTTGGAAAGAATCAAAAATAAAATTAAAAATTATAAATATAAATTATGATGCTGAAGGTAATGATAATGAAAATCTAAATGGAGAATGGGTCGAAATAAAAAATGTTGAGATTTTGCCAGTTAATATGAAGGATTTTGTATTAAAAGACAAGGCAAATCATATTTTTACCTTTCCAGAATTTATTTTAAATTCAGAAGAAATTGTAAAAATTTATTCTGGATGTGGTGAGAATAGCCCATATTCTCTTTATTGGTGTTCCCCAAATGCTATATGGAATAATGATACTGATACAGCATTTTTATATGATTCAAATGGCAATTTAATTGATACATACATTTACCCATATAATTAAAATAAAATTTTTAGATTTAGTTAGACTCATTTCTTATAAATTTTTTCATATTAATCTCATTTTTATACATAAAATTAATACTTTTTTCATACCTCTTGACAAATTAATAAATAATTATATAATTTATATATAATATATATATAAATAAAAAAGTTATATAGATGAAAGAGAAAAAAGGATGTAGGTCAATAAAAGTTAGTTGTTTTAGTGATATAGGAATGAGTCAAAACTTTTGGATAAAGGCGTGGTTTTTAGTTACGCTTTCAAAAGGAAAATCCTATGGTTATGAACTGATCAATAGTACTCCAAAAATAATTCCTGAAGAAAAGGTACAATCTTCAAGTATTATGGGAAATTATTATCGTATATTGAGAGCACTTGAGATGAATGGCTTAGTTATTTCAAAATGGGATACATCAGGGAGTGGTCCTGCAAGAAGAATTTACAGTATTACTGAAAAGGGTAAGGAAGAACTCGCTTCAATTATTGAATATATAAAACAAACAAAAGAGTTTGTTGATAAATTTTTTAATAGCATAGAAAAGGAGGTGAAGTGATATGTTCTATCCATATTTTAGAAGAGGATTTAATCCTAAATGTAAAGATTTTGGTTATAAATTCCATAGAGGTTATGGTTATAGAAATTTTTTTAAAGATGACAAGACACATCTCGAATTTGCAAAAAAAGAACTTGAACTAAGGTTAGAATATCTTTCTAAAGAACTTGAAGTAGATCCAGATGATCCAGAACTTAAATTTGCAAAACGTGAAGTTGAAAATAGAATTGCTTATATAGAAGATTTACTCAATAAAGTTGTAAAATAATCTTTTCTCCCACTAATTTTTTAGTGGGAGAAGTTAACTAAATCTAATAAATTTTAAGGAGGTAAGAATGAGAATTTGTTTTACAAGTGATGAAAAGAATGGGCTTGAAAGCACAATGAGTTATCATTTTGGACACTGTCCCTATTTTGTTATTGTGGAAATTGAAGGAAAAGAAGTAAAAAATGTCGAATCTATAACAAATCCTCTTGCAGATGAGCATAATCCAGGAGACCTACCACAATTTATGAAAGAAAAAGGTATTGATGTAATTATAACAGGTGGTATGGGACCTAAGGCACAAGCCTACTTTAAAGATTATGGAATCACACCAATTATAGGTGCTTATGGAAAGGTTAAAGATGTTTTAGAGGAATATTTAGAGGGAGAAGTTACATATGAGTCTATAGAAGAAAAGCCATGTAGTTCAGAAGAGGAATTGGTTGAAGATAAAGAAATAGATTTTAATAAAGAAGTGGATCGTATGAAAAAAGATATAATTGCTTTAAGAAAAGAAATTAGCGACCTAAAATCAATTCTTTTGGAAATCAATAAAAAATTAACTAAGGTGGATTAATCTAAATGAATACAAATTTAATTGAAGGTATTGTTTTTCTTATATTAGTAAGTTTTGTATATATAATTTATTTCTTAAGAGGAGATAAAAATAAATTAAAAGGTGTTCCAAAGAAAAGTATTAAAATGTTTATACAAAATTCTATAAGGATATTTTCAATATTTGTTATAATAGCAATCCTTGAAAAATTTTTATCACCACAATCAGTATCTCAATTTCTCTTAAAATTCAAAGGTTTTTTGGGAATCATTGTTGGTGCTCTTACTGGTTCAGTAATGATGGGTCCTGCTGCTACAAGTTACCCAATAGGGCAATATCTCTTTGCTCATAATGCGAGTGTATCTTTGGTTACTGCTTTTCTTTTTACATGGGTTGGTATTGGTGTAGTTGCTTTACCTCTTGAATTTAAATTTCTTGGAAAAAAGTTTACACTACTTAGAAACTCATTCACATTTGTTGCTGCGATTCTCATTGCATTGATTATGGGGGTAATATTATGAAAACTATCTTAAAAGATTGGGCAATTGAAATTATAATTCTTATAATTGCTATTATTCTTGTATTTCTTAACCCATCAAAGGTTGGCTCATCTCTAATTTCTGCTACTAAAACATATCTTAATCTTCTTCCTATAATTATTTCAGTTGTTCTTCTTTCATCTCTTATATCAGTTACTGTTTCAAAAGAAAAAATTAAAAAAATCATTGGTAAAAGAAGTGGATTAATAGGAATTCTTGTTGGTGCTATATTTGGTACTTTGATGGTTGGACCTGCATATGTCTTCTACCCTTTTTTCAAAGAACTTCGCGATAAAGGGGCAGGTGCCAATATCATCGCAACAACAATTGGTGCTTGGGCAATCAAGGTTCCTTGGATTCCATTTGCAATTACAATTCTGGGATGGAAGTTTACACTTCTATTTAATGGATTGATTTTCTTATTTGCAATAATCTCTGGGATTTTTGTTGGAGCCTTTTTTAAGGAATAGGAAATAAATTAATGGAAAATAAAGAAGTTAAAATTGGTATAGTCTCTTGTGCAAGCAATGCTTCAAATACAGGAAGATTAACTAGTCTTATATCTATAGAACTTCTCAAAGCATTAGGAGAAATTGCAGGAATTTGTTCTCTTCCTGCAATTGCAACAAATGTACCAAGACAAACTCATCTTGTCAAATCTATTCCTAAACTTGTAGTTATAGATGGATGTCATCAAGAATGTACAAAAAATATATTGATTAGAGTTGGAATAGAACCATCAATTTATATTAATCTTGAGTATGATTTTGGCTTTAAAAAAGAAGGTCCATTCACTACTTTTAATTATAAAGAAAGTGATGTTAAAGGATTAACTAATAAAATTTTAGAAAAAATAAATAAGAAGGAATTAAATGTCTGATCCAAAAAATTTAAAACCTTGGCATGGTGTACCAAGGGATGCAATCCCCTGGTATCCAACTGTTGATGAAGAAAAATGTATAGGTTGTGGACTTTGTTTTGTAACCTGCGGAAGAAATGTTTATGAGATGGTAAATAAAAAAGCAAAAGTTGCGAGTCCTTATGATTGTCTTGTAGGGTGTTCAACTTGTGCAACTGTCTGTCCTGTTAGTGCAATTTCTTTTCCTGATAAAAATATGGTTCAAAAAGTTCTTAAAGAATATGCAATTTTGAAAGCAGTTAGTTCAGAAAAAACAAAAAAAGGTGCAAAACTGGCATTTGAAAAAGCCAGAGAAGATGCAGCTAAACTTATCTCACAAGCAATTCATTATGCTGACTATGTGGTTGCTGGAGATGTGATAGAAAATAGTATTCCAGAAAAAATTGAAGAATTAGCACAAAAAATGAAGTTTGATGTTGTGAATGTTTCAATAGAAACACCTCTTCTGAAATTTAAGTTCGATGAAAAGGCTCCTTCTATAATAAAATTTAGAGTTATTTCAAGAGAGTATGAGGATATTACAAATGTTATTGATGAATTAGATAAACTTCTAAAGGAAAATAAAGTTATTGTTATTGAAAAGAATAAAGGATAAATATTTAAGGATTTTATAAAGGAGGAATAAATGCCTGATCCAAAATATTTAAAACCATGGCATGGAATTCCAAGAGAGAAGATACATTGGAATCCGACAGTTAATGAGGATGCATGTATTGGATGTGGAACATGTGTTACAGGTTGTAGTCGTCTTGTATATAGATTTGATTTTGAAAAAAATAAATCAGTTGTGTATGATCCATTAAACTGTCTTGTTGGTTGTACAACATGTGCAAATATCTGTCCTGCAAATGCTATAATATTTCCTCCACTTGAAACAGTGGAAAGTCTTATTTCACAATCTACAGTTCATCATGCAATAGAAGATAATCTTATAGAAAGAAAAGAAGAACTTGCAAAACCAGGTGAAGAGCATTTGGATAAATATAAATTTATCGTTGATAAAAAGATAGAAGCAGGTCCTAAAAATTTGATAATTTACTTAAAACCAATAAAAGAAGAAGAAAAATTGAAAGATTTTATTCCTGGTCAATATGTTAATATCTGTAATCCAGATAAAAATTGGTTATGTAGATCTTATTCTGTATGTAATATTCCAGATAAAGAAGGTGGTAAAGTCCAAATTTATATGAGATTGGTAGATGGTGGGCGTTTTACAGGTTGGGCATTCAATGAAATGAAAGAAGGAGATTTTTTAAATCTAAAAGGACCTTTTGGGGCATTTAGATTACAATCTTCAGAAGATAAACACCTTTTATTTGTTGCAAGAGGGGCTGGTTTTGCACCAATTAAATCAATCATTGAGCAAGTACTCGATATAAATCCTTCACGAAAAATTACTCTTTATTGGGGAGTAACTCATACAGATGATTTTTGTTTACTTGAAACAATTAAAAATTGGTTAAATATTAATCCTAATTTCAATTGTGTTCTTACAGCAAGAATGGCTTCTTCAAAATTTACTCCACCACTTAAAACTGAGTTCCACCTTGGAACAGTTTATAATGCTCTTACTAATTATTATTTAGAGGAATCAGATTTGAAAAATACCGATGCATATGTTGCTGGTCCAAGTAAAACTATTAGAGAAGTTATAAATGTTTTGTTAATTAAAGGTTTTTCTAAAGAAAGAATATTTGTTGAGTCTTATGGATTAAAGTAGAGAAAAACTTTTAATAATAAGGAATTTTCATAAATATTTATAATATCTAAGGAATTTTTTTAAACAATATAATGGGTCTTGGATATGTTTTTTATTTTAATATAATTATAATTCTTTAAAGAAGGTATAAAAAATGGAAGAAGAGTGTGCTAAAAATTTATTTAATAATCCAATAAAAATCGAGATTTTACAATCATGTGTGATTAAAATTCTAACTAAAGTTGAAATGTTTGATATGAATAGAAAAATAATTTTAAGATATAACCATAGAAAAGTTGGATATTTACTTTCGAGAGTTCCTATTGAAGAAATAAAAATAATTAGATATTGGATTGGCCCATTTGGAATTAAAACTGAATTAACTTATAAAGATAAATTTATTGGCGTTCTTTTAATTAATAAATGAATTTTAAAAAGTCTGATGCGATAGTTCCTATCAATATCGGGTTAACACAAGGTTTAGCAACTACCTTTTTTGCAGTTATAGCCACACGATTAGGTGCCACTCCATTAATAATAGGATTTATATCAAGTGCTCCTTATTTTGGGAATATTTTTGGTCCATTTTGGTCTAATATTACTGAAAAAATAAAACTTAATAAAATATTATCAATTGCAATATTCATTGCATCAATTATACTTTTTTCTCTTTCTTTTACAAAAGGTGCCTTATTTTTTGCTTTTTTAGTAATTATTTATTATATTTTTTTTGGTGCATGGGATGTTCTTTATCCTTCTTTAATTGATTCTCTTTATTCAGACTTAGCAGTAAATGTATTAGCACATTTTAATGAATTTCGTAGTAGTTCATATACTCTTATAGTAGTATTTTCTGGTTTTATTATGGAACTTTGGGGTTATAAAATAAATTTTTTATTAGCCTCAACTGTATTATTAATTTCAGGTATTGTTATTTTTAAAAGTAAACTTTTTACTTCTTCAGATGATTTAGAAAAAATAAATAATTTTACAATCTTAAAAGAAGATCCAAAAATAATGAAACTTGTATCTTTTTTCATGGTTGCTGGAACCGCTATGCTTATGATGTTACCTGCTATTCCAATTTTAGAAGTAAATATTCTAAACCTTTCGAATGCAAAAATAGGAGTTCTAATTGGAATTAATAGTATTGCTTATATAATTGGTATGGAAATCTGGTCACGATATGTAAAAAATATTTCGCATCTTTATATTACATTTAGTATAGGTATAGTAAATATTGTTACGATGGCATTTATATATGCATTATTTCCAAATTATACAAATATGATTATTGCAAATATCTTCTGCGGTATAGGAGAATCTTCTGTATCATTTTTTTGGCAAACATTCTCAATTAGTTATCCTGATTATCGAACAGAAGATTTATCTTCTCTTCATCTTTTCACATGTGGTATTCGAGGTATATATGCACCACTTCTTGGTGCTTTGATAATATCTATCTTTAATATAAAAATTAATTTTTTATTATCCATTGTCCTTCTTTTAATAGCCCTAATGCTTTTCTTATTCAAGGGTAAAGATATATTTACTGATTAATTTCAATCTATCTTTTTTTAATTAACCCCATAATTTTAAGATAGTCATAACTAAAAATCTTACCTAATTAAAGTTTTATTTTTACTTTTTTAATGCTATTATAAAAAGTTTTAAAAAACTTTTAAGTTTTAAATTAAAGGTTAGAAAATATTTTATCAACAAGTGATAAATTTTTTGAACATAATTTTTATAATTATATCTAAAATGATAGTATAATTTTTTATAAGGAGGGAAAAGAGAGAATGGATGAAAAATTTATAGTAGTTTTAACAATAATTGATGATATTGATAAGGGTAGAAGAATCGCAAAATTAATCATTGATAAGAAATTATCAGCCTGTGTAAACATTGTTGGACCAATTCAGAGCACATTTGTATGGAGAGGGAAAGTTGAAGATTCAAAAGAGTGGTTGTGCTTAATAAAAACAAGAAAAGACCTTTATAAGAAACTTGAAGAACTTATAATTAAAATTCATCCATATGTAATTCCTGAAATTATATATTTTGAAATTTGTGGAGGGTTTGATAAATATTTTAACTGGATAGTATCAGTAACAGAAGGAAAAGAAGAAAATAATGATGAACATATATAAGATAATTTTTATTCTCGTCTTTTTATTATCAAATTTATGGGAAATATTTTTATATAATTTGAATCTAAAATATTCTCTTAAACAAAATAAAATACCAGATATTTTTAAGGATACAATAAACGAAGAAGAGTTTAAAAAAAGTAAAAATTATTTGAAGGATAAAACAAAATTTGTAATTACTGAATTAATTATTAAGACAATAATAACTTTAACTGGCTTAATATACCTTTTTCCTCTTTTTGAAAATAAAGCACATGAAATGGTTAGTTCACCTAATAATAAATTTATAATTTTTACTAAGGATCTTACTCAAATTTTAATTTTTGTTTTGTTTCTTGGAGTTCTTTATTTTTTAAGCGACCTTCCTTTTGATATTGTGAATACATTCTATCTTGAAAAAAAGTATGGTTTCAGTAAGATAACAATAAAAACTTATGTTTTAGATAAGATTAAAACAATAATATTAATTTTTATTCTTGGATTTTTTCTTCTTTTAGGATTTTATAAGATAGTTTTTACATTTAAATACTGGTTTATAATTCTTTCTATCTTCATAATTGTTGTTATCTTTTTAATAAATATAATTTACCCTTCCTTCATTCTTCCTCTTTTTTATAAATTTGAAAAACTAAAAGATGAAAATTTAAGAAAAAGAATTGAGGATATTGTAAAAAAGGTTAATTTAAAATTTGAAAATATTTATGTAATAAATGCATCATCAAGATCTTTACATACAAATGCTTTTTTCTCAGGAATTGGAAAGGTAAAAAAGATTGTATTTTATGATACATTGATAAATAATCACACAGAGGATGAGATAATATCAGTTTTTGCTCATGAACTAGGTCATTACAAAAAGGGTCACATAGTAAAATCATTTTTCCTTTCAAGTATTATGGTTTTTATTTTTATTTTTTTGATTAATTTTTTAAAGAATAGTACTTTCATTAACTCTTTATATAACAATACTTTCGCCATTTCTCTTCCATTTGTCTATTCCATAATTTTTATTTTCTCATTTTCAAACATAGTTGAATTAATAACAAATACCATAAGTAGAAAATTTGAATCTGAATCAGATAGATATGCAGTTGAACTTACAAATAAAGAAGGTATGATTGAGTCATTAAAAAAACTTGTTAAGGTGAATCTTTCAAATTTAACCCCTCATCCTCTTTATTCAAAATTTAAATACACCCACCCCCCTCCAGTTGAAAGAATAGAGATGGTTTTAAAGATTAATAAACCTTAACCTTAAATTCTTTTACTTCAACTGAACTATCTTCACCTTCCCAACTTCTATAATACTTAAAAGTAATTGTCGCATCCCCTTTCTTTTCACCAACAAAAATAAACTTATGAGTTCCTGATGCACCAATTAAATTACTTGATGGTTCCTGATATTCATCTTTAAAAAGTTTCACAATAGTTTTATCATCTTTTTTTAAGTGCCATGAATAACCTGTAGTTATATTTTCATCAAGATTTATTGTAAATTGTTCACCTTTTTTAATTTTATAATCATAATCACCACTTTTAGAATTCATACTTTTAATCACAAGATAACCTCCAAAAATTAAGGAGAATAAAACTAAAGTTAGTAAAACTAAAACTAATTTTTTACTCATTGTAACCTCCTTTTTAAGAAAAAAGGTCGCACTTTTATATTCCTAACTATATAAACTGAATAGTTAAAAAAAGGTTTCAAATAGTGAAAATTTCATTTATGTTAAAATTATAATAATGATAATTTTAGGAGGTGAACTTTGGAAACAAAGACATTAAAGATAAATGATAAGATGATAGATTTTACACTAAAGGATCAAAATGGAGAAAATGTTTCACTTTCAAGTTTCAAAGGAAAGAAGGTTCTTTTATCATTCCATCCTCTTGCATGGACTTCTCTATGTGCAGAGCAGATGAAAGATCTTGAAAAAAATTTTGATAAATTTGAAAAATTAAATGTTGTTCCTCTTGGATTAAGCGTTGATTCTGTTCCTTGTAAATTTAACTGGGCTAAAAGTTTAGGGCTAACTAAACTTAATATTCTTTCAGATTTTTGGCCTCATGGAGATGTGAGTAAACTATATGGAATTTTTAGAGATAAAGATGGTTTTTCAGAAAGAGCAAATATTCTTATTGATGAATATGGAAAAATAGTTTTTATTAAGATTTATCCAATTAAAGAACTTCCTAATTTAAATGAGATTTTTGATTTCTTAAAAGGATAAATTTATGAAAAATATTAAAAAGATAGTTCTTGTTATAATAATATTTTCAATAATTCCAGTTATCTCTTTTGTAAAAGGAAAATCAACATATTCACTAATCCTAACAAAAGAAAAAATTGAAAGCCCCTCTCTTGAACTTATTCAAAAATCAAATGATGGATACCTTTATTTATGGAATGGAATTGGAAATTTAAATGTTCCTTACACATTTCTTAGAACAATAAGAGAGGGAAGTGAAGGATATAATACATTTGAAACTGTAAAAGAGAAACTAAAGTTTTATGAAGAAAACTATAAAGATATAGTTGAACTTACTTCAGTTGGAAAAACATCTGAATTAAGGGATATTTACCTATTAAAAATTTCTAAAAAGAGTAAAAATTATAAACCTTCAATTTTAATTGTTGGATGTCATCATGCAAGAGAATGGATGAGTGTTGAAATTGTCATGAAAATCATAGATTTTCTTCTTTCAAATTATGATAAAGATGAGAAAGTTAAATACTGGATAGATAATTTTGATATTTTCATTATTCCTATATTAAATCCCGATGGATTTGTCTATTCAATAGAATCTGACAGGATGTGGAGAAAAAATAGAGTTATAAATTTTGATGGAAGTAGAGGGGTTGATAATAATAGAAACTATGGATATAAATGGGGAATTTCTGATGGCTCTTCATCAATTCCATCTTCAGAAACCTATAGGGGGAAGGCTCCATTTTCAGAACTTGAAAATCAGGCACTAAGAGATTTTGTTTATGAAAATCCTCCAAGTTTAAATCTTTCATATCACTCTTTTTCAGAGTTGATTCTATATCCATGGGGATACACAAATGAACCTCCCCCTGACAAAGATTTATTAGAGCAAATTGCAGTTAGTATGGCAAAAACAACAGGTGCTCCAAATGATAATGATTACCCTGGACCTTATGATTATTATCCAATGCAATCAAGTGGACTTTACACAACAAGTGGAGATTTAACCGATTTTTTGTATGGAGAGATGGGAACTTTTTCCTATACTGTTGAATTAAATTCTTCTTATGAATTTTTTGACCCACCACCAGAATTAATAGAACCAACATGGGAACAGACAAAAGGAATATTTTTAGTTGCAATGAATTATGTTGATAAATTTGGATTACTTTCTTTAAAAATAGTTGATAAAGATGGAAATCCCTATGATGGAGATGTATATATTATTGAAAAAAATATTAAAAGGAAAACTCAAAAGCCAGGAATTTTTAATTATTTTCTTACTGAAGGAGAATACACAATTTCAATTCAGGGAAAGAAATTTAAGGTAAAAATTAAACCACCAGAAAAAAATGAAGTTTTAATAAATCTTGGTGAAATTTATATAAACCCTGCTTTTTTAAATTTTGGAGAGATAGAATATAAAGATTTGATAAATTTTGAATTTGAGGTTGAAGGTGAAGGAAAAATTGAAGCACCAGAAGAAATAACCCTATCAAAATATGAATTTTCAGGAAAAGAAAAAATCACTGGATTTATAAAAATAGAAGAACCTATTTATGATAAGGATTATGAATTTATAATAAAAATAACTGGGAAAAGTGATACTAAAGAAGTTTTAATAAAATTTAAGTTTATAATAGATACAGCCCCACCAGAAATAAAATTTAATATTGATGAAAATTATCTAACAAACAAAAATAAAATTACAATTTTTGGTGAAACAGAAAAGGATGCAAAAGTTTATCTATTTAATGATGAAATTGAATTAGATGAAAATGGAAGATTTTCTGTTGATATAAACCTTAACGAGGGATTAAATGAAATTAAATTTACTTCAATTGATAAATTTTGGAATTCAAAAGAATATATACTAAAAATAACCTGTGACCTTACACCTCCTAAGGTTGAGATTAATATTCCAGATACATATAAAGTTATTTCTGATAATTTAACTATCAATGGGAAGGTTTCTGAAAAGGTGAACATTTATGTAAATGATATAGATTATGGATTATTTGAAGAGGGTGATTTTGAAATTACCTTTCCAATAGATAATGGAATTAATAAATTAAATATCGAAGTAGTTGATCTTGCAAAAAATAAAACTTCTTTCTATAAAACAATCTATAAAGTTGAAAAAAAGGTTATTGAACTTTTCATTGGAAGTAAAAAAATATTTATAAATGGAATTGAAAAAGAAGTGGATACTTCTCCTTTCATCTTAAATGGAAGATGTTATGTTCCAATTAGATTTATAACAGAAGCACTTGGTGGAAATATTTCATATAATGAGGTTGATAAAAGCATCTCCTTTACACTTTTTGATAAGACAGTTTTAATGTGGGTTGATAAGAAAAATTATTTTGTAAATTTCAAAGAATATTTTATGGATTCAGCACCTTTTATTGTCAAACCTGGAAGAGTTATGGTTCCATTAAGATTTATCGTTGAAGCAGTAGATGCAAAAGTCCTCTGGGAAGATACTCTTAAAAAAATTACAGTTCTCTTCCCAAATTTCAATGAATTATAATTTTTTTTATTAGTATAATTAAGATATTGATAAAATATTTTAATCAAATTTTAAATTAATTTATTTATAATATTAAATAAGGAGAAAATTTATGAGAAAATATTTTTTATCAATCTTAATTACAAGTATGTTTTTTTTTGAATTGCATTACTATTTCCTCTCCTGCAAAACCAATTTCACTTAAAACAGATATGATACAAAGATTGATAGGTGAAGGAGAAACAGAAGGTTGGGGAAGTGACCTTGGTATTTCTTTTGTTCATAATGGTAAATTATATTTTTTAGGAGGGGATACTAATGGGCCTAAAGGTATGCAAGCTGCAAATATTATAGGAGTTTCGGATGACCTTAACCCTTCTGATGGTATAAATATAATCTGGGAAAAAGATAAAAAGGGAAATCCCAAAGAGTTTTTTCCTATGATTGAGCCATCCTCAACTGTTCCCGCTGGTGCAATTAGTATCTCAAATATAATTTATATATTTATGATGGATGTTATTAATTGGGATTATCCTGCTACTGCACGTTCAGTTTTGATAAAATCAGAAGATAACGGAAAATCTTTTCATATTGTTTGGGAGGGTGTAAAAGATAATAAATTTGTAAATATTGCCCCCATAATTTCTGATCATCCTTTTAAACAAGGTAAAAAGGCTCTATATCTTATTGGTTCTGGTAAATATAGAGAATCACTAATATATCTTGCAGTTAGTGAAATTGATAATATTGAAAACAAGGAAAGTTATCTTTATTTTGCTGGAATTGAAAATGGATCTCCTATATGGAAAAGAGACGAAGATTCTGCAATTCCTATAATTAATGGAGTTAAAGTAGGTGAACTTTCAGTTCAATGGAACAAATATCTTGATAAATGGCTTTTAGCATATTTTGACTATTCCATGGGTGATAAAAGCAATATGTATTTCAGAACTGCTTCAAATCTGTGGGGTCCATGGTCAAATCCAATATTTGTTTTCAGTGGATCAAGACAGTATGGGTGGTATGAAGAAGTTATAACCCGAGAAGGTTCACGATCATGGGGTATTCCATATGGTTCATATTTATTGCCAGATTTAAGTAGTTTAAATAATTCTAAAGTTTATTTTACGATATCTTTATGGATACCTTATTCAATTTTTTTAATAGAAGTTGACATAAACAACCTTAGAAAAATAGAAGAAAGAAAATAGTTTCAATCTTTAAAATATTTATAATAACAATATGTTTATTATATTCTTATTACTATGAGCCTTCTCGCTTCGTTATCATAAACTCTTTTTGCTTTGTTATCATAAGGAGAAGTATCTAAATCTCCATAAATTTCAATATTTCTAAACCCATATTCTCTAAATAAAGATTTAATTTCAAAAGCTGAATTGCGTCTTAATTTAATTTTTTTGATTGTTTGTCTTATACTAACCTTTTTCTTAAAAAAATTATGCAAGTGTCTCTTTACCACTCATATCAATTAAAAATTTTCCACCTTTTTTAAGAGAAATATAAGTATTTTCAATTACTTTTTTATCAAATTGATAATTTTATCAACTTCAAGAGGAGTATTAATTATTCTGTTTTCGTTAAAGAAAATTGGTTTTTAAGGTTTTCCTTAAATTTTCATCTTCATACCACTTATATTCCATAAATTACATCCAATGTTCAATATATAAATTCACTTTTATATTTTTAATATATTATAATCTTCTAAACTTTATTCTTCTTATTTATTATTAATCATTCACCATTAAAATTCAAATCAACATATTTTTACCCTATGTTCCCCATTACAAGTTAAATTTTAAAAATTTAACAATCACTTATTTTGTCTTTTAATTATTT
>JBAMLT010000227.1:0-2686 GCA_039793425.1 Caldisericota bacterium
CTCCAATCAAATCCAGCATTTAATCCAATTAGTCCATGTGTAAACTCAATAGCAATTTCATAATTATTATTTTTATTTTTTATTAAATCTATTATTTTTACTACTACATCCTTTGATTCCACACTGATGTTTTTTGGTTCAAAAGGCACCTCAAGACGAAATAATCGAATCAATGCATTTTCCTTCAAATTAATTGTTTTAACATCTATACGTAGTTCTACATTTTTATCATCTTTGACGTTGTAGTATGCAACCGCTTCGTGGGAATATTCATTATTTGCAATCACTGTATTAAATCTAGCTACACAAAAAAGACAAAAAAATATAAACAAAAATAAAAAAATGTATTTTTTCACCCTCATTATATAGTAAAAATTAATAATGAAATCAATAAAAGTAAGGTATATAGCTGCAAAAACAAGTCTATATTTAATTTTTTATGTATAAACGCAAAAAATAAAATATAAGAAAATACAAAAAGAACAAACTCTATTATGGTATTTAGTATTAAATTTTTTGTAAAAAGGTTGATAAAAACAAATATTAAAAAAATTACTGTCACAGCAGACAAAAAAATATTTATATAATCCAGTCTATTTTCTCTATATAATCTTATCAAAAAATAAATAAAAGTTATACAATATGCAATAAAAAAATAAAAATCCAGACTAGAATAATTCTTATTTACAAATGAACTAAGACCTAAAAATATCATGTATAGACTCCAGAATTTATAAATTACCTCAATGCTATGCATCGGATGAAATGTCATATCTCCAAAATGTAGACTTTTTTCTCTTTGATTAATTAAAAAATATAAATAAGAAGAATATATAAGAGAATTTAATATAATAAAAAGCAGATTAATAAAATAGATTTCGATACTAAGAATAAAAAAACTTATTCCTAAAAATGCAAATATAGTATAAACCACATGTTCAACCAAAAATTTTCTATGTTTAAATATATTGTAATATTTTAAAAATCTAGAAGTAAAATAAAACTCAACCATATTGATTAAAACTATCAATGAAACTAATAAATAATTGTGAGTAAACCTAAAAATTTCCAAAATATAAAACAGTAAAAAAGATTGTATAAATCCATAAAAAACTGATCTTGCAAACTTTTTATTTGTAAAAATTTTAAAACTCATATTTCTAATTATTCTATTGTATTAAAAAATATAATAGAAAAAATAGTAGGTGGTATGGAAAAGTGGATAATTTTAATTTTTATAGTTTATAACTTAGTCAATTGATGTTAAATTTTTGTGGAAAAGTATTTGGTGTTAGATTAATTACTTTTCAAGTTTTATTTATTTATAAATATTTAAAGTGTGTAAAAAAAACGAATTTAATTATGCATACTGATATAAAAACTCACATTAATTTTATTTATCCTAAAAAGAATATCTCTAAATTTATTTTTATATGGGGACTAATATATATGGAAAACTGATAGTATATTTAATAATTTTTCGACATATACGTTTATTTGTGAAATATTATTGATAAATGTGTGATTAATGTATAATCATGATATGAAACTAGAAGTAAATAAATCAATATTACAAAAGTCTCTATCTACAGTCATAAAAGCAGTCAGTTCGAAACCCACACTGGATGTACTTCGTAATCTGGCTATCGAAGCAAAAGATGGAGTTTTAAAGATATATGCTACCGATCTAGAGATTGCAATAACAACGTATATTGGTGCAGATATAGAAGAGAAAGGTAAGTTGACTGTAAATGCAAAGATGTTCACAGAATTTGTGTCATTTTTACCAGATAAAAATGTTAAACTATATAAAGATGGAAATGAACTTGTAGTTTCTTGTGGAAAAGTTAAATCCAAATTCCCTATTATTGATTTTGATGAATTTCCTATTATTCCACAATTAGATGCAAACAGCATTTTACTTTATGAATTTGACGTTAACCAATTTTCTGAAGGATTATCAAAAACTTTATTTGCACTTGATAGGACAGGTATTTCTCAACCAGTTTTTTCAGGAGTATTTTTTGAGTATGACAATGAACGTATAAATCTTGTTTCATCTGACAGATTTAGATTGTCTAAATATTCATTTGTACCCAATTCCATAAGTGCTAAAGACAATTTTAATCCGATTATACATTTTTCCACATTAGAAAATGTCTATAGAATAATGCAAGACAATGATGATGTGAATAATATTCAAGTTTATTTAACTGAAAATAGACAATTAATTTTTAAAATTGGTAAAAATGAAGTAAGTTCTGGAGTAATAGATGGAGAATTTCCAAATTATAAGAGTTTGATACCCGATCAAGTCATAAATACGTATAAAATTAATGTAGACGAATTAAGAAATGCAGTAAAAATATCAAATGTTTTTGGAAGACAGGAGGATACTGTACGGTTGAATTTTTATACAGAAGTAGGTAGTAACAAAATCAAAATTAGTGCAAGGGTTCCTGATACAGGTGAATATGAAATGGAACTTGAAATTGAAAAGTTAGAGGATAATGAAAACCTAGATATATATTTCAAACCAAAGGGAATTATTGAAATCCTAGACCATATAAATACTGAAAATGTAATAATCGATGTAGTAAAACATCCAAGATTAGGTTCAGAATTGTTCATATTTAAAGAAGAAGAAAACGAAAATTTCCAGCATCTAATTACACCACTGGCAAAT
>JBAMLT010000228.1:0-2656 GCA_039793425.1 Caldisericota bacterium
ATTTATATTTTTCCATCAATTCCCTTACCCTCGGCAGTGAATAGGCAAAGTTCACATGAACGCAGTCCTCGGAATCGCACAATGCACACTTGAGCCTGATTTTGCCCCTTAAATTTGGGATATAAACATCTGTCATTTTGTTACCATCATTTACCTTCATTATATTTTTAATTTCATTTATAAGATCAATATAAAGACTGGATTACTGAAATATAATGGTTTGTTGCATAATTCCAACAATTAAATCATTCAAGAACTCGTAAAATGTGTTAGAATTTTAATATTTTCATTCATTATAGATGCCCATTTCAAAGGTATGTATTTTAGATAATTTCCAAGAATTATGCAACACACCAGAAATATAAGTAAAATTTATTTACAAGATTTTAATTATATTTTTTATGAAAATTGATTCTGCAATTATAAAAACCATTTCAATTAGAAAATTATATGATGAAGAAATGGATTCTTTATTATTACCTTCAATTCAAAGGGATTTTGTTTGGGATATTGAACAAATAAAAGACCTCGTTGAATCAATTATCAATAATTATCCTATTGGTTCTATAATTTTATGGAAGACCAATGAGAAAATTCCATCTTCTAAACTATTTGATAATATTAATAATAGAGAAAATAATTTAAAAGAAAGGAATTATATTATTGATGGTCAACAGAGGCTTACTTCTTTAGTTCTCATAAAAAATAATTTTTATATAAAGAGAGAAGGAAGAGATATTTCACTCGAAAAGTTATATTATATTCCAGAAAATAATAGTTTTGCAATTGGTAGAGAAAAAGGAATAGATCTTTCATTAATTGTTAATGCTACATTAGGGGATCCAGATGCTTTGGAAAATATAAAATCAAAATTTTCAAAAGACTATAAAAATGTTGTAAAAAACATAGGAGCTAAAATTTTGAATTATGAAATTCCATTCTATTATATAGAAACATATTCAGATAAAAATGAAAGTGTATATGAAAGTATAGCAAATATTTTTACCAAAGTTAATTCTGCAGGAACTAAAATTGGAAATTTGGAAATTTTTTTATCTTTTTTTGCTGCTTCATTTCCAAATAAACAAAAAAATAAAATTATAGAATTCCATGATGAAATGAGCAAAAATTATATCCTCGATTTAGAACCTATTATTAGATTTATTTTTGCTGAGCTAGGTTTATCACAATATCAAATAACTAGAGTAAAAAATTTTAAAAGCGCTATAAATACATTGAAAGAGCAGTATGCAAAGAATTTATCAGAACTAGATAAAGAATTAAATAAATGTTTTATTTCAGTAAAAAATGTAATGAATTTTTTAAAAGAAGATTTGGGCTTTAGTTCAACTAAATATTTACCATCTCAAAACATGCTTGTTCCATTGTTTGATTATGTTTACAGAAATAATAGAAAGAATTTAACTCAATTTGAACGAAAACAAATGGAAAATTGGTTTCTGTTGGGCTCCTTTCATGGATTATATTCTGGATCTCCTACAAATAAATTAATGGATGATCTAAAAAAAATAAAAGAATCAAAAAGTTCGTTTCCATATAAATTATTGAAAGAAAACATAAAAAATGCTATAAACGTAGATAAAATTAGAAAAAAAGATTTAGATGAAGGAATTAAAGAAGATTCATTTAGAAAAAATAATTATATTATGCTTTTATTTGCTATATTGTATAAGAATAATGCCACAAATTGGGCTGGAGAAATTATAAATTTTGAGAATGTTACAGTTCATCATATATTTCCAAAAGATTATCTAATAGAAAAAGGAATTGATGACAGCGATAAAATAAATTCTTTATCTAATTTAACTTTTATACAGAAAGATATCAATTCAAAAATAGGGAACACCCAGCCCAGTGAATACTTAAAACAATATGATTCAAAAGTTCTTTCTTCACATTTAATACCATTAGATCAAGATTTATGGAAATCAGAAAACTATGATAAATTTATAAAAGAAAGAGGTAAATTAATTTGGAATGCAATAAAAAAATTTGAATTTTAATTGTTTATTTGATTATAAACTTTTAAAGAAAAATGAAATAACTCATCTTTTTTCAATGTTCTTTTCACAAAATACAAAATTTTTATTCAGATAATAAACTTTTTCAGAAAAATTGCTGTGTTGAGTAATTTTTTTTAATCATTTATTACACGTATTTTAGAAAAGATCATTTCTTTCATCAAAATTAGTTAAATTTTATTGTATTTTTAAGCTTCTGTAATAAATTGATTACTGTAATTATGCAACAAACCACAGAAAAATAAAAAATCAAGTCAAAATTTTAAAATTCTTAAAAATGCTGAATAAGAAAGTTTATGGCATTTTCATTATGATTTTACCATTTCCCAGGTCTGCAACAAATTCAAAGCCCTTTGAAATATAATCCTCTACCCTTTCTTTATTGATAACAAATTGCCCTTTTGCATTCTTCACCAAGGATTCTTTGAGTGATCCCATGAGCTTTTCCCTGATTTTTTGAGTTATTTCCTCATTGCTCATTTCCGGTAAGTTCATTTTCTCTATTTCTTCGGGCTTGAATCCAGCTACTAAAAGCATTTGTTTTTTTATCAATTCCTGAAGATTGCTCTCTTCAACTTGGGGTAATTCAGTAATCAGGTATTTCTGACATCTTT
>JBAMLT010000229.1:0-2651 GCA_039793425.1 Caldisericota bacterium
TTTTTAATGGGAGATGAAATTGAATTAAAGGGGAATGAGAAAATAATTATAAAATCTCCATCAAAGTCATTGATTAAACTTATTCATAATGGTAAATGTATTTATCAAAAAATAGGAAAAGAATTAATCTTAGAAAAATTAAATAAAGGGTTTTATAGAGTAGAAATTTATAAATTACATATGTTTAACTATAAACCATGGATATTCTCAAATCCTATTTATATTAGATAATTTATGATAAAATATTAATTTGTATTTTATTAAATGTGGAGGTAATTATGAGGATTGGAATTATAGGTGGAAGTGGAGTTTACAGTGTAGATGAGTTAGAAAATGTTAAAGAGAATAATTTGATAACTCCCTTTGGAATTTTTGAATATACAATAGGAGAATATAATAATAAAGAAGTTGTTTTTGTAACAAGACATGGAAAAGGACATGTTTTACCTCCTCATATGATTTCATATAAAAAAATTATCTGGGGCATGAAAGAATTAGGAGTTGAAAAAATAATTGCAACATCAGCATCTGGATCATTAAATTTAAATATGAAACCAGGGGATTTTGTTATAATTGATCAATTTATTGACTTTACAGATTCAAGAGAGATTACTTTTTTTGACACACCAGGTAATGTTGTCCATACTGATATGACAGAACCCTATTGTGAACATTTAAGATCATTAATAAAAGAAGTTATGGAAAATTTAAAAGTACCTTTTCATGAAAAAGGGACATATATAACAATGAATGGTCCAAGATATGAAACTAAAGCAGAGATAAACATGTTAAAAATTCTTGGAGGTGACCTTGTTGGAATGACTGGAACACCAGAAGTTGTTCTTGCAAATGAAATGAAAATCTGTTACGCCTCAATTGGAATAATTACAAATTATGCAGCAGGAATAAGTAATAAAAAGATAACCCATGAAGAAGTTGTTGAGATGATGAATAAAAAAATTCCTGAATTAAAAAAAATAATATTTGAAGTTATTAAGAAAATTTAAATTTAAATAATGGAGGATTTTAATGGATATAAAACCATTAATATGGGAAAAAGATAATTTAAAAGTCCTCGACCAGAGATTGTTACCTTTTGAAGTTAAGTATGAAAGTTGTTTTACATATATCGATGTTGCAAACTCTATAAAAGATATGAAATTAAGAGGTGCACCAGTAATAGGAGTTGCTGCAGCATATGGTTTTTATCTTGGAATAAAAGAACTCATTAAAAAAAATCAAATTGATGATTATAAATTAGTCAGTAATTATTTAATAAAATCAAGACCAACGGCAGTTAATTTAATGTGGGCAGTATATAAAATGGAAGATATTTTACTTAAAAATTTTAATAATAAGGATTTATTAAAAGTAGTTGAGGAATCTGCTATCAATATAGAAAAAGAGGAAGAGGAAAAATGTATAAAAATATCTGAAAATGGTGATAAATTGATAGAAAATGGTGATTCAATATTAACCCATTGTAATACAGGATCACTTGCAACATTAGGACCAGGTACAGCACTTGGAATCATTAAATTTGCTTTTAGAAATGATAAAAAAATTAAAGTTTACTATACAGAAACAAGGCCTTATCTTCAAGGAGCAAGATTAACAGGTTATGAACTGATGAATGAAAAAATTGACTCAACTTTAATAACAGATTCAATGGCTGGTCATGTTATGAAACTTCATCTTGTTAATAAAGTTATTGTGGGTGCTGATAGAATAGCAAAAAATGGGGATACTGCAAATAAAATTGGAACTTATACTTTATCTGTTTTAGCAAAAGAACATAAAATACCATTTTTTATTGCAGCACCAACATCTTCAATAGATTTTAATATTGATAATGGTGAGAAAATACCAATAGAAGAAAGAGATAAAGACGAAGTTTTGTTTATAAAAAATATTAGAATTGCTGTTGAAGGAACAAAAGTTTACAATCCTTCTTTTGATGTAACTCCATATACCAATATAAGTGGAATAATCACAGAGAAGGGAATTATATATCCTCCATTTGAAGAAAATATTTCAAAAATCTCTAATCTTTGAATCGATAATTATAGTAACAGGACCAAAATTAACAAATTCGAGGTCCATAATTTCACCAAAAATTCCTTCTTTTACTATTAATCCGTTCTCCTCTAATGACTTTTTAAAAATATTAATTAAATTTTTTGCTCTTTCTCCTTTTTCTGCCCTTATAAAATCTGGTCTAAAACCATTTTTAACACTACCTAAAAGAGTGAATTGCGAAATTAACATTATTTCTCCTTTTATGTCTTTGATTGAAAGATTCAACTTTCCATTTTCATCATCAAAAATTCTTAAATTTGATATTTTTCTTGTTAAATAATTTATATCATCTTCAGTATCATTAATCTGAACACCAAGTAAAATAAGAAAGCCTTTTTTTATTTGAGATATTAAAGAATTATTTACAAAAACTTTTGCATATTTTACTCTTTGAACAACACATCTCATTAAGAGTTCCTTTCAATATTAAGAACATTCTGAACAAGTTTAATCTCTTCCAAAAGGGCATTTAATTTTCCGAAACCAGGGATTTGTAAAGTCATATAGATAGTAGTTGTTTTTTCCTTATTTCTACTTGGAGGAACATTTACAGATTCTATATTGTAATTATA
>JBAMLT010000230.1:0-2627 GCA_039793425.1 Caldisericota bacterium
TTCAAAAACAATAGCCTTCCCCTGCTTCCAATCATCGACAAGCGACTGTGAGAAGAAAAAGGAAATGCGGGCAAGCTTCAAATCTGGGGTTGAAGATAGTAATGAAAGACAGAAAGGAAAATGCAAAAAAAATTTAAGAAAAAAAGAGAACATTGGAGGGTACTTAAAGACTTTCATAATGTTTACTTAATAAAGTATAGAAAAGCATCTAATTTAGTCGGGATGTGGTGACCGTGATAAAACAACTTACAATCTTTTATTATTAATAGATCTGGAACCATAATATTATTGAAATACCCCATAAGACCTTCAATATCATTTGAAAAAACAACTTGAGGTCCAAAAACTTTCTTTAAACTATCCAATGGTAACTTTGAAAAGATAAATATCTTAACTTTAAAATTAGAATTATTTTCTATAAACTTGATAAAGTTCATTAGGCCAATATTGCAAGCTGGACAATTATCGTCGATTACGAAAAAAAAATATGTAAGATCTGTTTTAAGGTTGATTTCTAAAATTCCATAATATGTTTTAATTTTAATTTTTTCCCCTAAATCTTTGTAAAAGAAATCGAGACCCTTATCAAAAGAGAAATCTGATTGTTTATTTGCAATTACTGTTAAACTATCAAAAGTTTTTTTCATCTCAAAAAAAATCGGATGTTTTAAATAGTTTAAAAACTTTAGATATACATACGCACTATCCAAATCTTCTTGCAATAAGTAAAAAGAGCATAACTTATGTGCAAAGCTACTTTTAGTTACATTTAAGCCTAGCGTGTCATAAATGTATTCCTTTAAAACAGAGATTGCTGAAAGAGTATCTTTTGACAATAGTAATAAGTCATACAATTTACTTCTTATCCCGCCTTCTATACCTTTTGGATCCAGACAATAAAGATAAATCTTTTCACCAGTTCTTTTAGGCCAAACATTAATTTTTTTTATTCTGTCAAGAATTTGAACAAAGGTATTTTTTATTTCGAATAGCTTATAATAATTTGCTAAACTTAATAATCCCATTGAGAAATTATTTATTGAAAAGCCCGGCAATTTATAAGTACTTTCTGTTGAAGAAATTTCGATTTTTATCCATTTACTTAAATGAATAATATAATCTTTAATTTCATTTTCAATAAACAAGAGCCTTTCTTTATTTGAATTAATCCATTTAAGGAAGTCATAATGAAATTCAAAAGAGGGGATTCGTTTAATAAAATTTAAGTAGGATTTTAAATTATTAAGATTTTTTTCATTTTTTGAAATTAATTTATTAAAAATTTCAAGGATAAGTTTGTTATTCACAAAAGTAAATTCTTTAGTGAAGTTATCGATATTTTTCTGAAGGTAAGAAAGTGTTCGTTCTTCTGATTTAGAATCATTAGTAATTGAATATACTGTTAAACAAACTAATAAGTCAATTAACTTAGGTTGTTTAACCATTTTTAAAGAGTCCCTAACAATTCTAAGAGAATTTTCATTTATATTTGTTGAAAAATTTGAAAGATAATTGAAGCACATTTGAACAAGTGTTGGTTTGATATTTATGTATTTATTTTTGGGGGATCCTTGGAACAAAATATGATGGTTAATGTATCCTTCGTTTGTTGAATCAAAGAAAGCTAATGTTATTTGCTCTTTTGTTTTTTCAACTCCATTTAAGTTTACTGATAATCGAAGCTCTAATAAGTCTTTTTTATCAAGGATTAAAGTATCTATTAATAAAAATATATTATTGTTTCTATCCAAAATTTTACTAAATTTTTTTCGAAATGCAGTGAAACGATTTAATGTGTAAAATTCCGTTGTTAAAAATAATTCATAAGTTTTATATAATGCCTTTTCGTGCATAGGGAAATAAACAACTATTAACGTATCTCCTAACTCATCTCCACGTTCTATTGGAATTAAATTTGAATTCTTTAAAATAAATAGAGTAATAGGGGATAAATTATTTTTGTCAATATTATCAAAAATACTTTTTTCGTGTTCTTTGCAGGCAATAAGATATAAGATAACAATTGAAGCCAACATTAATCTAAAGATAATCATAATTACCTCCATATCAATTAAAGATAACACCGGGGCTGGTTATTATTCCCAGCCCCTTTTATTTTTTTAATTTCCTGCTGGTTCCCATATCGTCTTAAATTCGGGCATTCCTAAATCGGGTGGCAAAAGAATATTTTGTCTTTTAGCTGTTTCTCTAACTAAATTGTCACCATATTCTGGTGTATTTGAAAATGGTGGTGTAGGATTTTCTCCGCTCATTGTAACCCAGTATTCGGCTTTCCAATCCCATTGCCCGCACTCATTTCCCGGTCCTGTACACCAATAATTATCGCCACCCCATTCGTCCTCCCACATATAAACCCAACCTCTTGAATTACCATAACCATATTGCCAGATTTTTGTGAGTTTCACAGCACTAAATCCAATTAAGGAAGATATAAAAAATAAAACCAATATCAAAAAGCATTTTTTCATTGCTATTCCTCCTTTTAATTTAATTATTAAACATAATTATTAAATAATTATAGTTAAATATTTAAAAAGCGAAATTCCAACACACCAATCGCAATGGCATATGCCTTATGTACATTTTCGGTACATTTTGTTTTGCAA
>JBAMLT010000231.1:0-400 GCA_039793425.1 Caldisericota bacterium
TGGTTTTATCTCTTTGGCAGGCAAAGTGCATACAAGATTCTTTTCTTTTTTTACGATAAGCATATTCAATAAATACGCTTTGTCTTCTTTAAAAAGTTTTCTTTAAGTTTTTTCAAAAACAATTTTGTAAAATAAAAATAAGAATTAATTTTATGTAACATCAAAATCCAATTTTAGTTGTAATCATATAATGGTAAAATTTTCAAATAAGAAATCTTATCTTAAGATTATGCAGGAAATAACGATTTATATTGCAAGAGGAATTTATAAAGAGCAAACAGACAAATTAAAAATTATAGAAGATGAACTGTACTCAGAAACAAAAACAAAGATTAAACTACTTCCTCAGATAAAAATCGCAAAAAAAATTTTAAAAGTGAATTTTGAACGATTTTTAGAA
>JBAMLT010000231.1:410-2586 GCA_039793425.1 Caldisericota bacterium
AAATGGTATTTAATTGTTTCCATTACCGTGCTGTTTTTTGTATCAAATTTTTCTGAAAAGAAAAATTTGATACAAAAGCATTGCATTTGCACGGGATTGGTTTTGTAAAAAACGATGCGGATAAGGATTTGATTAAAAATCAGATAAATGTGATTTATAATATAAAGAAAGAGTTGAATTTATAAAAAGTAACTTTGAATGTTCACTTAGAAAGCGTTCTAAACTATGTAAACAATGGTATTGAAGTTAATTTTACAATGGATGATTTCTTGAGAGAAGTTGAGCATTCTAAAAAAGTTGGAAGAACTTGTAAATTATTGTTAAGAAAAAGGCGTTGTTCTTTTAATAGAAGCATCAGGATATTTTAATTATAAATTTGTAAAGTCGAGGCAAGAGTTAGAGAAAGAACATCCTGATTATGTTTATGATAAAAGACAACTTCCTTGGAGTTGGATTCCTGAGATAAGTCAGCAAGGAGATTTCTTAGGAAGTTTTGAATATCATAAATACTTTTTAGAGCAAATAAAAAAACAAAATGTTGGCATAACTTTAGATTTAGGACACATAGTAAAAACAATACTTTACTCTAAAATATTCAATAAGCATAACATTGATAAAAAATTCAAGAATTTAGAATGCTTTGAAGATGTCTTTAAAAGATTAGGGCTCGTTCAAAAAAAGGGCAATAGTTACTTTGTTAGGTACAAGAAAGAAGATAATGTTGTGTTCGAAGTTAATGAGAATTTTAAAGTTGATGAATTTTGTTTTTACATGGAAAAAGGCAAGCCGATTGTTTTTGATAAAGAGTTAAAATTTAAGGATTTTTATTCTGAATATGTAAAGTTACTTCATCTGCACAGCGAGACAGGAGCTGCTATTTACGATTTAATATTAATTGACAATAATTTACAAGAAGTGAAGAAGATACCTACTCATGCGCCCTTCATAGAGAACATTATTGATAGAGATGATTGGATTATTAACAATTTACGAAGGAAAGAACACTCTAAATTACAGTTAGATTTGATTAAAGAAACCAAAAAAGATTTAGGAGATAAATTAAAGGAACATGATATTGTAATAGAGATAAATGTTCCTGAAAAAAATAAGTTTGGTCCTGCTTATACAGGAGAAACTTACCGAAAATACATGCTTGAATCATTAAAAACAATAATCAAAATGATTTATTCTAATTTCTAAATTTTTGTAAAGAATAAAAAATTCCTGTTTAAACTTTAACATAATCTTAAAAATAATTTATGAAATTCTTTCGAAAAAGTTACCAAAAGCATTAAAAATTAAAATCAATAAAACAATTATCATGAGGTTAATTGCAAATAAAGAAAGAAAAGAATACAGTACAGTTGATGAAGAAACTCAGCTCAAACTCGCGAGAACAACATACCTAATACTGCTCGGAATAACCCTTTTTTTGTTTTTCTTCCATTTGTTCAAACTCTACGATTTCAGGATTGACAAGTTCTCTTACTTTATCATAACTCTCTTATTTTTAATCTTAATTATTCCCTTAATCACATACTTTAAAGCATTCGGAATTGTGGAAGTGAGAAAGGATACAAGGTTCATGGGAAAAAAATAATTTTGATTATTTTCTCTCGATAACCTGTTTGTCGGTTTTCACTGCATACTCAAATGCTTTTTTAATCTTTAAATAAAATTTCAGTTTTCCTTGGTTTTCTGAATTATGGTGTTCTTCTAAATAACTTATTTTGTTTTTAATAATTGCTCTCAACTCTGTTTTGTGCTTTTCCATTTCAGAATATGCTGCTTCTGTCAATTCTTTTAGATTTTTTTCTATTCTATCAAGTTCGTTTTCGTAATCTTTAGCAACATTTTCAAAATTAACAAAATCTGTGTTCAATGAAAAACTCTTGGAATTCAATTTGTGCATAATGGCATTAAGTCCGTAACAACACATGTTTATCACAAGAGCAGACTTATAAACTTCCTCTTGCAGATTTTCTTGCAGATTAGTTGATGCTCTGCCAGAAATGTTTAGGTTATAATTTAAAGATTTATAAATTTTAAAGTATTTTTCAAGAAGCTCTATCTGCGTCTCCATTTTCCTGCATAAATGCAAATTAAAATTTCTTTTTTTAATTATGTTGAATATAAGGGATGAAACAGCATTTTGAGAATAACCAACGCCTTTTAA
>JBAMLT010000232.1:0-711 GCA_039793425.1 Caldisericota bacterium
CCGACATCCGAATCTGATCTGGATTTAAATAATCTTATTAAAATAATCCTTCCACAAGATAATCACATACAAAATACACCATTTATTTATGTACAAGGATATGCCGAGAATGCCAAAACAGTTGAGGTTTTTAAAAATAACACTAAACTTGGAGAGTTGCCCGTAGTTGATAAATATTTTAGTGAGACATTTGATCTTGAGGATGGTATTCATAGGATATTTGCTGCTAAGTCACAAGATTCTGGACAAATATTATCTGAACCTAAGCAGGTTATTATTGATACAACACCGCCATTTATACAATCGATTTATATTTATAAATTGGATGATAATCATAATTTATTATTTTTAAATGCGTCTGAAATGTTAAAAGAACTAGTTTTTGGTTCCTTTACTCCTCAGTATGATGATGTTACACAAAGTTATTATTTTATTCTAAAAGAAGATGGCTTAAAAAATGGTATTGATATAAAACTTATTGATATAGCCGGTAATGAATCTAACCAAACTTACCAAAAAGATCAGATAAAAAACGCATCTGTTATACCATCATCTATTTATAATAAGATAAAAGAACAAATTAATATTAATCAAAGATTTAATATTTTTTCTAATGAACAAAAACTTAATATGTTTTCTATATTTATCATTGGAAGTGTTATGACGTTTGATATTATCTATATCATAAGACGCAGGATTGAACGCAAATAC
>JBAMLT010000232.1:721-2567 GCA_039793425.1 Caldisericota bacterium
TCCATTAATGAGTACTTTGCTTTAATTTTGGTTATACCATTGGTACTTATAGGGATTTTTGTTATCTAAAAAGTCTTTGTTTTAGCAGTGTTATAATTGATTGATGTTTAGATTTTTTATAATTGCGCTTTGTTTATTTATTTCTTTTTTTTTTAATTTTAGTACTACATATGCTCATTCAATACCATTTGTAGTACATGAGTTCAGTTTTGATTATCAGGAAAAAAAGCTTTTTATAGATTATAAATTAAGGATCGATCCTATTATAGTAGATAAGATATTCGAAAAAATCGATTACAATCGTAATGAATTATTAGATCAAGATGATGCACAATTATTCTTTCGCAATGATTTTTTGTCAAATATTGAAGGTAGTATGAATGACAAGATTTTTTCTTATGAATTTATAGAATCTTTTGAAGTAAAAAATAAAAAAGATCTTAAGTCATTTGATGATTATTGGGGATTTAGAATAGAAGTAAAAGATACGTTTTATCAAAATGAAAACTTGATTAAATTTAAGTCAACATTAAGATTTCTTCCTGAAGATGAATATGGTGATTCTTATTATTATGATGATAATTTGTTTGATAATAAACATTTTTCAGTTGTTGTTCTTCAATCAGATTATGAAAATATCGATGTACTAAGCTATAAAGTCCGTTTTGCCAAGAAAGATAGTTCACTGACTCAAAATCAAAATAAAAAAGAAAATACAAATACTCAAAATAGTTTCTCAAACATTAATTTATTAGATATAAAATCATATGCGGAAAGTATAATAAATTATGTTAGAACCATAGACATCACATCACCTTTTGTATTTTTTACCTTCGCAGGACTTTTGATTTTAGCAGGGGCTTTGCATTCGCTTACTCCCGGACATGGTAAAACATTGATTTCTACCATTTTTATCTCAAGAAAAAATCGCAATTTTATTGATCTCATAATTCTTGCCTTGAGTTTAACATTTTCACATACTTTGATCGTATTTATCGTTGGTTTATCTGTCTTTTTATTACAAAAGATTGAGTATCTAAATATGATAGTTAGACAATTTGAAATATTAGGTTATGTTTTGTTTATTTTTGTTGGCTTGTATCTTATTTTTCAAGGTTTACAAAATAGAAAACACTATTTATATCACGCAAAATCGTGTTATGCAGAAGATAATCATCATGTTAGGCATCAACGTGATAATCATCACCATCACCACTTCAATCTCCCAAGAAATTTTCGTATTAGAAATAGGCGAGATATCTTGTGGGCAGGATTTGTTGGTGGTATAACACCTTGTATCAACGCCACTGTTGTTTTTACCTACTTTCTTATTCAAGGGGAAGCCTTTTTAGGGATTATTAGCGTTCTTCTCTACTCTATCGGTATGGCAACAGGTATAATTCTGATAGGAACAACAGCTTTTTATGGATTTAAAAAGCTCAATCTTGAAAGTAAACTGGGTGATCGGCTTGAATATATTCTTCCTATTTGGGGAGGATTAATCATTGTTTTGCTTGGCTTATATTATATTTTTACCTGATTGATTAATTTTTTTGTCACACAATTTTGAACTATTATTTTATCTAAAATATTTTTGATAAAATCAGATAATTATGGATATCCAAAGTCTAAAAAATAGAGCTAGAGAATTTTTATCAAGAATTAATGAGTTAAATCAGAAATATAATGCTATCTTGTATGTATTAGATGAGGAAGCTATTTTTAAACAAATAGATTCTTTGGATACAAAAAATAAAAATAGTCCTATTTTTGGAAAATTTTTTACTGTAAAAGATTCCTTTGTAACAATAGATGCACCAACAACGGCAGGTGACAAATATTTAGA
>JBAMLT010000233.1:0-2516 GCA_039793425.1 Caldisericota bacterium
TACCAAAAAATATAATTTTGCACGGTCCTGTAGGTACAGGAAAAACTTATTTTGCAACTATATTGGGTAAGGGAATAATAAATGGTGATATCAAAAATTTAGATAATTTAGAGGAATTGTTATTAAAATTAAAGAAAGGGGATAAGTCGTTAGATGAATTATACAAGAAAAGAATTGATTATGAGGGAATTAAAAAAATAACATTTCACAAATCATATTCATATGAAGATTTTATCATAGGAATTAAAGCATCCATTAAAGATAATAACATTTTTTATGAGATTACTCCTGGAATATTCAAAAAGTTCTGTGATGAAGCAAGTAAAAATAAAGATAAAAATTATGTATTAATCATAGATGAAATAAATAGAGGTGACATATCAAGAATATTCGGAGAGTTAATAACACTTATTGAAGAAGATAAGAGAGGAATGGAAGTTGATCTTCCATACTATGATAATAATGAAAAACCCATCAAATTTTCAGTCCCTGAAAATCTTTATATTATAGGTACGATGAATGATTCCGATAAGAGCATTTCACTGGTGGATATCGCCCTGAGGAGAAGATTCACTTTCATATATATTGGCTTCAGTGAGGATGTTCTCCGTGAATGGCTAAAAGGTATAGATGAATTAAAAAAAGAAGATAATATAGAAAATATGATAATTGAATTTATTAAAAAAATAAATGAAAAAATTTCAGCTTACAAAGGAAGCATAGATTTTCAGATCGGTCATGCATTTTTCAGAAGTTTAAAAGATATTGAAAACCCAAATGAAAAAGAAATGGAAGTTATAAATATATTCAAATATAAAATATTTCCTTTGCTGGAGGAATATTTCTACAATGACATGGACACTCTAGTAGAAAAAATACTGAATTGTGAAGAATCAGAAAATGAAAAATTATTTTATGAAAAAAAAACAGATGACCATAATAAAAATTACTACTATTATGCATTAAAAAATTACAAAGGTAAAGAATTACTAGAGGATCTAAAAAAATTTTATGATTATTGTTGTGAAAAAGGAGAAATTAAAGAAAACAAAAATGTAGGGAGCCATGACAATAAAGGAAATCCTCTAGAGGGTCAGAAATGATCCCAACAATAATGACTTTTTACGAATCTTTGGAAAGAAAGAACCTAAAAAAATTAAAGGATAAAAAACAAGAAAAAGAAATTGAAGAAGAAATTGAAAGGATCAAAAATGAATTTAAGGAATTGGCAGATAGAATAAAAGAGAGTAATTTATTGAATAGTAAAAACTTAGTAGGTTTTGTAAGAACAAGAAGTTATATTTTGGAATTTTATCCTAAGATATGGAGAGATTTAAACGATGAAAAAGAGATTAAGAATATTGTAGAACTCTTCAGATATGCATTTTTGAATGAAAAGTTATTCAGGGAGAGTTTGCCCATAAAAAAATTAGAAAAATCAAAAAGTCTATACCAGCTTTTCATAAAATTATACATATACTCGCTTGAAAGGGCCATAAAGGAGGGATTTTATTTTGAATATACCGAGAGATTAGAAGAGTCCAGTTATCTAAAGGGTAGAATAGATTTAAAAAAACAGATAAACAAACTGGATAAATCAAAATTTTCCATAGATTATTATGAATATGATGTAAATAACATCCTGAACCAGAATTTTAAATATGCAAACCATTATCTGCTAAGTGATGCAGAGGATCTTGATTTAAAAAGGAATTTGATAAGTATTATTAACCAGTTCCCAGATGAAATCTCTAAAACACTGTCATGGCATGATAAGGAAATAATATTCTCCAAAATTAACGATAGATTTGAAATACCATACAATTATGCAAATAATTTTGTAAGAGGAAGATCAACCTTTAGAGAATTGGGAAATAAAAAAACCCTCTGGTTTCTCTTTGATATGAATAAGGTTTTTGAGAATTTTGTGGCTAATTTTCTGATAAAGAATAAAAATAGAATATTTGAAAATCCATCGGAAGTAAAGATAATAGTTCAGGAAGGTGAGAGAAATTTCATGTTCAAGGATGAAGAGCCATCCAGAATAAAAGGTCTGAGAATTACCAGACCAGACATAATAATTGAATACTCAAACAATAAAATAATAATAGATACAAAATATAAAGTTATTAATAAAAAAAATAGTAAGAATGAGGAATATATGGAAAATAATGAAGAAGATGAAAATTTAGACGATGAGAAATCAATAAGCAACTCTGACCTTTACCAGATATTTACCTACTCTCAGATATATGGTTCAAAAATTAATATTTTATTATATCCATCCAAGGATGAAACATTTTTTAAAGGACCATATTATTTCCTATATAAATTTAAAGATATAAGATTTTATTATGGTTTTATTAATCTAAATTTCACAAAGGAAAATTGGGAAAATAATATGATATATGATCTCAGGAATTTTTTGCAGAAAATTATTATAATAAATTAAATAGATGAATTTGGATAAAAAGACTGACTTCAGGGGAGAAAGTAATAGCTCTTGAATTAAAAAT
>JBAMLT010000234.1:0-2479 GCA_039793425.1 Caldisericota bacterium
ATTCAGAAACATTACAAGAAATAATGATTAAAAAAGCAATTAAAAAACATTTTGAGATTGAAAGACAATTATTAACAAGGGAAGTAAAAATAAAACCCCTGACCTTATTTTTCATTGATAACATCGATGAATATAGAAATGAAGATGGATATATCAAAAAAATTGTAGAACAATATATAGAAATAGAGGTTAAAGAATTATTAAAAAATGAGACTAATGACTTTTATAAAAAATATTTAGAAAAAACCTTGCAAAATATTTCTAAAACTCATGGAGGGTATTTTTCAAAGGATAATATTGAGGATGATGAAAAAATTGAACAAGAAATAAATGAAATTTTGCATGACAAACAAGCAATGCTTGATTTGGAAAATCCAAGAAGATTTATTTTTTCAAAATGGACTCTTCGTGAAGGTTGGGACAATCCAAATGTTTTCCAAATTTGTAAACTTAGAAGTAGCGGAAGTGAGATTTCAAAACTTCAAGAGGTAGGACGTGGACTGCGTTTGCCTGTTAATGAGTATGGAAATAGAGTTAAAGATGAACAGTTTTATTTAAATTATTTTGTTGATTTCACAGAGAGTGATTTTGTTGAAAAACTAGTTAATGAAATTAATGAAAAGTCGGGGGCAATTTCATCTGAAAGTATACCTGAAAAGCTTGATGATAATATGATTAAAAAAATATGTGATATATATAATATAGGAGAAGAAAAACTTTTAAAGGAACTCGATTCAAACAATGTAATAACAAGGACAAATAAATTTAAAGAAAATGGTTTTGAATACATTAAACAAAAATTTCCGTTAATTTTTAATGGTGTCGGTTCAAATAAAGTTAGAAAGGAAACAGATAAGAGAAAAAAAATTCAAATAAGAGTAGAAAAATACTCAGAGCTTAGAGAATTGTGGGAGAAACTTAATCAAAAAGTTTTGTTGGAATATAAAATTAAAGATGAAGTAGAATTTAAAAATATTTTTGTAGCATTTTTAAAAGAACACGCTGGAAGTATGACTTTTAATGGAGTAATTAACAGACAGATTAAAGTGGATATAGATAATAATCGTGCTGCAATTGATGAAGAAATTACAATTAAAGAAAGTGAATTAATTAAGATTTCAACTATGCGTTATGATGAATTTTTAAAACATTTATCTTATGCTTTAAATATTAATATAAAAACTTTACATGAGTCCTTTATTGAATCAAATATTAATATTAATCAATACCTTAACATTTCTACTATAAGGATATTAAAACATAAATTTGATAACTATTTATTGAAGAATGCTATAACTAAATTTGCCATAGAATATCATAAAATAACAAATACAATTCATCCCACTAAACTAACCGATGCCAAAGGTAATATAAGAGAAGAAATAAATGCTTCCGATGTGGGAACATTATATTCTAATGAAAAAGTTGCAGATAATTATTTCTTTAAAGAGTTATTTTATGATAGTGAATTAGAAAAAGAAAATATTAAGGAGGTTATAGTGTTTACAAAAATACCTAAGAATTCTATCAAAATCCCTGTGTCAGGAGGTAAAAGCTATTCCCCAGATTTTGCCTATGTTCTGAATTTTGAGGATGGCAGAAAAAAATTATATTTTATAATAGAAACAAAAAATGTGCGTGACCAAAATAATTTAAGAGATGAAGAAAAACAAAAAATAAAACATGCTGAAATGTTTTTTGGTGATACTGTAAAGATAAAATTTAGAACGCAATATAGTAACCAAAAAATTATTGATATAATCAAAGAAATATATAATGGAGAAATTTAACTAAAGCCTATATAATATCAAGGCTTTAAAGAATGAGCAATTAAAATTAATTTGGAATTTAATAGATAAAATTTAGAAAGGCTATAACCAAATTAAGGTTATGGTCTTTCTTATACTCCTACAAACCTTCCATTCCAACCCCAAAACTAACATCCATAACAAAATCAAAAAACCTCTCTATAAATAAACCTTCAACCTTAGTATACATATCTAAATGCCCATACTTTTTAATATTGTCAAAAATATAAATAGAAGCTTCCTCAGAAACATTGCACATGGCTTGGATCATAGCAGGGCTTAGACAATGAATATTTTTAAGTAGAGCAATTGGTGCCAAAAGCTCTGCAGCAAAAGCATCAGCCTCTTTTTCTAAAATAATATACTGCTTATTAGTTAAAGTTTTTCTAACGTCAGTTTCTTCAAAATCCTCAAGATGCCCAAGGACAATATGACCAAGTTCATGAGCTAAAGTCCAAACAAGTCTTCCATAAGGTTTAATGTCATTTTTATATACAGTCAAATATTTGTTATTCAATAGATATGTAGAGGCCAAACAGTCATCTGCATTTTTAAAACCCAAAGGATCAATGCAGTTACAATAATTTTCAGCGGTAGAATAATCTATTAAAACATAAGAAAAAAACATCGGATTCATTATCCGACAAAGCAGGTCTTGCACTGTTTGAACA
>JBAMLT010000235.1:0-2474 GCA_039793425.1 Caldisericota bacterium
TCTTGAATATAAAGTTATTGGCTCTTTTGTTAATAATTTAATCTTATTAAATCTATTTTCTTCTTTTAAAAGATATCTAAGAAACATGCCAACTTCATCAACTCCATTTTGTTTTGGATCAAAATAGTTTCCTATCTCAACAACTTTTTTCTCATCACATTATTAACAGGACCCCCGTGTTCTACATTAATTATTTTTTTCGTATTTTCGTCAAATGTCCAGGCCAGACTTGTTAAAATATCAATTTCTTGATGGTTATCTAAATAATTAATTTTTAATTCCAAATATTCGGGATAATAAATATCATCACTATCTAAAAAAGCAATATATTCTCCTTTTGCTTTCTTACAACCAATAGTTCTTGGAATAACAGGACCGCCAGTATTTTCTTTTAATTCTATTAATTTAATTCTTGGATCTTCTTTTGTGTATTTTTTTACTATCTCAACAGTTTTATCTTTAGAGCCATCGTCAACAATTATCATTTCCCAATTTTTAAAAGTCTGCCATAAAACACTCTTTATTGCTCTTTCAATAAATCTTTCTCTATTGTAAGTTGGAGTAATTATACTAACTTTTGGATTCTCCATTGTTAAAAATTACTTATATTTCTATCTCTTCTGGAATTTTTATTCGCCATTTTAAAATTAAAAATTTTTCAATCTCTTTAAAATCAACTCTTTTTTTAATTTTCTTTTTCTTTTTTAAAATTTTTGGCAAACCTAAATAACCATCTAAGCGACCTTTCAAAATTGATAGGAGTAAATTAAATCTTCCTTTTAAAAGGTTTATTCCAATTTGGGCTAACTGAGCTAATAAAATCAAATGAAAATTTTTCAAAATAAAATTTCCAGGCAAATTTTTAAATAAATTCCAATTTTGGTTTCTTGTTCCATAATAAGCAGTAAATTTACTTCTTACACCACCAGTTGCTCCTCTTTTATGATAAACAACTGATTTTGGGCAATACCAAGATTCATAACCTGCCCATCTTAATCTTAAAGCCAAATCAAAATCTTCATAATAAGCAAAAAAATCTTTATCAAAAACTTCATCGTCAATCATTACATCTTTTAATGCCTCTGTTTTATACAAAGCAGCTCCAGCACAATGTCCTAAAATTTCTTCTTCTTTATCAAATAATTCTGAATCTTGATAAGCTCCTCTATTAAAACCAAAACCAGTTTTTGAAAGCTCTAAACCAACAGAATCTATATGTTTTAGCCATTTTGACAAAATCATTTTTGGCTGAATACTCCCTGCCTTTGGATGTCTTTTTGCGCATTCAATTAATTCATCTAAAAAATTTGTCTCAACAGTAGTATCATTATTTAAAGTCAAAATATATTCGCTCTTTCCTTTTTCAATTACCTTTCTAATTGCCACATTATTTCCTTCAGCAAATCCTAAATTTTCTTTATTTCTAATTACTTTAATATAATCTTTATATTTTTCTTCCAAAACTTCAGCATCATTTCCTTTTGAACCATTATCAACAACAATCACCTCATAATTTGGATAAGTAATCTTCTTTAAAGATTCTAAGCACTCAATCGTATCTTTTAACCCATTCCAATTTAAAATTATTACTGAAACTTTTGGAGTCATTATGTTTTAAATAGATAAAATTTTTTTAATTTTTCTAAAAATATTTCTTGCTTGCTCTAATAAGGTTTGATTTAGAAATATTTTTAGTTTTCTTAAGGTTGGCATTTCTTTAATGTCTGGAATTGTTGTGGTTCTCTTACACAAGATCATTGAATACAGACTTATGTTGTCTAAATTTGTCGACGAATAATTCAATGGTTTTCTTGCCTTCAAAAATACTCCTTCGGCCTCTGGATCTTCTTGAAGCTTTATAATTTCAAAATCTTCAAAAATTTTTTTCATATCTTCAATTTCATAACGCCAAAAATCATATGGATAAGCATGAAATGGAAAGCCTTTAGAGCGAGTAGTGATATATATATATCCACCCGGTTTCAAAATGTTTTTCATATTTTGAATAACATTTCTCCAATCTTTAACGTGCTCTAAAAGTTCAGTAGAAATTACAACATCAAAATATTCTTCTCCAAAATATTCAACCAATTTTTCTGCATTGCAAACAACATCAACAAATTTTCCTTGTTCAATATCAACACCAATATATTCTTTTGGACCTAAAAATTTCTCTATGATTGGCCTAACACTTCCATTTACGTATTTGCTCCCAACCTCAATCACTCTATTATATTTGAATTCTTCTAATTTTGCGTTTTCTATAAAAAATTCTAATACTGAAATATTCATAATTTAATTTTAATATTCTTATAATTTTAATACTCCTATACCTGCCCAATTTTGCTTTATATCTTTAATTAATTCCTTAAACTGATATTTATCTTTAATTTCCTCCCAAAAATTATGAACAAAACACATAGTTTCTAGGGGATGAATAGCTATATCATGAAAAGCAATTATTCCTCCTTTTT
>JBAMLT010000236.1:0-2462 GCA_039793425.1 Caldisericota bacterium
ATCAAAAAGAGTTTTTGAAGATGAAAATTTTTCAAAATCAACACCCAACCAATCGGATGGAAGGTTGTTCAGATGAAAATTTTCTACAATGGTTTGTAAGTATAGCTTCATAATTTACTCCCACCAAATTAACGGTTTTATTAGTTTATAATCTAAAATTTAAGTTTTTTAGCATATCATATAAATCACAACATTCAACACCAAACTCTTGACAAACATTAGGGATTTGTATCTTATTTTTTCTTGTTGGATTTGGTTTTTCAAAAGTTACAATAGTATAATTAGATTTATCTATTAAAGCAAAAGCAATCAACCATGGATCCGCATTATCTACTTTCATAAAGTCATCTATAGCATTTCTATTATAATGATTGTTTTGTTTCTCTGCCCATTGCATAAGTTCTGCATATTTAAGAAAAACTTGTTCATTTTCTGTGTTTAAGAAATACTTTTTGAATTTTGTATTAGCCCATTCTTTTAAATCATCATTACCTTTATTGATTTCATCAAAAACTTTATCTATGCTGGCAACGGTACTATTTTGAGCATATTCTAATAAAAAATCCCAGAACTTAGTCCCAAAAAACAAATGAGTAAAAAAATTTTGCAGCAGTCATAAAAGTATTTGAGTCAATTAGGTATATCATATTACACGCTGAATAAGAGTATCATAAGTTTTAGCACTCAAGTTAGTAATTCTTAAAGCATCTCTAAATAGAATAGTATTATTTTTAACTGCAGTATTTAGTATATGCAAAAATCTTTTGCTTAAACGAGTAGAAAGAGTTTGGTAAAAATTACCCCCAGAACTCTGTGGTACTTTGATTTCTTTTTTATATAACTTTTCGAATTGTAAATAAAATTCTTGTTGTGTGATTATAGATGTATCTAGTAATCTCCGCAATATCACTATCTGACTAACTTTAAAATGCTTTGCTAATTCTTCCAAATCGATTTTTTGTTTATAAATATTTCTGATTTCTTCTGCTGGCACTAAAAATTCGGCTGTGCATTTATCACAAAATTGTTCTATTCGATTATTTGCAGATTGTAAATTTCGTAAATCAAAGGATGCACTTTCCCCAATTAAAATATGAACTACTTCGTGAATGAGAGTAAATATTTTAGCAGATATGGAGTCGTTGTTGTTGATAAAGACTACTGGGGCTATTTCATCATATAAAACAAATCCTCTGAATTCTTCTATACTTAATTTGCGGTGAGTATTGTTCCCAACAATTCCATTTCTAAGGACAATGATTCCTTTTTCTTCTACCTTTTCAATTAAATAATTCAATGCTTCTGTCCATGTAGATTTTCTGCTTGCCCAACCATTTTGAATTTCAAAAATATCTTTTAATTCTTTCAAAACTCCTTCTATATTATAATCATCTTTATACTTCCCACAATAAGGCAGTTTTTCTTGTCCCCATTCCAATAAAATTTCCTTTGCCCATTCCTGTATTTTTTGAGCAAACTGAATGGTTTCCAGTAACTCATTGGATGAAACGAGATCACCGTCTTGTAAAGTTCTATAATGGGGTATAGGATATTTTATTTCAGGCAATCTTTCTAAAAAGAAATAACCAAATGGAATATGAAATATTTTAGATAGTTCAATTAACTGATTATATGTTGGATAGTCCTCTCCTTTTATCCATTCGTCATATTTCGGAAATTTATTTTTTACATGAACTACTTGTTCAGGCATTCTTTTTAAAAGTTCTTTTAAGATATTTTTATTTATGTTTTTTACTTTTACTTTCATAATCACTCCTACAAGATTAAGGGTTTAATGAATAACTGATTCCAATTTCTTAAGAACACCTTTAAAATTTTTTGAAAATAATATTTCTAAATCTTCTTTTCTACCAACTATTTGCTCATAAACAGGAGAAGAAAAAATATCATCTGGATTTAATCTTTTGTTTTTAACATAATTCTGTGCCAGAATGCTTTTTATTCTATCTAAAATTTTAATTTGCTCATCATTAAAATCATAAGTTTTTATATACTCAGAAAATCCTTTTTCTATTCGTTCTTCAAGAGAAGGTATTTTTCTTTTTTCAATCGCATGCAAAAAGAAATCCCAGATGTTTCCCTGTGGATAATCGTAAATCTTTTTTAACTGTTCTTCATCAAGGTAAATCTCTGGATTTTTTATCCAGTCCTTGAGTATTTCCAGATCATTATCATCAGGAATATAATCAGGAATTTTCTCAATCTTATTCTTTATCTCCAACACTTCATTTCTTTTTGGTTGCTTTGATTCTTCCTCAAACAGTTTTCTTGCTTCTTCTATGGGTATATTATCAATAACTTCTATTTTATCTCCATGAATCCATACCCGCTGAATTAAATTTTTAGGGTCAGGATTTGGTATTAAAAAATAACCAGATGGGATTTCTTTAACTGAACAAATACTGCGACCACCAACCATTTCCTTGACAATTTTTTCATTT
>JBAMLT010000237.1:0-2451 GCA_039793425.1 Caldisericota bacterium
CAGAAAAATAAGTATTATGAACCCTAGGTGTAATTGAAGCATATGTTGGAAAAAATGAAGAAAAAAATGATGTCACCTCAGTAGAACCTAAACCACATCCAATTAAAGACAGAGGAAAATATTCAGCAATGTAATTAATACCTGCAAGCATTTCATAAATTCGACTCATACCACCTTGTACTTCTGATTCAGAAAAAAATCTCCACTCAATAAATTGTAGTAAATAATCAGGTTGGTAAATATGATAAAATAAACCTCCTAATATAAGTACTAAAATTGTAATATACTTAAGATTCTTTAATTTCATTCTTTTTAATAAAATTAAAGTTAAAGCAAATAAAAAACCTGATAAGTATCCCCTTTAGAAAATATTAATACAAAACATAAAAATAAAATTGTGATAGCAATCGTATTAATGATTCTCAAAAATACACGCTGTTCAGTTTTATTTTTATAGAGTAAAATACTAACAAATAAAAGTATCAAAAGTGAAAAATAATTTGGATCTTCAAAAGTACCCACATATCTTATTAATATTTTATTATCAAAAAATAAATTTTTTACATCCAAAAATAGATAGAAAGCATAAAGAATAGCTAAGTAATATAATATTTTAACCAATAACTGAAAAGCCAATGAATAAGATAAAAAAATGAATAATAGTAATATATTAGCAATAAATAGTATTTGAATATATATTACCGTATTATAAAACTCACTATAGTTTATTATACCGTAGTAGATGTACGAAAAAAAACTGGTTGCTTCTATTATCAAAAAAAATATTAGTATTGATTTATCTAATTTTAAACGTTCTAAAAGAACTAAAGAAAAACCTACTATAATTGGAACTATTATATAATGAAGTTTAATTTCTTTTAGAAAAGGAAATTTCAAATAACCAAAAAATAGTAGGAAATACAAAAAATATAACAATTTATTCATAATACAAACCTAATAAATTTTTTACATACATATTAAAAGTGAAATGTTGTAATTGACTTAAATCACAATTAGAGAAAGAATCTTCTGACACTGTTTTTACCGTTTCTTTAAGTATAATTAAAAATTCTTCATATGTATTAAATTTAGGTAGTTTAAAATACTCTGCTAATTCCTTCATACCCCCAATATTCCTAACAATTGGCAGAACTCTGTAAGCTATTGCTTCTATAACTACTGTTGGTTGATTTTCGTACAAGGAAGATGGAAGTACAAGAATTTTTGCTTTTTTCATTAATTCTTCGATATCCTTTCTACCCAACCAACCAGTAAAGGAAATATTATTATTTCTATTACACATACTTTCAAGCCTACTTTTTTCCATAGGATTACCTTCACCTACAATAACAAGTTTCCAATCAGGTATATCAGATTCTATAAAAGCTTTGATTAAAGTATCAATAGATTTTTCTCTTGAAAGTCTACCAACAAAAATAATTATATTTTCTTTTAGGGAGTAATCTATTTCTGGTATGCTTTCTAACACTGGGTTTCTTATATGACATATCTTATCTAATTTAATCCCTTCTTTTTGAAGTATTTTGATAAGAAATAAAGATGGAACAATAAACTTATCAATTACATCTACATGTTTTAAAACACTTAGAGCTAATTGTGATCTGAAAAATTTTAATGTAGAGTAAAGCAAACTTCCATAGCAGTTTTCCCAAATTATATTCATTTTTATAGAGTGTCCTACACATAATTCACAAACATTTTCTTTAGAATAATTATATAAAGAAGAATTAGGGCAAACTATTGAATAATCATGAAGAGTTTGAATTATTTTTATATCTTTATTTTTACTTTTATAGTTTTTCAAAGATAGCAGAATACTTGGAGATAGATGACCATAAAAATTATGAATATGTATAATATCCGGTTTAATATCGTAAATTATTTTTTTAAGTTTAATATAATTTTTGAAATTAAAAACATACTTAATTGGTTTCAAAATTCCTTGTTTCGAGTTATCAAGAAAAAAATGATTCCAATTGATCTTACGTTCATTAATTTTGTCAGTGCTCACAGAATAAATTTCGAACTTATCCCGAGCAAACTTGTTCAAAGCAACTATTGTATTCCTAAATATAGTTTCAGCCCCACCACCATAAAGAAGATCATTAATGAATAAAATTTTTAATTTTTTTACTCTATCAAAAAATAAGTCTGCCTCTTGTTGGTTTATATCTTTTTCCATAATTCCTTAACCTATAAATATTTTATCTGTACTTGCCCGCTTGAACGAAGTATAATATTTTTCGGTGATTGCTCAATTTATTCCGTCTTATTAATTATTTTTTGTAAAATATATCTGCTAAGCTGTACTTGTAATATAAAAAAGGTAAAAAGCGTTTTATTGTTATATTTAACATTCTAACAAAACATATTAGATAAGCCTTAAACTTATTAACTCCATACTTTATACTTATTTTTGTATTCTCATAA
>JBAMLT010000238.1:0-2405 GCA_039793425.1 Caldisericota bacterium
ATGTAATTTACAAAGCAACTATTCAGTCTGGGAGAAGGATCTCTATCCCAGAAGAGGAAATGAAAGCTGCTGGTATAAAAGAGGGAGATATAGTTCAGGTAATAATTATACCATTAAAACACATTGAAAATGTTAAAAAGAAGGAGGAATGAGTATGGCTAAAAAAATAGCTTTTATAAATTTTAAAGGCGGTGTAGGAAAAACCACTCTCACAGCTGAATTAGCATCTAGGTTAGTATATGAATACAATAAAAAAGTATTACTTATAGATACAGATCCACAAACTAATTTAACTTTCTATTTTATAGAGTATAAAGATTGGGAAAACTACGTTAAATTAAATGGTTCACTTAAAAACTTATTCGAATCATATATACAAGGGGGCTTAACCCCCCAGATTTTTGACTTAAATAAAGTAATTATGAAAGATTTTTATATTAATGATAAAACAAAAAAACATACTTTACAGAATTTATCTTTAATTCCTGCACATCTTGAAATGATGAAAATAGAGGCAGATTTAGCATATGAAATAGGGAGGAGAGTTGGTGATATCAGTCAAAATGAAAAATTGAAAGGATTAAAAAGATATCATGAAACTCTTCATATTCTTAAAAATGCTTTATTAAGTATAGAGAATGATTATGACTTTATTTTTTTTGATTGCCCACCAAGTATTGGTTTGTTAACGCAAAATGCCCTTGTAGCATCTGATAAATATATAGTTCCAGTAATTCCAGATTACCTATCTACCGTTGGTCTGCAATTCCTTAAAAGACAAATTAATGAAATGGTAGATCGTATAAATAAGGCTAAGGAATTTATTGGTGATAATAATTTTTATAATGGACCAAAACGCTCTGGAATTATTTTTACTAGAGTGCGTGTTTGGAGTTGGGGTCCACCATTAGAGTTAGTAAGTCCACAAGATATTATTTTTAATAGATTAAAAAATGATAAAGAATTTTCAAATATACTTTTTAAAAATTTTATGTCGGAAAGTGCTAGAGTTCAGGAATCTGCAGAAGATAAAATTCCTGTAGCAATTCGAACTGGTAAAAAATATGAGGAATCAAGAGAGCAAATAAAAGAATTAACTAAAGAATTTTTATTGAAGGTGTAAATTATGGAAAAATCTAAAATAGATAGTAAGAAAAAAGAAGTTGTTTCATTATTAATGGAATTAATCAATTTACTCGAAAAATATAAAGATTTAAATATTGGAGAGATAAATCAAACAATTAGATTATTTTTAAAAACATCCGAAAAAAATCAATCAAAAACACCACAAATTGTACTACCATCTGATATTATTGAAAAAATTTATAATATGTCAAGGAATGATTTAATAGATTTTTTAAACAATTCAGAACAATTTCCTAAAAAATTATATTTAGTTGAACTAGCAAAAAAACTTCACATCAAGAATGCATCACGCATGTCAATTGATTCTATTAAACAAAAAATTATTAGTGTAGTTTATGACAGACCTAATGAACTTAAAAATATGGGTAAAGAGGAATCTAAAATATAATATCATTTCTCGAGTTTTGCTTTAATTTTTTAATGGATTAAATGTAAATAAACCTAAATAGATGATGTATTATATGAATTTGAAGGTGCTATTATAGATTCTGTATGGAGCGATATTCCAGATATATACAGGGGGCAATCTGAAAAATTAGGTTATTCAACTCAAAAACCATTAGAACTATTGGAACGAATAATAAAAGCATCTTCCAATGAAGGAGATATTGTTCTGGATCCTTTTTGTGGATGTGGAACAGCTTTGGATGCTGCAGAAAAATTACACAGGCAATGGATTGGAATAGACATCACTCATATAGCTATCCATGTTATTAAAAAGCGATTAACTGAAAAATATCCTGATGTAAAATTTGAAGTGATAGGTGAACCTAAGGATCTAGAAAGTGCAAAAGAACTTGCCAGACAGAATAGGTTTCAGTTCCAATTATGGGCATTATCATTGATAGAAGCTACACCTTCAGAAAAGATGATAGCAGATGAAGGAATAGATGGAGTTTTATATCATAGCTGGCTAAACAAAAATTATCGTGGAATTATCCAAGTAAAAAGTGGTCATGTAGGGCCTAAAGACATAAGAGATTTCAAAGGTACAATGAAAAGAGAAAATGCTGATTATGGTATATTTATTACATTGGAAGAACCTACCGAAGCCATGAAAAAAGAAGCAATTGAAGAAGGATTTTTTGACACGGATTATGAACAGAAAATACCTAGAATACAAATTTTCACAATCGAACAATTATTAAACGGAGAGAATCCTAAATACCCCGCTCCAAGAAACAAATATAATGTTGCAGAAAGAGGAAAAAGAGAAGGAAAAAATTCTACACAGAAAATTATTGATGATATAGAATAAA
>JBAMLT010000239.1:0-2389 GCA_039793425.1 Caldisericota bacterium
AAACTAAAAATAAAAATTTAAAATTTCCTCTACCCTTAACATTTTAATCACTATACTCATTTTAAAAGAAATTATTTTAAACTATAAACATAAATCTTTCTTATAGAATAACTTATTAATGAAATAAAAGCGAGATTTAAGAATTTTTTTAAAAGCAAAGAAAGTAGATGTTAAAACTAGACCTATATCTCTTTTAGAAATAGCATAATAAATTATTGGTTTCCAATAAGCAGTTCCACACATGTTTAAATCCACTCCAAATTTTTTAAGGTACTTTCCCCCTATCGATTTTATTATAGAATATTGTTCATAGGATTTGGCTCCTAACTGAATGATATTTTGGGAAACAAAGTTAGAACTATGAATCCTATAATAAGTCAAACTTAAAGGTTCATGCATTATTGCATAATCGCTCATCAAAGCCTCCAAAAAATGAAGGTGATCCTGTGCAAAATGCATGCGTGATAGCGCATCTAAATATTTAAATACTAAATCTCTTCTCATGGCAATAGAACTTGAGTTAAAAGCAAGATTCATAAAAGGATCCTTTAAAGGCCTCCCACAGGTTGCTTTATTTATCATTTGATATTTTTCAGCTTGGGTATGTGCATATAACTTTTCATTTAAAAAAAATTTTTTGTTGGCAAATTTAATATATGGATTCTTTTCATCATTTGAAACAAGATTTCCATGTTCATCAATAATTTTAACAATATGGTGGTAATAACCCAGCTCTTTATATTGTTGAAACACATAATTAATATGTTTTAACTTATGATAATCAAACATATCATCGTCATCCAAAAAAACTATTATTTCTCCATTTGATTCTTTAATTCCTTTGGCGTAAAGTTCACCTCCTTTTGTTACATTTATGTTTATAAACTGTATTCCTTGATTTGCAAATGATTCTTCCAGATTCTTATTGTAATAATTTAGAACTACCAAAATCTCATACTGATCACGACTTAAAGATTGATTTAATGTGGATAAAATAGCATCTTTAATAAAATATTTTCTAGCGTTATCAACTATAATTACAGATATTTGCTTGCTCATTTTATTTGTCCATTATTTATAGCATTAAATTCTTTATCTCCAAATTCTTCTAGATATTCATTTTTAATACCTTCACACAGTGTTTTCAATTCACAGTAATTACAAGTGTTTATCTTTTTGTGTTTTTGTAAACTAAACCTTAAATCACTTGTATAAGTTTTTAAAAGAAAACCATCAATTATGGCAGAAGGTTTGTATCTGGCAAAAATTGCCACATTGTAAAAACGAAGACCCATTTTATATTTTTTCCATTCTTTTTTAACATCTATGCTTTTATTGTTTAGATATTTGTATGCAAAACGCTCTGTAAATGCTGAATATGGATATCCCCACTCATAGGGATCAAATCTTCTATTGATAAAATTTACTATAAATCCTCTGTACTCTTCTGGGATTACACAATATGGTATATACCTCAAGGCAACTTTTACGGGGGCACCTTCTAAAGAATCAAAAGCATCCAAAAGATAAGGTATTGCTTCACTATATCTTACGAATAGCTTCTTTGGATTTATATCCTCGGTTGTCCAGGGGTTTAAAAATATAAAATTTATATTCTCTGGCTCGAATTTAAGTATATAGTTTACATACTGTTTTAGAGTTTTATAATTAAGATTGTTTATGGTTATATTGGTTCTTATAGTTACACCAAGCTCTTTTGCGATTTTCATTGCATTGCTTATTTTTTGAAATGCTCCTGGAACCCTCACTAGTGAATCATGAACATCTGAAGGGTAACCATGCAGAGAAAATAAAGTTTCATTCAATCCTGCATTCATAAGATTTGAATAGAATTTTTCATTTGATAACATTATCCCATTTGTTATAACATTAATTCTCCTAAACCCTAGTTCTTTTGCTAGTGATATAACATTCTCAAATCCGGGTATAATTGTGCTTTCTCCCCCAGAAAAATCAACATCTTTATATCCTAGATCCTTTACTAACTTTACTTGTTCATTTATTAATTCAATTGGAAGATTTGGTGTTCGCAATAACTTGTGGTAATAACAAAAAACACAATTTGCATTACAGCCAAAACCTGTATGAATCTTTACCCTGGCAGTCTCATTTTCAATTAATGAGCCTTTTATAAATTCTTGATTAATAGTTGGTTCCATAATTATTTCATGATATCTCTATATATAATATTTTTGTAAACTTAGGATAATTTGAAATGTTTTTCCACAAATAAAAGGATGGCAATTTCAATGCTTACCTTTCCAATGAGATGTGAATATTAATATTATTGATGTAAATATATTATAAGAGATTTTACATGAAAATTATTGAAAAGAATTAGGGTTTCTCAATTTTTCATAAGAATGTA
>JBAMLT010000240.1:0-15787 GCA_039793425.1 Caldisericota bacterium
AACTTGACAAAAATAAATTAAGAATTATAATGAACAATGTTCATTATGAATAAAGAAGAAATTTTATTTAAATGTAAAGAATATTTGCTTGAAAAAGGTTTTGAAGATACAGATATAAGAAGTCTCACAAAAATCTGTGGGCTTTCTATAGGCTCTTTTTATAATTTGTTTAAATCAAAAGAAAATTTATTCTGCGAAATATTCTTAAATGATTGGGATGAAACATTGCAAAAAATTGAAAATTCAATCAAAGATAGACCTTTTGAAGAAAAAATAGGAATTTCTCTATCAAACTTCAGAAGTTTTATGAATAGATTCAAGTCATCGTTTAAAACTATAATCGAAGCATTTATCTTAAAAGGAAAAAGACCGATAGATATTTTTGAAAGGTCAAAACTTTCTGATTTTATCAAAAGAAATTTTGAAATTAAAGATGATTATCTTGTTGATTTACTTATCAATTTAACTTTTTTTCACTTAAGAAGAAGTAAAGATGATGAAAAATTTATTAAGATTGTTAACTTACTATTAAAGGAGGATTTATGGAAGCAATAATAAGTATTGAAAATCTCAAAAAGAGATATTCAAATGGAGTTGAAGCAGTTAAAAATGTTTCTTTCTCTATAGAAAAAAGTGAGATTTTTGGATTTTTAGGTCCAAATGGAGCAGGTAAAACCACAACAATAAAAGTAATAATTGGGCTTTTGAGAGCAACATCTGGAAAGGTTTATGTTGATGGAATTGATATAACAAAAAATCCAAATGGGGTAAGAAATTTGATTGGTTATGCATCTCAGGAAACAAGTGTTGATGATAATCTTACAGGATGGGAAAATCTTTCTATACAAGGAAAACTTTACCATATTCCTATTAAGGAAATTGAAGAAAGAGGAAAAGAATTGCTATCAATGTTTAACCTATGGGATAGAAGGTTTGACCTTGTTTCAACATATTCTGGAGGTATGAGAAAAAGATTGGATATATCACTTGCTCTTATTCACAGACCAAAAATTCTTTTTCTTGATGAACCAACCCTTGGACTTGATATTCAAACAAGAGTTTCAATCTGGGATTACATAAGAAAGTTAAGATGCGATTTTGGAATGACAATTTTTTTAACAACACACTATATGGAAGAAGCAGATGAATTATGTGATAGAGTTGCAATAATTGATATGGGAGAAATAAAAGCAATTGATAAGCCAGGAAAGTTAAAAGAAATAATTGGTGGAGATATTATAACATTTACCCTTAAAGATGGAGAAAACAAAAATAGATTTTTAGAAGAGATAAAAAGAATAGAAAATATAACAAATGTGAAACTTTTATCAAACGGAATTTATCAGGTAATTGTTACTCAAAATGGAGATAAAATAATTCCTGAACTTTTCAAGAAAAGCAACGATTTGAATGTTGAGATAGATTCAGTTAGATTAAAAAGGCCTTCTCTTGATGATGTATATCTATATTTCACAGGAAGATCGATAAGAGAAACTGAAGAGAGTAAAGAAGACATAATGAGAAGAAACATTACAATAAGGAGGGCAAGAAGATGATTAGATTTATAAATGATGTATGTACGATCTGTAAAAGAGAGTTAATTAAATTTTTTAGACAGAAAACAAGAATTTTTGCAACTATAATCCAACCACTAATATGGTTAGGTTTGATGGGAAATACTATGAGTAGATTAACAAATAACCCTTTCACTTCACAAATTTTTGGTACAAGCAATTACCTCTCATTTATGACACCAGGAATTGTTATAATGACATCTCTTTTTGGTGGAATTTTTGGAGGAAGTTCAATCATTTGGGATAGAAGAATAGGCTATCTTGATAAACTTTTATCATCACCAATAAATAGAACATCAATTCCAGTTGGTAAAGCACTCTCAAGTATGATTCAAGCAGCAATGCAAAGTAGCATAATAATTTTAATTGCTTATATATTTGGCGTAAGGTTTGTTACAGGTATTCCAGGAATTATTGTCATTGTTTTTTTCTGTATGTTATTTACATTCATATTTGCTGGACTTTCATTAATAATTGGAACAACATTAAAAACAATAGAGACATTTTTTACAATAATAAACTTTTTCACACTTCCAATAACTTTTTCAAGTACAGCTCTTTTTCCTCTTGAAGCAATGCCTAAGTGGTTACAGTTTATAGCAAGAATTAATCCACTTTCTTACGCAGTAAATCCAATAAGAACCTTAACGATAAAAGGATGGGAATTAAGTAGTTTGGTTCAAGGACTTCTTGTTATTTTACTTTTTGATGCGATAATGTTCATGCTCATGTTTCAAACCTATAGAAGATTAACAACCGAGTAAATAAGTTATGTTATAATTAAAAAAATTCTGCTAATTAAGGAGATTTTATGCAATATTTCAACCTTGAATGGAATGAAAAAATGAGTTTTGAGGGTTTAACTCCCTCAAACCATAAAATAGTGCTTGATGCAAGTGAAGATAGTGGGGGTGAAGATAAAGGTCCAAGACCTATGGAACTTTTCATAATTGGTCTCATGGGGTGCACAGCAATGGATGTTATATCTATTCTTACTAAAATGAGAAAAAATGTAAAATTCTTTAAAATTGAAGTTGAAGCAGAAAAAGCAACTGAACATCCAAAGGTATGGACAGATATAAATTTAAAATATATCCTTAAAGGAAATGACCTTGATGAAAAAAGTGTAAATACAGCAATTGAACTTTCTCAAAGTAAATATTGTTCAGCAGCAGCTACATTAAGAAGAAGTGGGGCAAAAATAAATTATTCATATATAATAGAAAAAGAATGAAATATTTTGGGACAGATGGTGTGAGGGGGGTAGCAAACCTTGATTTAACATGTGAACTTGCTCTTAAAATAGGAAGGGCTGCGTCATCCTATTTTAATGGAGATTTAATAGTTTCTAAGGATCCAAGATTATCTTCAGATATGATTGAGATGGCTCTTACTTCAGGAATTTTATCCAAAGGTAATAATGTATATCTTACAGGAATCATACCAACTCCTGCACTATCAATGCTTCTTTCAAGTAATGGAAAAAAGGGTGGGGCAATGATATCAGCATCACATAATCCAATTGAAGATAATGGAATCAAATTTTTTGATGAAAAAGGTTTCAAATTAAGAGAAGAAGATGAAGCAAAAATTGAAAAATTGATGGAAGATGATGTTAAATTGCCTATTGGAAGAGGTGGAAAAATTATATATTTTAGTGAAGCAAAATTATTTTATATAAAAAAAATTATTGAAAAAAATCATCTAAATTTAAATGGGTTAAAAATTGCTCTTGACCTTGCATATGGAGCAACAACAACCGTTGCTCCCGAAATTTTTTCAAACCTTAATTCAAAACTTACTCTTTTCAATGAAAAACCTGATGGTGAAAAAATAAATGTTGGATGTGGCTCTACAAATCCAGAGTTTTTGTCTAATGAAATAAGAAAAAATGGCTTTGATTTGGGTTTTTCTTTTGATGGTGATGGAGATAGAGTTATTGCTTTTGATGATAAAGGAGAAATTGTTGATGGAGATATGATAATGTTTATTCTTGCAAAATTTCTTAAAATTCCCTCAATTGTTATTACTGTTATGAGTAATTATGGATTAAAAGTTCTACTTAATAAATATGGAATAAAATTCTATGAAGTTTCAGTTGGAGATAGAAATGTTCTTCATAAAATGATTGAAGTAAATTCTTTTCTTGGTGGTGAACAATCAGGTCACATTATTTATTTACCTCAAAGTAAAACTGGTGATGGTATAATAACATCACTACTGCTACTTAAAGTATTGTTAAATGAAAACAAACCTTTATCAGAAATTAAAAAAGAGTTTGTAAAATATCCACAAATTTTAAGAAATATAAGGGTAAAAGATAAGAAAGTTATTATGAATGACGAAATCTTTTTTAAGGAGGTGAGTTTATGGAATGAAAGATTAAATGGAAAAGGAAGAGTTTTGGTTAGACCATCTGGCACCGAAAATCTAATAAGAATTATGGTTGAAGGTGAAGAGGAAAATAAGGTTAAAGAGATTGTTTTCTCTTTGGAAGAACTTTTAAAAAAGCGCCTGGCCCAGATTTTTTCTCTGGGTGACGAGGAAGAGGGTTCCCCTAAACAAAAGTAGGGGTAAAATCGAAATTTCGGCGGATGCCCTCAAGGATTTGCCATCCTTTTAAGATCTTTCTTAAAAACACAGAGTAATCTGTGAACAGAAGGAAGATCAGGCAAAAGGGAGTATGATTTGTGTGGAATAGTAGGATATATTGGAGATAAAAATATATTACCTATAATAATTGATGGGCTTAAAAGATTAGAATATAGGGGTTATGATTCAGCAGGAGTTGCTTTAATAGGACAAGATTCTTATTTAATGAAAACAAAAGGAAGAATTTCACTTCTTGAGGAAAAGATAAATAGTACATACATTGACGGTGATTATTTTGTTGGTATTGGACAGACAAGATGGGCAACTCATGGTCCACCATCAGATTTAAATGCTCATCCCCATATTGATTGTAAGGGTGAGATAATTGTGGTACACAATGGAATAATAGAAAATTATGATGAAATAAGAAAAGATTTAATTCAGAAAGGTCATAGATTTATTTCAGAGACAGATACAGAAGTTGTTCCTCATTTAATTGAAGAATATTATGAAGGAGATTTTTTGAAGGCAGTTTTAAAAGCAGTTAATAAATTAAGAGGTTCATTTGCACTTGCAATTTTATCAAAAAAAGAAAAGGATAAAATAATTGCAGTTAGGAAAGAATCTCCTCTTATTGTTGGAATAGGGAAAAATGAAAATTTTCTTGCATCAGATATACCTGCTCTTCTTCCTCATACAAAAAATATAGTGATTCTTAAAGATGGTGAAGTTGCAGTGCTTAAAAAGGATGAAATAAAATTATTTGATACTGAAGGTAATGATATCAAACTTGATGTTATGGAAGTTAAATGGAGTTTAGAACAATCAGAAAAAAAAGGTTATAAGCATTTTATGTTGAAAGAGATTATGGAAGAGGGAGATATTTTAAAAGAGGTTATTAGGGGTAGAATTAAAGATGAAAAAATAGAACTTAATGAAATAAAGGATAAAGAATTTTTAAAAAGAGTTGAAAATATATATATTGTTGCTTGTGGTACTGCATATCATGCTGGTTTAATTGGAAATTATATTTTAACAGACCTTCTTGATATTCCTGTTAAGACAGAAGTTGCATCAGAATTTAGATATGAAAATCCAAATTTAAGTAAAAATTCACTTGTTATTCTTATTTCTCAATCAGGTGAAACCGCAGATACAATTGCTTCTTTAAGGCTTGCAAAAAAACTTGGAGCAAAAACTTTAGGAATAGTAAATGTAAATGGAAGTACAATCTTTAGAGAAAGTGATGAAGTATTACAGATATTTGCAGGGCCAGAAATTGCAGTTGCTTCTACAAAAGCATATGTTGCTCAAATATTAACACTTCTTCTCTTTTCAGTTTATATAGGGAAAATTAGAGGAAATGTTGACATGGACTTTGAAAAATTTATTGTTAATGAGATAAAAAGAATTTCAGATTTTGCATCTTTACTTCTTAGTAAAAGTAGTGAATATCTTGAAATTGCTAAAGAGATTAAAGATTTAAATGATACTTTTTATATTGGGCGACTTCTTGATTATCCAACCGCTCTTGAAGGGGCTTTAAAACTAAAGGAGATTTCTTATATTCATGCTGAAGGTTATCCAGCAGGTGAACTAAAACATGGACCACTTGCCTTAATTGAAGAGATTGTGCCAACTTTTGCAGTTTCAACAGATGAAAGAGTTTTTGAAAAAATGTTATCAAATATAAAAGAAGTAAAAGCAAGAAGGGGTAAGGTTTATTCTGTAGTAAGAGAAGATTTTAAAGGGATAATTGAAGAATCTGATAAAAGTATTATAATTCCAAAAACTCATATTTATCTATCTCCAATTCTTTCTATCATTCCTTTACAACTCATTGCATATTATACTGCTGATTTAAAAGGGCTTGATGTTGATAAGCCCAGAAACTTAGCAAAATCGGTTACAGTTGAGTGAGGTGAAAAAATGTTTGAAATTGAGGCAATTTTATTGGGTGGGCAAGATAAGGTTGAAGATTGGGTTAAAGATGAAGGAGTGCCACATAAGGCACTCCTTAAAATAGGAAATAAGAATATGATAGATTATGTTATTGAATCTCTTAAAAGAACTCCTCAAATTAAAAAAATTGTTTTAATTGGTGATAGAGAAATTTTTAAAGATTATATTGATAAAGTTGATCTTTTTCTTGATGATACGAAGGATTTTTTGAATAATCTAATTCAAATTTCTGAAAAGGCAGAGCTTCCTTATTCTGTTTTTGTACCAATTGATGTTCCATTGATAACTTCTGAAATATATGAGAAAACATTTTCTCACTGCGAAGAATTTTGCCCTGATTGTTATCTTTATGTTCTTGTAAATAATAAAAAGGATGTTGATGAAAAACTTCCAGGAACAAAAAGAACATACTGGAAACTTAAGGGTGGCTATTATAAAATGGGAAACATATTTTTAATAAGGAAAGAGTTATATCCAAAAGCAATAGAATTTGGAAAAACTCTTTTTGATGCAAGAAAATCAGCAATTAAACTTGCTTCTTTGTTTCCTTTATGGTTTATATTAAAAATCATTTTCAAACAAGCAACTCTAAAAGATTGTGAAAAAGTTGTTGTTGATAAGATAAAATTAAAAGGAAGAGCAGTTCCAATTCCATATCCTGAAATAGCAGTTGATGTTGATAAAAAAAGTGATTATGAATTTGTGAAAAAGATTTTAGTTTAAAAATATAAAAAAAGTGGGATAATTTATGGTAGGAGGTTAATATGGGAATAGAAGGAAATATAGAAAGTTTTCCCCTTACTGATGTTATAACACTCTTATCAAATAGTGGTAAGAGTGGAATTTTATATATAATAGGTAAAAAAAGTGGTGAAAGCCTTAGTGGAGAAATTCATCTAAAAAACGGAAAAATTGTTAATGCAATTTGTAAAGATCTTAAAGGTGAAGAGGCCTTTTATTATCTATTTTTAATAGATGAGGGAAATTTTTCTTTTAAACCAAAAGAGATAAATACCCCTACTTTAATTGATAAAAGCGTTGATCTTCTTATGATTGAAGCAATAAGAATGTCAGAAGAGACAAAAGACCTATATAAAAAAATACCACCTTTACATACATTAATTGAAATAAATCCAAATCCACCAGAAAATAATATTGAACTTTCACCAGAAGAGTGGCAGGTATTAAATTCTTTTTTTAATCCAATTTCAATAAATGATGCTATCAAAAATATAAATTTTCCAGAGACAAAAGTTATAAAAATTATTTATGCACTTTTATCAGTTGGCTTACTAAAAAAAAGTGAAAAATTAATAAATATTCCATTAAATATCTATAATCAAATTTCTGAATATATAGAAAAAACTTATGGACCTAAAGGTCTATATTTCTTTACATATTTCATAGAAAAAGGAATTACTGAAAAAGATAAATTTATAAATAGTCTTGAAAACTTGAAAAAAGAATTGATTACTCTTTCAAATGAAAAGGTTGCAGAAGATACTATAAAATATATAAGGAGTCACATTTTTTAGGTTTGTTTTTTAAAAGTTAATATCTCAAATTAAAATAAATTTTTTAAAACATTAAAATATTTAAACTATTTAGAATTTAATAATTATAATTATTGTTTTTTAAGATAGGTGAAAAATTTTAAGGGTGCGGTTGGTCACTTTTTGTCTCCTAAGACCATTCCACCCTAAAGTCGGGCTCCCCTTGACCCCGCACCCATCTATATTATACCATAATTTACTTCTGTCAAGTATTTTACTTTTATTTTGGATAAGTTATAGTAACTGTTTGAGTTTTGGCATCCCATCCTACTTCACAACCTAAATTTTCTGCAACATATCTAACAGGTAACATCGTTCTACCATCCTTAATTATAGGAACCACTTTAGCATTATTTGGATCAATAGGAGTATTATTTCCATTAACTTTAGCAATATTTTTACCTATCCATAATTCAATCTTTGTAGAACCTAAAGTAATAGTTACCTTTTTTTCAACTCCATCCCATCCTACAATTGCTCCTAATGGTTCTGCTATCCACCTTATGGGTAATAGCGTTCTTCCTTCAATTATTAAAGGTGAAACATCAATTTCTTTTGGTTCATCATTAACATACATAGTTTTATTTCCTATCATCAGTTTAAGGATAATCTTTTCTTTGGGCGTTGGCTTAGTTATTTCATCCATTTTTTTAAGAATAATTGTCCCACTTCCACTTTGTGTATGTTTCGCATTAAAATCATCCTTATCAGAAATAGCCCAGATTATTTTTATATTTTTATCAAAAGTGATGACTTTATCATATTTATCTTTTGTGTCTAAGTATCTACTGAACTCAATTGTTGTGATTCCATTAGATTCAGTGCCTTTTGAATCTAAAATTGAATTTTTTCCTCCCAAAGAAGTATCTTCGGGATGTGGTCCATATTCTCCAGTTGAATATGCATCAAAAACATATGCATTTTTACCAACAACATAACCAAACACCATATCTGCATCTTTCATTTTTGATGTTGGTTCAAAACCAACTACTAAATATCCAGTTATTTTACCTTCCATTTTAAAATAAACAATTTCACCTTTTACATAATAATAAAGTTTAAAATTATCACCACTTTCAAAAATTTTGATATAACTATCCTGTGAATTCAAAAAATTTATACCAAATGGCATAATTAAAAGTATTGTTAATAATATTAAAACTATCTTAATAATTCTTTTCACGAAGAACCTTTTTTTTGTAATTATATCAAAAATGAAAAAATTTTTCAATTATATTTTCAAAATATTTTATAATTAGAAGTGAGGTGAAAATGGAAATAAGATTTATAATTCTTTTTTTATTTTTTGGTTCCTCTTTTCTTGATATGCTTTATGTTTATAAAGAAGTTCCTAAAAGTAGAATCTTTTCAAAAACTTTGCTTATGCCTCTTTTACTTCTCTTTTATCTTTTAAGCACTGATTCCCCAATAATATTTTTAATTTTTGCTCTAATTTTTAGTTTTTTTGGAGATTTGTTTTTGCTTTGGGAGAATAAAAAAATTACTTTTATTTTAGGACTTCTTTCATTTTTAATAGCACACTTATTTTTCTTTTTGACTTTTTTAATAACTTCAAATTATTTTAAAGGCACTCCTTTTTATATTTATCTATTTATTATTCCATATATTATTTATGGATATTACTTATATAAATTTCTAAAACCAGAAATTAATAAAATTAAATTTGCCATATTGATTTATATCCTTATGATTATAATTATGAGTTTTTCAACAATTCCAAGATATTATTTAGTTAATTTTGATAAGTTTATATTTCCTTTTTTAGGATCAATTCTTTTCATTGTTTCAGACTCACTTCTTGCCCTAAAAGTTTTTAAAAAGAAAATAAAAGAAAACAGCATATTAATAATGTTAACCTATATTCTTGCTCAATTTTTTATTGTTTTAGGTTTCATTTAATTTTAAAAATTATTTATTCTATCTAATTTAATCATTACTAAAAATTTAAAACACTTTTCAATTTTTCTTAAATGTTTATTGTATAATTTAATGGAAATGTTTTATTATATTTTTTTTAAAGGAATTCATAAAATTTTATCTAAATAAAAAAAATTTAATTTTAAAACTTGGAGGAATAGATGAATGATTTAATTTCTTTTTTAAAGGACAAATTAACTTATAATGGCTATGAGAAGCTATCTCAACTTAAAAATAAAAATATAATTTCATTTATAAAAAAATATGTTGAGATTTTAAATCCAGAAAAGATTTATATTAGCACAGGAGATGATTTTGATAAAGAATATATAAAAAGAAGAGCAATCGAAGAAAGAGAAGAAGAAAAACTTAAAATAGATAATCATACAATTCATTTTGATGGATATTATGATCAGGGAAGAGATAAAAAGAACACAAAATTTATAGTATCACCTGAAACAGATCTTGACCCTTCATTAAACCTTATTTTAAGGGATGATGCTGAAAAAGAGTTGAATATACTTATGAAAGATATTTGTAAAGGCCGAGAAATATTTATTCTTTTTAAAACTCTTGGACCAAAAAACTCAATTTTTACAATTCCTTGCATTCAAATAACAGATTCACCTTATGTTGCTCATTCTGAAAACCTCCTTTATAGAGATGATTTTGAGGATTTCCTTAAGATGAAAGATGGAGAAGATTTTTTTAAATTTGTTCATTCTGAGGGCGAACTTGATGAAAATATGGTAAGTAAAAATATTGAAAAAAGAAGAGTATATATTGATGTTGATGGTAATATTGTTTATTCAATAAATACTCAGTATGGTGGAAATTCAATTGGTCTTAAAAAACTTGCAATGAGACTTGCTATAAAAAAAGCATCAAAAGAAGGTTGGCTTACAGAACATATGCTAATTATGGGTGTTAATGGTCCAAATGGAAGAGTTACCTATTTAACTGGAGCATTTCCATCTTTATGTGGAAAAACATCAACAGCAACTTTAATTGGAGAAAGACTTGTAGGAGATGATATTGCTCTAATTAAAAATGTTAATGGAGAGGCAAGAGCTAGTAACTTTGAAAAGGGAATGTTTGGAATAATAATGGGGATAAATTCTAAGGATGATCCATACATCTGGGAGGTTTTAAATTCACCATATGAAGTCATTTTTTCAAATGTCCTAAAACTTCCTGATGGAAGTGTATATTGGATTGGAAAGGATGAAGAGGTTCCAGAAAGAGGATATAACCATTCTGGAGAGTGGTATAAAGGAAAAAAGGATAAAGATGGAAAAGAAATTGACCCATCACATAAGAATGCAAGATTTACCTTTGAACTAAAGAATTTAAAAAATATTGACCCAAATCTTGAAAACCCTGAAGGAGTTAAAATAGGAGGATTTATTTATGGAGGAAGGGATTCAGATACATGGGTTCCAGTTTGTGAAGCACTTAATTATCAACATGGAATAATACTAAAAGGTGCATCACTTGAATCAGAAACAACAGCAGCAACCTTAGGAAAAGAGGGAGTAAGAGAATTTAATCCCATGGCAAATCTTGATTTTCTTTCTGTTCCAATTGGAAGATACATTCAGATGAACCTTGATTTTGGAAAAAATTTAAAAAATCCACCAAAAATTTTTGGAGTTAATTACTTTTTAAAAGACAAAGAAGGAAAGTGGCTTAATGATAAACTTGATAAAAAAGTATGGCTTAAGTGGATTGAACTAAGATGTAATGATGAAATAAGTTGTATAGAAACACCTGTTGGATTTATTCCAGAATATGAAGATTTAGTAAAACTCTTCAAAGAAAATTTAAATAAAGATTATAAAAAAGATGATTATATAAAGCAATTTATGATAAGAGTTCCTGAAAATCTATCAAAAATAGAAAGAATTGAAAAAATTTATAGAGAAAAAGTAAAAGATACTCCAGAAATTGTCTTTATTGAACTAAATAAAGAAAGAGAAAGATTAATAAAAGCAGAAGAAAAATTTGGCGATTACATTAACCCCTTTGATTTTTATTAAGTGTTTAAGGGAGGTAAAAATGAAAAGAATATTTATTATTATTATTATTTTAATTTTTATTAATCTTCCCTATTTATCATCAGATGATTATTGTGATCTTTTAATTATATACGGAGGAAAAAATATAGACGATGTGGCTGCATTAGTTAATTATAAAGAAGTAGAGGGTTATAAAGTTAAAGTTGTAACAGTTAATGATATTGAAAAATCAATTAATGGAAAAGATAAAGGCGAAAAAATAAGAAATTTCTTAAAAGAAAAAAAGGATTTATGGAAATTCAATTATGTTTTATTAATAGGTTCTTATTTATCTATACCTCAGATAAAATTTTATCCTTTACCTAACACTAAAGATGATGAAAACGAGATAATTCCATCTGATTATTATTATGCAAATCTTTCTGATGATTTTGATATGGATAAAGATAAAATAATTGGTGAATATGGCGAAGATAAATTTTCGTACTTTCCTGATATTTTTGTTGGAAGATTATTATTTACTGATAAAGCAGGAATTGACAAATATGTAGAAAATTTAAAAAAATATAAAGAAAATAAAGATAAAAATAAAGCTCTCTTAATAGGGTCTATGTTATGGTTTAAAAATGAGTTTGGTGATTATCCAAAAGAAAATGCAGATGGTGCTTTGACTATGGAAACTTTTAAGAGGGGGACTTTGAATAAATTAAATTTCGAATCAATAACTTTATATGAAAAAGAAGGGGATGGTATTAGTAAATTTAAATCAACATATCCATTAAATTTAGAAAATGTTGAAAAAGAAATAAAAAATGATTACTCTTTCATTAGTTTTTTTGGACATGGAGACAGTAATGGTGTTTATAGAAGGATATGGAATGATAGAAATGAAAATAATAAATTTGATAATGGAGAAGATTTCTGGACATCTTTTTTAAATAGAGGTATTGTTGAAAAAAATGGTATATCAAACTCCGTAATTTTTGCTATGGGTTGTTTAACTGCTGAAACAGAATCGCCAAATCTTGCAATGACTTCATTAAGAAATGGCGCAGTTGGTTATATTGGTGCAACGAGAGTAGCATATGGAAATCCTGATTCACCTATTTCTACTGAGTTACTTTATTGGGGTGATGGATATTTTAATAATGGAGAAACTTTAGGAGAATCTTTATACCTTTCCAAGTTTGATTTATCTTATTCAATTAATAGTTACTATGATCAACATAATTTTTTTGTATTTAATTTATTTGGAGACCCTACAATATCATATTTTGATGAAATTTATTCAATATATCCAAGAAATATCACAATTAGACAAAAAGAAAATCAAATAATTTATATTCGAAAAATCAGAGGCGATGGTGGAGAAATTGAATTAAATTCAGATCTACCTTATGAAATATCTAATTCAAATTTAAAAGATAGTTTAACGATTAATATAAAATCAAATTATAAAACAAATAAAGGTGAATATTATATAAATATTAAAATTGGCGAACACTATTTAACTAGATTAAGAGTAAATATATTAGAGAATATTTTACCTTATGATTTAAACGACGATGGATTAGTTAATATCAATGATTTTCTTATTTTTTCAAAATCCTTTATGACCAAAAAAGGCAATTTTAATTATAACAATAGGTGTGATTTCAATGATGATGATATAATAAACTTTTTAGATTTTATAATTTTTGCTAAGAATTATAAAAGTTGATTCAAATTTAGTAATTTTCTATAATTAAAAACAAGGAGGTAAAAATGGGGACATTTTTAACAGTTGTAGGAATAATAGTTATTGTTCTTGCTATTCTTGGTTTAATTCTTTCAATTTTTTCTGGCAATCTTTTGAGTAATTTCACACAAAATTTACAAAATTATGATACAGATATCTATAACACGCTAAATCCAGTTATTTCAATTATTCAAAATGTTTTGATAATCATATCAGCAATTCTCTCATTTTTTATTATTGTTTTTGGTGTTTCTCTTTATGTTCTTGGTTCTATCTATAATGATGTTAAAAAACTAATAGAAAGATTTAATTCAATAGAAATTGTAAAAGAATAAACTATAAATAAAATGGAAATTATGTAAAATAAAGTTTATAGGAGGATAATATGGATGATAAATTAAAAATTCTTGGAAAATTGATAGAAAAAAGAAATGATGGAATACCCAAAAGTGAATTTGGGAAAAGTAAAAAGATTTTAAATATTTTAGACGAATTATTAAAAAATGATTTTATAAAAGAACTAAAAATTAAGAAAAGAATCTTTTTATTTATAACTGAAAAGGGTGAAAGTGAATTTATAAAAAAAATAAATTATGATGAGAAATTAGAAATAATAAATCAAAATATAATAAATATAAAAAGTGAAATTAAAAAATTAACTGAAACTTTAAATTATTTATGTGATTTAATAAACAATGTAAAACCCGAAAAAAATATTAAAAATTTAAAAGAAATTGATATTGAATCAGAAATTTTTTTAATTTATAAAGAATTGAGTAAAAAAAGTTACTCATATCTTGGTGGTTTAGTTCCCATTCCCTCAATAACTGTATATTTGGTTAAAAAGTATAATCTAAAAGAATCTGATGTACATAAATCAATTTATGAACTTTATAATAAAGGTAAAGTCAGTTTTGAAATGGGCGATAAAAAAACTGGAAATCTTGAAACTCCAGATGGTAAAAAATATTATTATTTAAGATTTAAAGAATGGAAAAGTGGGAATCAATTTTAATTGATAAAAATTTACCCAATCCAATACCACCGTCTTCATATTCTGATTTAGAATCAAGATTTAGTTTTGTAGATAGAGAAGATGATATTAAAGATTTATTAAATCATATAGATAGAATAAGTATTGATAAGAAAGGTATATTGATTTTTTTACTTGCAGATCAAGGAAGAGGAAAAACAACTTTTTTAAAATATATAGCAAAAAATTATTCTTATCCAAATAAAAAAATTCTCTTTAGTTTTATGAATTTTCCGATGGATATGGATGATCTTGATTTCTGTTATTTATTTCAAAGATATGTATCATCTGTTTTTCATTCTGGTGCAATAAATGAAATTTATGAAAAATTATTTCTAAAAAATAAAAATATATTAGGAGAAAAACCCAAAAATTTTGATGAAATAATAAAAATATCTAAAAGTATAAAAACAAATTTTATTAAATACCCTGATATAATTAAAAATTACCCTAATATTATAAGAACTATTTTATATTCATTGAGTCCTTCTCCTTATACATATTATATTTATAGATATATTGAAGGTGATGAACTGGAAATAGATGATGAGAACTTAAATTTTTTAAAAGTCAATAAAAATGAACATGCCATTACAAGAATGTTACTTTTATCAAATTTTCTTAAAGCGAATCTCGGTATTGAACATACAATTTTTATAATCGATGATTTTGATATTCTTGATAGAAAAGAAGAAATTTTTAGAAAATTATATAAACTACTTATATATTTTAGAAATAATAGTAGTTTAATAGAAAATTTTTCAATTATTCTTTCAGGATCAACAACATTTTATGATGATTTCATAAATTTTCTTTCATATAATGAAAAGCAGAGAATTGAAAGTTGGATTTACACAATAAATTTACCACATTTAAAATCTAAAGATTTTTTGAATATTATAAATAACTGTTTTACCAATTATTGGAAATGTTATCTTGAAGATTCCCCATTTCCTGAAAATATTTTTGGTATTTTTTCAAGTAGTGCTATTGAATTTTTATATGATTATAAAGATAAAGATTTAAGAAACACTTTAAGAAAATTACATGATTTAATAGATGAAATAAGAAAAAATGGCAAATTAGAGTTTTACACAGATATTAATAGAGTTATTAAAGAATTTAAACATGATAAAATTGTAATTAAAGAAATAGAATTGAATTATTTTGAGGATATTCTTGAAAAAAGAATAAAAGAAGAAAAAAGTTCAACATTTATTAATAAATCTTTAGAAAATATTTTTTCATCATTGAAAGAATATTATAAATTAAAAAATATATTTATAGAAGTTGAAAGTGAAAGAAAAATAAATGAAAATTATGCAGATGTTTTCTTAAAAGTAGATAATTTAAACTCCTCATCATTTGAATTAATTTTT
>JBAMLT010000240.1:15797-18346 GCA_039793425.1 Caldisericota bacterium
CTTGATAAACAAGTTCCTTATAAAGAAATATTAAGTAGATTGGAAATGATTAAAGATGATAATTTGAAATTCTTATATTGGATAACAAAATCTGAACTTGAAAAAATTATTTATGGAGATGATATTAAATTTAGAATTATTAATTATAAACCACTTAATAAGATACAATTTTCTTATCTATCATATCTTATTTTTCTATCAGAAAATTCTTTATTAAATGAAATATCTGATCAAGATAAAATTACTTTACTTAAACAAGCAGGAATTGACATGGATATTATTCTAAACCCACCTATAAAAAAACCTCCCATCGAAATTCAAGTAGAAGAAGAAAATATTGATATCTTAATTGAAAAGATTTTAAATGAATACATAAAAAACGAAAAGACAAGAATTAAAAAAGATACATTAGTTAATAAAATTAAAGAAAAGGAGAGATTCAAAGATTTATCAAGAGACTTTTTGATAAGTAAAATAGTCGAAATAAGTATGAAATTAGACCTCAAAGCAACACAGGATTTTATTAATTTTAAAACTAAAGAGTTGAAATGAAAAGATTTACTATTGGAAGGTTATTTAGAATTTATGAGAGAATAAAAGATGGTTCTTTCCCTGATGTTTCAACTTTGATGAAAGAAGAAGAGGTAAGTGAAAGAACTATAAAAAGAGATATCCAAACTCTAAAATATTCTTTAAATGCACCAATAGCATATTCAAAAAGTAGAAATGGTTATTATTTTACAAAAAACTGGGAATTTCCCTTTCCAGAACTTTCAGCAGGCGAAGTTTTAACACTTTTTATTGCAAATAACCTATTAAAAGAATTAAAAAATACACCTCTTTACGAAATGTCTATAACATTATCACAAAAATTAGAAAAAATTCTACCAGAATATATTTCAATAGAAGATAAAGAACTTGAAAAGATGTTATCAATATCATTTCAACCAATAAAAATTAAAAAAGATATCATAGACATATTTGACAAACTTTTTGATTCTATTAAGAATAGGAAAAAAGTTTGGATAGAATATTATACAATATCAAAAGATGAATTATCAGAAAGAGAGGTCGATCCATATCATATATATAATTTTGAGGGTGTTTGGTATCTTGTTGCTTATTGCCACAAAAGAGAAGAAGTTAGAGATTTCGCACTCGATAGAATTAAAGAAATAAAAGTTCTTAAAGAAAGATTTAATATAATAGATGGATTCAATATAAAAGATTATTTAAATAGAAGTTTTAGAATATATAAGGGGAACGAAGAGGAGATAACTTTACATTTTGATGAATATCAAGCAAGATGGATTAGGGAGAGAATTTGGCATGAAAGCCAAATCATAGAAGAAAAAGAAGATAGGAGTTTAATATTAAAAATTAAAGGTAATATTGAAGAGATAAAAAGGTGGATAATTGGATATGGCTCTCATGTAAAAGTTATTGAACCAGAGTCATTAAGAAAAGAGATTGAAGAGGAGATTAAAAAGATAAATGAGATTTACAGTAAGTAAAGGGACATCTTTTGTCATTATAATTAGATAAAATTTTAGCGAGGAGATAAGATTGAGAATAAAAGTTACTTATGAAAGTCTAAATGAAAAGATTTTTCTTCCGATTCATTACAATTTTTATATTCAATCTTTAATTTACAAAACTCTTTCACCACTTCTTGCAAAAAAGATACACGATGAGGGATACAAGTTTGAAAAGAGAGGTTTTAAACTTTTTACCTTTTCAAGAATTTTAGAAAAAGGTGAGAAGGTAAAAAGAGAAGGGAAAGATTATTTACTATTTAAAAATGGTATAAGTTTTATATATTCTTCTCCAATTATTGATATAATTGCTGACTTTGGAGAAAGGGGATTAAGAGAGAGGGAGTTTAACCTTTGTGGACAGAGAGTCTTCATATCAAAGATAGAAGTTATAACAACTCCAAGAATTGATAGTAGTGTTTTGATTAAGTTTTTATCTCCTGTAACTATTCATTCAACAGTTAAAAAGATGGATGGATTAGAAAGGAGTATCTACTATAAACCAGTAGATAAGGAGTTTAAAGAGTTAATAACCAACAATTTAAAGAAGAAATACTTTTTAGTTTATGAAAAAAACGTAGATGATTTAGATATTGAAATAAAACCAATTAAATTTTCAATAAAGAAAAATTTACACATTATTATCTATAAAGACACTCCTATAGAAGCATATGATGGAATTTTTGAACTTTCTGGTTCAAAAGAATTAATTTACCTTTCTTATGACACAGGTTTAGGTGATAGAAACTCAGAGGGTTTTGGCCTCTGGGAAATTTGGAAAGGAGGAGACTATGCTTGAAGCAATTAGAAATTTGGGAGAAGGAGTTATAAATAAGGAGAAAAAGCCATTAATTTATAATTTAGTATACGAAGATATACAATTAGAAAATTTTGAAGAACCTTTAATTTTAATTTTAAATTTTAATTTAGATAAAAATGTTATTGAGTTAGATAGAAAAGAAATAGATTCTAAAATTTTAAATGATTATCTTTGGGTTGGTAATGCATTAGGAA
>JBAMLT010000241.1:0-2012 GCA_039793425.1 Caldisericota bacterium
AATATTTATTTATGGCACACTTTACTGATGAATATTTAAAGATACCTGAAAATCACTGGTGGTATGTAACACGAAATGAGATAATTTATCTGCTTATTGTTAAATATTCAAATTCAGATAACCCCTGTGTTATTGATGTTGGATGTGGTTGTGGATTTCTTGTTAAGTATCTGCATAAAAAAGGAATTAAGGTAAAAGGGGTTGATAGCAATAGATCATTTGTTGAATATGCAGCTAAACTTGGGGTTGATATTGATGTTGGAGATATAGAAAAAGGTATCAAAACCTATAATAAATACGATGTTGTCATACTTTCAGATGTAGTTGAACATACAGATACCCCTAACACTATTATTAGAAATGCTTTGCTACTTCTTAAAGAAAATGGAATATGTATAGTTTTTGTTCCAGCATTTATGTTTTTATGGTCGTGGCATGATGTGATTAATTTTCACAAAAAAAGGTATACTCTTTGTGAGCTTGAAAGGCTTTTAGTTTCACAGGGGTTAGATGTGGTTTTTTCATCATACTGGAATTTTTTTTCTTTTTTCCCAACTTTTATTGTTAGGATTTTTAAAAAGGTCTTAGGTATAAAGACTCATGATTTCTATTCATTTTCATCTTTTCTAAACTCTTTTATAATTTTTTTATTAAGATTTGAAAATCTTCTTATAAAAAAAGGTTTTAAAATGCCTTTTGGGGTTAGTGCTTTTTGTGTTGGGGTTAAAAATCAATAGGTCTTTTTTATTGCAGTTATATCCTCATTAAAATATCCGCTTTTTATTGCTTTTTCAAAAATACTTTTCAAAAATTCTGTAGCATATATTTTTAAGTTTTTTTCCTCTGCTGCTTTTATTATATATCCTATATCCTTTGTTATGTTTTTAATTGAAAAGGATGTCTCAAAATTATCATAAATCAGATTATGCTCTTTTCCTCTAAAAAAACCGCAGTTTAGAACAGGACTTTTCTTTAATGTATCAAAAAGAAGCAACGGATTAATACCTAATTTTTTTGAAAGCAGTGTTGCCTCAGTAATCCCTACAGTCATAAATGCAATGATGAGGTTAACAGAAAGTTTAAGTGCTGTGCTGTTTGGAACTTGTCCGGTATAGATTACTTCTCCGCCCATTGAAAGAAAGATTTTAGAAAATTTTTCAACATCTCTTTCCTCTCCTGATGCAAGTATCAAAAGTTCTCTGTTTTCTGCTTGTTTCTTTGAACCTACAACAGGGCAATCAAGAAATTTTATGCCTCTTTTTCTACATTCAACATCAAGGTATTTGGAAAAATCAAAGCTTATTGTAGACATATTCACAATATAGTTTCCTGCTTTAAATCTTGAAAATATGCCAGCTGAACCCTCTATTACATCTCTTAGGGCATCATCATTTTCAATCATAATTATTACTGCCTCAACCATCTCTGCCATTATAGAAGGTGATGGTGCAATACTACAACCTTCCTTTTCAAATTCAAAGCACTTGGTTAAAGTCCTGTTATAAATAACAGGTTTATATCCATCCTTTATAAGATTTTTCAACATCTCCTTTCCCATTATTCCAAGTCCTATAAAACCAAGTCTAAAAGGAAGTTTCATACAAACCTCCAACAGGATATTTTGTTATCATATAATTATGTTAATACATTTTATATCTGATAACAAAGCATAAGTTTTTTTTCTGTTATATCATATCTTGAAAATCCATATTCATTGTAGATGTTATTTATAACTTCAATATACTCATTAGAATCACCAAACCATATTGAACCACTTAATGAGTAGAGATATACTCTTATAAAAATACTTACAACAATCCTCAAAATAATGTGTTTATGTATGTTTTTTTATGGCAGTATTTATTATATAACTCTAAAATAGCATATGATATAAAAAAGTTCAGGATTATTTCGCATGGCACTCTATATCTATCATAACTTCCAACTAAGGATGTAAGTATAAGGCAGTAAAATATAAAGCTTAATAGAAAAATCCCGTATTCCTTGTATTT
>JBAMLT010000241.1:2022-2371 GCA_039793425.1 Caldisericota bacterium
TTTTTTGCAAATAAATATCCACCAATCATTGCAACTATAAATGAAAAAAGGTGCATTAGTCTGAAAATAAGGTTTGGTATTATTATAAGAAATTCTTTAAATATTATATCTTTTCTATCACTTTTTTCAATATTTTCAAATCTCATCATTATCTTATGCTGCATATCATAATAGCCCTTTTTTAAAAAAATATCTATGATTTTTATCTCAGATGTTGCTGATGTTATGTTGTTAAGAAGATTTCTTAAAAACATCTTTATGTAACCAAATGGATGAGTTATGGCGGTTTCAATCCCTATTTTTTGAAGGTATCTTGATGATTCTGCCTCAGATAATCTTAACTCTTTTC
>JBAMLT010000242.1:0-274 GCA_039793425.1 Caldisericota bacterium
TTTGAGTTAAAAAACGGTGAAATTGAAGTTAAACCTATGCCACCATTTCAATGGAATGTTGGTGAAAAAATGATAGTTTCTATTTCTAATTTTAAAAAAGATTCTGTATTAAAAATAAATATTAGAGAGATTGGTGATATAAATATTGATATAATAAATTTGCTAAAAGTTTAGGAGAGCTACTTATGAAAGAAAAAAGATTTAAAAATAAAGTTAGAAAGGCGGAATTATTAAGTCAAAAAGTTTATAAAATACTAAAAGAAGACATTATAAA
>JBAMLT010000242.1:284-898 GCA_039793425.1 Caldisericota bacterium
GGCAATTGTTAATGAGATCTCAATTCAAGATGTTATTAATATTTATCAAATAAGAGGGGCGCTTTCTGGGCTTGCAGCATCTCTATCTTGTGAAAAAATTACAAAAAAGGAGTTGGATAAGTTAGATGAAATATTGAATAAAATGGAGGAGTGTTTAAAAAATAATGATTCATACAATTTCTCTATCTTAGATGAGGAATTTGATAATTTGATTTTAAAATCGAGTAGGAACAACAAACTCATTGATATTTTAAGTAAACTAAACGATCATATTAGAATGGTTAGATTTGAGTCACTTTCAGTTCCAGGTAGAATGGAAAAAGCATTTAATGAACTTAAAAATATATTCAACTCAATTAAAAGAGGAATAGGGGAGAAAGCGGAAAAATTGTTTAAGGATCATTCTAAAAATGCACTTGAAAATATTCTTAACAGTAGATTAAAACAAGAAATTAAAAAATAAAATTCAAAAAATTTTTTAATATTGTATCCTGTATACAACCTATTGACAAAATAAAATTTGTTTTTATAATGATTTTGAAAATTTTATTTGGAGCAAGGAGGTAATAATAGGTTGAACTTTGAAGAGAGAGCACAAAAATTTAGAGAATATT
>JBAMLT010000242.1:908-2351 GCA_039793425.1 Caldisericota bacterium
ATGAAAAAGGAATTCTTTTTAGACCATGTGCTTATGATGCCCTATCTGCAATATTAATTGAAAGAGCAGGTTTTAAAGTAATTGGAACAACAGGTTATGGTATATCTGCCTCCTTAATTGGTCAGCCAGACATAGGTCTTGTTGATTTTAGTGCAATGCTTGAAAGAGTTAGAACAATGATAAATTCTGTAAATATTCCAGTTGATGTTGATATAGATACAGGATATGGTAATGCTATAAATGTTTATTGGACTGTTAAAAATTTTGCAAGAATAGGAGCATCAGGTGTAAGAATTGAGGATCAAGTCTGGCCCAAAAGATGTGGTCACATGGCAGGAAAAGAGATAATCTCAACAGAGGAGATGGTTGGAAAAATAAAAGGTGCTATTAAAGCAAGAGATGAAGAAAATCTTTATATGGTAATTGGAGTAAGAACAGATGCAAGAGCAATAGAAGGTTTAGAAGGAACTTTAAAGAGAGCAAAAGTTTATGCAGAGGCTGGTGCTGATTATATTTATGTTGAGGCTCCACAATCAATTGAGGAGGTAAAAAGACTTGTTAATGAAATACCTATACCTATTGCTTTCAACATAATCCCGGGAGGTAGAACACCACCATTTACAATTGAAGAACTTGAAGAAGTCGGAGTTAAATACTTATCAGTTCCAATGGTCTGTTTATACTCTGCAACAAAGGCGATGATTGAAGCACTTGATGCTCTAAAGAAAAAAGATCTAGAAAAAGTGAAAAATTTAGGTGTTCTTTGGAATGTATTTAATGAAATTGTTGGAATGAGAAATTGGAGAAAAATTGAACTTGAGACTTTAAGTAAAGAGGAGTTATTAGAAAAATATAAGACTTTAAACATAGAAGAGATTGTAGAGATTGAGAAAAAAGAAACAGAGGAAAAATGGAAGTAAATTTTTATTTTTTTAATATAATTTTTAATTTTTAGGAGGTGAGCATGAGGCTCAACAAAATTTTGGTAGGGTTTCTTATTGTGGCATTGGTTGTCACAATTTTTGTGGGGTGTAGTAAAAAGAGCGAGACAAAACCACCTGAAGAGACAACAAAGTCCTATAGTTTCAAGATGCCAAGTGGATCACCAACAGGTACCTATTACATTACACTTACTGCAATTGCAGGTGTTGTTTCGAAGTATGAGCCAAACATTGTTGCTGTTGCTGTTCCTGGTGGTGGTTCAGCTGCAAATTGTAGAAGTGTTGGAAAGGGAGAATCATTAATGTCAATGACAACATCTATGGTTGCATATCAGGCATTTACAGGAACAGGTAGCTTTCAAAATGAAAAATATGAAAATCTAAGATCTGTAGGCCCAGCGCATCCTTTAATTATAAGTTTCATAGTTAGAGCAAACTCAAATATTAAAACTGTCTATGATTTAAAGGGTAAAAGAATTGCAATTGGCGAGGCAGGAAGTGG
>JBAMLT010000243.1:0-2327 GCA_039793425.1 Caldisericota bacterium
ACATTTGAAATCTCTTCTGAATACAAGAATATTCCTGCTAATTCAGAATTTATGCTATTTGAATAAATTATTAGTTCTCTCAATTTTGTTTTAGTAAATCCTATTGCACCTTGGACATTATAAAATTCATTATTTTGAATCAAAACTTTACCATTTTCATTAGAAAGATTTATTGCTCTGATTCCAAAAGGAACATTTGTTATCTTACAATTTTTTACGACAAGATTATTAACATTAGTAATGTTTATGATAGCGATCCCATTCCATTCCCCATTATAAAATGTTCCAGGTCCTATAAGAACTGCTCCATTGCAATCTAAGCTCGCATTCTCTTCTAAAAATATGCTTTCATTTAGAATATAAGTGTCATTGCAAAAAACTGTATTATTTTTTATGTGCATACCAGAAAATGGCGCTATGCACTCTGATACTGCTATTCTATTAAAAATAAGAATAACTATTAAAATCAGAATAAATTTAGCATAAATATTAACTTTTAAAATTTTCATAAACTTCATCATATTTTAATAAATTTCATGTAATATTTTAATTTTTTTATTTTTTAACCCAAAACAACCCCAACATTCCATTTCTTTAATATTTCTTCCTTTTCTTTATTTGTTGTGTTTTCTGCATAATACTTTATGTTATCGATTATTCTCTCATCTTGTCCATAACCTGCTCCTAATTGAGCTGGAAGTATTGCTTGAGCTCTTTGCCTTGCAACAGGATAAATTGCAGGAGTGTTGTAAATAGGAGTCATTACTACTATGCTGTTTTCAGGGTATTTTTGTTTTATTGCGTTCAATTTTTCATACATTTCTTTATTTAAAACTTTCCATTCATAAGTTTCTTGATTTTCAACCTTGCTGTATCTTGAAGTTAATATTAAAAATATGATTAAAACTGCTAAAAGAAGGTTTAAAATGTTGCTTGTTTTTTTAGAGATTTTAGAAATTATTGTTAGGAATTCTTTTATTCCTATTGCTGCTAATGGAGTTAAAAACAATACTGAGTAGTGGAGTGCTCTTTGATAAGGAACTATTATTGTAAAATCAAACATGTTGAATAAGAAGATTAAGAATAATGAAAGCAAAGTTAGAATTATTAGTATTCTAAACTTTTCTTTTTCTATGTTTTTTATTATTCCAAAAATCGCAAACATTGTTGTTATAATCCCAAATAATAGAGCAATGGAATACTTTGTTTCAAAACCACTCCAACCAATCTTGAATATAAATAACCTTTCCAACAAGTTTTTCTTATATAGCAATATAAGTCCTAATATTACAATCAGTATTCCAAGATAGGCAATCCTTTTTAACAATAAATAATATTTGTCCTTCTCATTTTGTTTCATAATTAAAAGTTCAATAAGAAATCCATAACCAAGTATTATTCCAGAAGGAGGATATATTAAAATAGTTAATAAAAATAAAATAGCAAAAAAAACAAGGTTTCTAAGATTTTTCTTTTCTAATAATTTTATGAAAAATAGAATGCTCAAGTAAATTAATGGAAAGGACATTGTTAGAGGAGTAAAATACTTCAATCCTAAAAAGCTTACAGTGCTCTTCCAACTTAACATTATTATTAATGAGAATATTGCTGAAATTCTGTTGCTTATTTTAAGCATCAAGTAGTAAAGCGTTAAACCTGTTATAACTGAAAATATTGCTGGCAAGTATGAATAGAACAAAACTTCATTTAATTTAAAAATTTTAAAGAATGCTGCCCAAAACAGATGAAAAAATAATTCTAAGTCCGTATGCGGCTCATCAAAATAAGGATTGTAGTTTATTTTTCCTTTTTCTGCTGCTACTATTTGTGCTAAGTGCTGCCATTCATCAACATGTATTGGATAAGGATTTTTAAAATGAGGAGAATAAGTTTTTAAGAACAAAACTACAAAAATCAAAAACAATAAAAATTTATAAATAATTTTAAGTTTTATATCAAACCTACTAAATTTAATTGTTCTCTTTTTTGTTTTATACATCAACGACATGTCTCACCGCTTTTAAAATTGCATTATCAAAATTTTTCTCTTTGAAAATAAATATGAACACCAGCATTATAAGAATAATTTTATTTTTAAAACTTAAGGAACTTTTATAAAAACTTATAAATCTATTTTGAATAGGATTTTTATAAAAAGAATACGGTCTCAGAATATTTTTTACCTTGTAAAATAAATTTTTAATTTCTTTAAAATGCACATCATTATAATTATAATCATATTCTGCTTCATCATTGTTTTTGTCTTCTTTTTCATTTATTAGATAATTTTTATCATGAAAATAATCAAATAAATCTGGTCCCTTCCA
>JBAMLT010000244.1:0-2319 GCA_039793425.1 Caldisericota bacterium
TTATATCTTTATTTATTATTAATTTTGCTATTATAATTGCTGGAATTGCAACATATTTTTCAGAACCAAATTATTTTATTGGATTAAGAACAACTGATACATTATCAGATGAGAGGGTTTGGTATAAAGCAAATAAATTTTCAGGTAAATTGTTTATTATATTTGGAATTGTAATGCTTTTTATTACAATTTTATTCGCTTTTTTTAAACTAACAGATTTTATAATTTATCTTGTTTATGTAAATTTAAGTGTTTTATTAGGTTTAGCAATAATTTCTGGTGTTTATGCTCATATTTATGCAAAAAGATTAAAAAGCGGAGAAAGAGAAAAGCCTTTTATTTTAAATAAAAGTTTTAATTATATCTTAATTTCCTTATGCATAATTTTTATAATAATAGGACTTGTTCTTCCATTTACAAAACCTAATCCTTACATTGGAGTTAGAATTCTAAGAACATTCGAAAGTTTAGCTAGATGGAAATTGATAAACACAATTGCTGGAATATCTATTGCTATTTTTGGCGCTATTTTTACATATATATTTTACAAACCATTAAATAAAGATGAGAAAGAGAGAACAAAATTTACATTAAAAGTAGTTCCACCTTTTCTTATCTTACTAACAATAATTATTATTTTTATAATTTTTCTTTCATATTTAGTTTAATGATTCTTTTATTATCTGATAAAATTTTTATTAATGATAGATAAAGAGATTTTAAAAAATTTAAGAAATGTTGCTCTTGAATCTATTAATTTTCTTCTTGAAAAAATTGATCCAGAAAAGATTATAAAAGAATTTTTAAAAAAAGAAAATAACAAATTAAAAATAGGTGATGATGAAGTTGATTTAAAAGATTATAAAAGGATTTTTCTCATATCATTTGGTAAAGCAGCAATTAAGATGACAAAAGGGGCTCTCTCAAAATTAGATATTCATAAAGGATTAGTTATAAGTAATGTTTTTTATAAAGATTTTCCAGAAAACATTGAATATGTTAAAGGAGAACATCCTATTCCAGATGAGGGTAGTTTATATGCTGGAAAAAGATTGATAGAGTTAACAAAAGAGATTCAAGAAAACGATCTTGTTTTGATTTTAATTTCAGGAGGGGGCTCATCTCTTGCGGAGTTTCCTTTGATTCCTCTTTCTGATTTAAAAGAGTTAACAAAATTGATGCTGAAAAGTGGTTTTTCAATTGAAGAGATAAATATAATTAGAAAGCACCTTTCAGAAATCAAAGGAGGAAAATTATTAAAAAAGATTAAAGGGAAAGTATTTTCAATTATAATTTCTGATGTTATTGGAGATGACCTTGGAACAATTGCATCTGGTCCAACCTACTTTGATAATTCGGCATTTTTAGATGCTAAAAAAATTTTAGAAAAATATGATTTATTGGAAAAAGTTCCTCAAAGTTTATTAGATATAATCCAAAAGGGAATAAATGGTGAGATTCGTGAAACTTTAAAAGAGAATGAATTTCCATATGAGACAGTTAAAAATTATATAATTTTATCAAATCATGTTGCTTGTAAAAATTTAATAGATTTTTTTATAGACAAAGATTTTTCATGTTTTTATCTTGGTTCAAGAGTTCAAGGTGATGTAAGAGAAGTAAGTAAAATTATTGGTGGAATTATTTTGGATATTTATGATGGAAAAATTGAAATAAAAAAGCCAGTTGCACTTATTTTTGGTGGAGAAACAACTGTTTTTGTAAAAGGAAGTGGAATTGGTGGTAGAAATGAAGAATTTTCTCTTTTAATTTCAAAATATATTCAAGATAAAAATATTGTCTTTTTATCATTTGCAACTGATGGAATTGATGGAATTTCAAATTCTGCTGGTGCAATTGTTGATGGAGAAACATTAAATAGAGGGATCAAGTTAAACCTTGATTATAAAACCTTTCTTGAAAATAACGATTCTTACAATTTCTTTTTAAAATTGGGAGATTTAATTATAACAGGTCCTACTGGAAATAATGTTATGGATATTGGTATTGCTTTAATATATTAATATGGATTGGAATTTAAATAAACATGAAACATTAGAAGGTATTTTTTTAAAAAAAGAGAGTTTCAATAAAGATTCTAAAGTTCTAATAATTGATGCATCTGATTATGTTGCACTATTTGATTTAGGAGAGTATTTAGAGAATGGTAAAATTTTAGTTTTAACTGATTATATAAAAGACTTAAATTTATAAGTTAAAGAGTTTGGTTTTGAAAAAATTATTTATCCAATATCAAAAAAAGCATTTTATAAAATAAAAAAAGATGTTCTTGATGCAATAATTTGGGTTTCACCAGAT
>JBAMLT010000245.1:0-2314 GCA_039793425.1 Caldisericota bacterium
AGTTTTAAGATTCACATCCCTTGATTTTTTCAAAAAAAAGACTCCTGTTAGTTTTCCACTGATGTTTTTACAAGCAGGCTTTTTAAAACCTCCCCAGAAAGGTGTAGAAAAGAGATAAAAAACATCCCTTTTTCTTACAACAGCACATATCTCATCACTCATTATCTCAAAATCCCCACAAAGCATTGTTGATAATGTTGTTTTACCAGAACCGCTTTTGCCAGGAAATAAAATGGAATAGCCTTTATGAAAAATACCTGCAGAATGAATCAAAAAATCACCTGAAGTCATAAGTTTTTGAGAAATGAAAATTCTTAAAAAATTTTCAAAAAAATAGATGTTTTCTTTTATAAAAAGATTTCCAGATAAAGGTGATGTTTGCTCAAAAATAAATCCTTCACCACATATAATAAGGGGCTCTCTTTTAATATATATCTTTCTTAAAATAACCTCTGATATCTGATAAAGGTTTACAGTAAATTGACTTTTATCTGTTAGAAAACCAAAATATCTCTCTTTAATTTTCTTATAAAATAGAACACTCTTTTTATCAAACACAAAAGATATAGAAATTTGAGCAATCTCAATAGATAATTTCATATCCTTTTCACCACAACCTTCACAATCTCACCCTGTGATAAAAATCTCATCTGAGGTCCCCAGACACCCGCTCCACTGCTCACATAAATAACTGAATTTTTTCTTTCATATTTACCACAGAAGTAAGGATAGAAGATTTTAATAAAGATATGAAATGGAAATATCTGACCGCAGTGAGTATGACCGCTAAGCATAAAAACATCATATTCATTAGAAATCTCTTTAAAATAAAGTGGCTGATGAGAAATTATTATATTGAAATAACCTTCTTTATAATTCTTTCCAATAAATGATTTAACATCATCAAAAAGAAGTCCTCTTGTATGTATATCATCAATACCTATTAGATTAAGCTGCCCATAAGATAAAGAGTTTGAGGTTATATCCTTAAAATTCATCATCTCTATATCTCTTTTGCTTTTATCTATACCATAGTAATACTCATGATTACCCATTACAAAAAAAACTTTTTTATTGGATATATTTTTTAAGCATTGATTCATTCTAAAACCTGGGTCAAAGAGATCCCCACCTATAACAATAAACTCCCCGCTACCTTCATTTAGTTTCTTCATAATCCTACAAAACATACTTCTTTTGAAAGGAAAATCAATATGAAGATCAGAGATAAAATAAAACACATAATCTCTGCTAATTTTATTAGACTCAACAACGATTTCTTTTTCTTCCGGAAACTTTAAAGATGAAACAACTGAATAAATAACAATTAATATTGAAAGCACACAGGCAGAATAAAACAAATATTTGAAGTTAATCTTCAAAAAAATTCCAATAAAATCAACCAAAGAAAAAACAAATGCTGTAACTAAAACAAATCCCATCCACATAAAAGCCGCAAGATAAAAATAAGTTAAGATATCTTTATAGAAAACCCCTCTCATAAAAACAATACTGATAGATAAAAGACACATTGAAAGAAAAAACAGTCTTATCTTACTCTGTTCAAAAGCATATCTTGATATAAAATTTGCAATATAAAGATGAAGGCAAACATAAAAAAATGAGAATATAACAAAGACAATAAAAAATTTTTTCATAACCATTTAACGGACTCTGGTCCACAGTTCATAAGAAGATCAAGAGCACTCATATTCTCAACAAAACCCTTATAAACCTGAGGATATGGTTTTATCTCAAAATTCTGCCAAACAATCTCTATCTTATGTAGTTTAAAAAGCGATTCATCAAGATAATACTTTGCTCCAATTCCAGACAAATAAACATCTGCACCAAGCTTGAGACATATCTCAAGTAATCTCTGATTTGAAGTAGTCTTTATATCAAGCTCGGATGAAAAAACAAATTTGTTTTTTATATCAAAATGCTTTCTAAAAAAATGAATCAGTCCCATTGACAGATCAATCATCTTTGAGTAATCCTTTGAATATATATCCTCTATCTTGCTGAAGTAATCATTGAAATATTTTGCTTTTGAATAATTTATCTTTATCGCCTTGAGATGCTCTGTCTTCCAGTCAACGGTATTGTTTATCTCAACCTCATTTATCTTCTGATAAAATCTTCCCTTGGTTATAACAGGAAGGGTTAGATACTGCCAGCCATCTACGGTCCTTATTTTGTTTCTGTTTTGAAACTCTCTTTTAACATACTGAACATCATCAAGAAACACAAAAACATCACAGTCTTTCATCTTTGAAAAGTATCTTAATCCAGGCATAAAATGAATCTGATG
>JBAMLT010000246.1:0-2293 GCA_039793425.1 Caldisericota bacterium
GTAGAGAACATAATATCAAAATTAAAGGTTGACATATTACCTAAAATTTAAGGAATTACGGCTTTAAAACGAGATTTTACATGTTTTATTGGATTAATTGAAGAAAACATTGATATTTTGAGGTTTTCCTTGCAATTTATATTTAAATGTACATATCATTTTTCAAGGTTTAGAATTTCCACTATTTTTCTTGAAATCAGATTTATATTCATATACATTTATTAATATAATTCTTATTAAATCTTTTAATTTATTTTACTTTCTTCCTCCCCTAAAATTTTTAGTAATAATATAATCAATCTTATATTTCACCCATCCAGAATTTCTTTCACTTTTTGGAAATTTCGGAAAAATTCTATTTCAATTTGTTAATTCTGTAATCTGTATCTTTGATAATTCCATGAACACATACTTGATTAAATATCTCTCAACAAGCTTGGATTTTTTCTTTTTTCTCAACACACTAAATTCAACAATTAATGTAAAAAAAATAAATTATTACATAACCGGATAATACTTGCCTCTTTTTAATTCTTAATAGAAGCCTTTCTAGATCATCTTTCATTATATTGAATGATTTTTCTATTCTCTCCATAAATCTTTAAAGATCTAGAACTCTAAGGCAATGCATCTCAGCATTTATGAGAAAAATCATCTTTACTTTTCTTTTTAAATATTGAGATATCGCATTCTTTTCCTTTTTCAATCTTCATTTTTGTTTTTAGCATTTGAAATCATTACTATCATTTTATATAATTCTTTTGAAATTTTTTTCCAATCATAATTTTCTTCCATGTACTTGTGCCACTGGAGTTTCTTTTCGTATGTGGGTTTAAAATTCCTATATTTAATCATTGCATTTAATATTCCCTCTGAAGTATCCGGAATATATTTGATTGCACCTATTGCCTCTAAATCATCAAAAATCCCTTTTTGTTTTTCTGATACAAGACAAAATAATCCAGATGCAACTGCTTCTAAGACAACAATACCAAATGTCTCTCCATGCGTGGGGAATATAAAGATATCATGATCTGAGATTCTTTCTGGTAATATCTCGTGTTCTATGAAACCCTCATAATTAATCTTTTTGGGACTGTTTTTGACAAGATTTACAAATTCGCCTGTTCCTATTACTGTCAAGGTATCATCATAGGGATAGCGATTAAACGCATCTATAAGCTCCGCAACACCTTTACTTCTGTCTAGCCTTCCGAAGTAAATAAATTTTGTGGGATGTTTAGTATCATTTTCTTGAATATTATTTGTTGTATTTTGTGATGACAAATCTTTTTTTAATGGTTTAAATCTATCGGTATCTACACCATTTGGTAGTATAAAATCATATTTATTATGTCTCTTTACATCTAAGGCCTGCGAATTTGTTAGATAATGATAGGAAAATGTAAATCTATTGAATATCTTATAAACAAATTTATTCAGTAAACCCTTTATGTATTTATATCTTGGAAAGGGAATTAATCCACAATGGCCTGATTCAATATTTTTCTTCCTTACAGGTTCATTTAATATTAACCATAAAAAGGAATCGGATAGATTAAAGAAATATATTACATCTGATTCTTTAGAAATTTTTTTAATTTGTTTGTGGTTAATCAATATATATATAAAGGGATAAAGTGAGAAAGACATAAATAATTGCATAAAAGGAGAAAGATTATTATCTAACCATTTATAGAATTTAAATGAATGAGGGGAATGAAGCGTTAATAAATTTATACCTTCAATAGATGATTTCAAAAGAGGTGCATTAGAACTAGAAGCCATCCAATCAGTTTGAACTATCGTTATTTCAATTTCTGGATCTAGCTTCCTTAATTGTAAAGCATAAGTTTGTACAGATGTTTCATTACCTGCTCCCACAGCTATATTTGTAAACAAAACAAAAGCCACTTTGATTTGAGCCATTAAAATCATGTAATATCATTTAATAAAAAAATTTTATGATATTAAAAAAATGTGTATAAAGTTTGAAATAGTTTTTCTTTACATGGAAAAAAAGGCCATTTCAAACTTTACAAAAGATTCTACTTAGCTAAATAAAAAAATAAATTTTTGTAAGTTGAATCCATAAAATCTCCATCATAGAAAACAAATTTAAAATAATATAAATAGGGATACCTGTTACATTTATATGGACCATACACCAAAAATCCCAATTGAGTAAATAGGTGAAAAGAACAGAAGCAGTGTCTATTATTTAACATCTATCCTCCAAAAGGAAGTGGGACAAAATTCTAGGATCTTCCAAAATTAAATAAATTGTGCCAGA
>JBAMLT010000247.1:0-1359 GCA_039793425.1 Caldisericota bacterium
CTGAATATGGGGATAATGAAAAGTATTATCCTAAATGGGTTTGGAAAGCAGGAAATTTTATGCGTTCGTATTGGTTTAACGCAATTAGAAATTCAGCAGTCAATTTCAATAACTGGCAGGCATTTTTTAAAGTAGGAAAATATCTAACAGAAAAAAAATTAATAGGCAATGATAAAAATTTTATTGTGGAGAGATACTATACTTTGTCAAAACGATTGGCAATTCAATTTTATTTGCTTGGCAAAAGATTTTTCATAGGCTGGGGTAAATCTGGTAGGTTCTGGGTGGAGTTATGGAAAAAATAATAACATTAAAAGCATACATTGAAGAAGGAGAATGCGTTATCAAATTTTTCACATATGGAGAACTTGAAAAAGAAATAGTTTTATCAGCAAATTATTTTGAAAGCATAGAAAAACAAATAAGGGAGATGCTGAAATTTTTAGAATACCTTGAAAACGAGACGAGATAATGCTAAAATATTTTAAGGAGGTGTTATGGCGATAATAAATGTTGAAAAAATAGAAAATAAAGTGAAAGAGTGGATATTCACTGTTGCTTTAAAAAAAGCAATAATCAGGCTGGCACAGCTCATAGTTTCTTGGGCTGTTGCTAACAAAATAGTCTTCAAAGCTGTCATTTTTGGAATACCTATTGACCTGTCGAATGTTGAAGTTATGACAGGGGCTCTTATGATGTTATCGGAAATTTTGAGAAACTGGCTAAAAATTAAATTTCCGAAATATTTTGGTTGGTTATGAATATCACCGAACAGGACATTAAGGACATATACGATAAATTAAAAGAAATAGAAATCTCTCTTGTCAGAATTGAGGATAAGTTAGAAAGTGAGAAGAATAATTTAGAAACGATAAAAAAGCAAATCTATGGCAATGGAAAGAGCGGGTTATTAGACAGAATAAATGATTTAGAAAAATTTGAGGCAAAAGTTATAGCCATTGCTATATCAGGCACTTTCATTGCTAATATAGTAGCGAGACTTTTACTGCGATGAAAATCAATGAAATTGAACACTATCTGGCACTCAATTTTAAATCTGTTAAAGAAAAGTGGATTGGTATTGTCATTCACCATTCTGCTACGGTGGACGGGATACAAGAAAACTGGGAAGCGATAAGAAAATATCACATAATGCGAAGAGGTTGGCGAGATATAGGATATCATTTTGGCGTAGAAAAGATAAACGAAAATCTTGAATATCAAATCGGTAGAAACTTGGATTGGAACGGTGCTCATTGCGTCGGTCTAAATCAAACTCATTTAGGTATTTGTCTTGTCGGTAATTTTGATATTATTAAGCCTACCGAAAATCAATATCAATATCTGAAAGATTTAATT
>JBAMLT010000247.1:1369-2284 GCA_039793425.1 Caldisericota bacterium
AAAAAGATACTTTGATATTAAAGAAGTCATCGGGCACAGAGAGGCAATTGAAAGATTGAAAAATGAGCCTATGAAATCCTGTCCTGGCAATTTTTTTGATATGGATTATTTAAGAAAAATTTTGAATGAATAGATATACTGAAAGTCAATTACAATCTCAAATAATTTTGCTTTTGCGAAAATTTTATCCTGACATTCTTTTTTCTGGCGGTTTTGCTGGTGAAAAACTTAATCTTCTTCAAGCAATTAGACGAAAGCGAATGGGATATGTAGCAGGAACTCCTGATTTGATTATTTTTGAGCCAAGAGGGCAATTTCACGGATTGATGATAGAATTCAAAAGTAAAAAAGGAAAGCAAACAGAAGAACAAAAAAGATTTCAAATGATGGCAGAAGAAAGAGGATATAAATATATCATCATAAGAACCTTAAACGATTTTAAAAATATAGAAAAATATCTCTCTAAAACGCTTTAAAATCACTTATAAACGCATTTTAATTAAGTAATAATAAAAAATATTGTATAATATATAATATGCTATGATATTATACCTAATATCATAGCCTAAAAAAGATTTTAAGAAGAGGAGGACATATGATAAAGAAATGTGAAATATGCAAAAAAGAATTTAACACTGCAAGGGAATGGTTTATTTGGCAAAAATATTGTTCTGCAAAATGTAGAAACAAGGCACACTTCATTAGACAAGCAATTAGAATAGTAAAAACACTTGACATAAAAAGAAAAAAAATATAAAATATAGATATATAAAAAAATGTTCTCTAAAAAGAAAAAAAGGACTTGACAGAATAAAAAAAATGTGCTATGATATAAGTAAGGAGGTAAAATGGAAAACAAAATAGAAACTCAAAATAAAAAAGTAGGGGGTATGAAAAAAGAAAAGATAAATCTAA
>JBAMLT010000248.1:0-3461 GCA_039793425.1 Caldisericota bacterium
TTAATATTGTTTTTCTGCATCGACTATATTTTCTATTTTCTCTCCTTTAGCAAATTTTAAAATATTTCTAAAAGTAAAAAGCCAGTTTCTTTGGACACTTTCAATTGTAAAACCACCAGAATGAGGAGTCATAATTATATTATCAAGTTCATGAAAAGGATATTTTGATGGATAGGCCATATCTCCTGGTTTTGGATAAATATACCACACATCTATGGCAGCTCCTTTTAGAATATTATTTTTTAAAGCATTATATAAAGCCTCTTCATTTATTACTTTTCCCCTTGAAATATTTATTAAGTACTTATCTTTCATAAGATTAAGTTCTTTTTCAGATATTAAATTCTCTGTTTCTTTTGTTAATGGAACCGAAACAAAAATAAATAGAGATTTCTTTATAAGTTCATCAATCTTTTCCATTGGATATATTTCATCAACAAAGTCTTTTAACTTTTCTACATCTTTTTTAATGTCTTTTTTAGTACCAATGACTTTCATTCCAAATGCTTTGGCTCTTTTTGCCATTTCACTTCCAATTGAACCAAGTCCTATAATCCCAAGTGTTTTTTCATAAATTTCAAAATTAGGTTCATTTGCCATCCATCCATGCCAAATTGATTTTCTTAAATCTCTATCATGAATAACCAAAGATTTTGATAATGCAAGCATAAGAGCAAAACCATGTTCAGCAACTGTAAGAGCATTTTCATGTGCATTAGAGATAAGAACATTTTTTTCTCTAATAATATCGAATGGAATTGGATCAACTCCCGCATATGGAACCTGAATTAATTTCAAATTTTCTGCTCTTTTAATTGATTCACCATCAATAAAGCCTCCGATAAAAACTTCAACATCGCTTATGACATTTTCCATATCATCTTTAAAATAAAAATTAATCTCTCCTTTAAAATTTTCTTCCTCTTTTGCCTTACTTAAAATTTCTTCCCAGTTTTTTGGTGGATTTTGAAAAAATAAAACCTTCATATAGACCTCCTATTTTTTATAATGTGATACTAACATCATATTCTCCAAAGACCTCTTTTAACTCTTTTACAATTTCACCAAGAGTTGCCTTTTTCTTTACTGAATCAAGAATATAAGGCATTAGGTTTTCTTCTGTTTTTGCCTTTTCTTTTAATGTTCTTAGAGAAGTTGATGTCTCATTAAAATCTCTATTTTTTCTGAAATTTTCAAGTTTTTCAATTCTTTCTTTTAAAATTTTTTCACTTACCTTAAATCTTTTTATTTCCTTCTCTTCGTCTATTCTGAATTTATTTTTTCCAACAATTACCCTTTCTTGTTCTTCAACTTCCTTCTGATATTTATATGATGATTCAAGAATTTCTTTTTGAGGGATCCCTAAGAGTATTGCTTTTTTCATACCGCCCATATTTTCAATTCTTTCAATTATTTCAAATGCTTTTTTTTCAATTTCATCAGTCAACTGTTCAATAAAATAACTACCACCGACTGGATCAACAGTATCAATTACTCCACTCTCATAAGCAATAATTTGCTGGGTTCTTAATGCAATTCTTACAGATTCTTCAGAAGGAAGTGAAAGTGCTTCATCAAAAGAATTTGTATGTAAAGATTGAGTTCCCCCAAGAACTGCTGCGAGTGCTTGAAGAGTAACTCTTATAATATTATTCATTGGTTCTATTGATGTTAAAGTTACACCTCCTGTTTGAGTGTGAAATTTTAGCATCATAGATTCAGGATTTTTAGCATTGAATTTTTCTTTCATAATTTTTGCCCACATTCTTCTTAAAGCTCTAAACTTTGCTATCTCTTCAAAAAAATTGTTATGTGATGCAAAGAAAAATGATAGTCCTTTTGCAAAAAAGTCAACATCAAGACCTCTATCTAAAAGTAATTTTACATATTCAATTGCATCAAGAAGAGTGAATGCTACTTCCTGAACTGCATTTGAACCTGCTTCTCTTATATGATATCCAGATATACTTATACCATTCCATTTTGGTATCTCCTTTGCACACCATTCAATCAAATCACCACTTAATCTTAAAGAGGGTTCAGGAGGGAAAATATATGTACCTCTTGCGATATACTCTTTTAAAATATCATTTTGAACAGTTCCTCTTAAAATTTTTCTATCTATTCCTCTTTTTTCAGCAACTGCAACATACATCGCAAGTAAAATTGTTGCAGTAGAATTTATTGTCATAGAAGTTGAAATTTCATTAAGAGGGATATTATCAAACAGTTCATCCATATCATCTATAGTTGAAATGCTTACTCCAACCTTGCCAACTTCTGATTGGGCTATTTCATCATCTGAATCATAACCAATTTGTGTTGGGAGGTCAAAAGCAACTGAAAGTCCTGTTTGTCCTTGAGAAAGTAAATATTTATATCTTAAATTTGTCTCTTTACTTGTTCCAAATCCTGCATATTGTCTCATTGTCCACAATCTGCCTCTATACATATTTGGATAAACACCCCTTGTAAATGGATATTCTCCAGGTTTTCCAAGTTTCTCTCTATAATCAAAATCATCCTGTGGAAGGTAGAGTTCTTTTATTTCAATTTCAGAAGTTGTAATGAATTTTTTCTTTTCCTCGTTCATCTCTCCTCCTTATAATGATTTATATATTATATTTTATCAATTCTTTTAAATTTATTAATAATTATTAATATGATGAAACTTATTTATATCTATTTGAATATAATGATATGTTTTTATAATTTATTTATATATATCAAACCATCTTCAAAAATAACTTTGTTACCTTCTATCTCTCCAAAAATCAATTTTTCTATTAAAGCCTCTTCTTTTAAATAGTTAATATATTTTTTTATTATATCCAATTTTTCTTCAGGAAAGACGACACCAAGAATTATTCTATCTGTGACCTCAAGACCAACATTTTTTCTTGTATTTTGAATAAAGTGCAAAAATTCTCTTAGCCACCCCTCTTTTTTAAGTTCTTCATCCATTGATAGAGAAAGAATAACTGTCTTACCTTTATCAAAAGCAACCGAAAACTCACCTTTAGGTTTTTTCTCAATAATTAAATCTTCAATTCTAATCTTTTCTTTAAAATCATCAAAAATAACTTCAATTTCTTTCTCTTTTAAGAGTTTTTTATATATATTTATTCCTTCTTTTTCAAGTAAATTTTTAAGATTATTTAAATATTTTCCAAACCTACTTCCAAGTATTTCAAAATTTGGCTTAAGGATTATTTCTACAAAATCTTCTTCACTATCAACAAATTTAACTTCTTTAATATTAAGTTCACTTTTTATTAAATCAATAAAATCTTCGACATTTTCCTTTTTTTCTGAAAATACATAAATATTTTTTAATGGTTGTCTTATTTTTATATTACTTTTTTTTCTTGCGGACCTTCCAAGTTCAACAATATCTCTTACAAATTCCATTTTCTTTTCAAGTTCAATATCAATTAAATTAGAATTAAATTCTGGATAAT
>JBAMLT010000248.1:3471-17827 GCA_039793425.1 Caldisericota bacterium
CTTCAAGATGAACGCTTTCTTTATTATAATCTTTCACTCCTTTTAATGATTGATATATTTCTTCTGAAATAAAAGGGGCAAAAGGTGAAATCATTTTAGAAAAATTGATCAAAACTTCGTAAAGAGTTTGATAAGCAGAAATCTTATCATTATCCATTTCACCCTTCCAGAATCTTTTTCTATTTAATCTTATATACCAGTTTGTCAATTCATCAACAAATTTTTCCATCTCTCTTGTTGCATCAGTGATATCATAATTATCAAGTTTATCTGTTGTGTAATTTATGAGTGAGTTGAATCTTGAAATTAACCATCTATCCATAACTGGCCTTTGTTTTATATCTATATATTGATATTTTTCTAAATTAAAATCATCAATATTAGCGTAAAGAGTGAAAAAATTTACACTACTTCTCAATGGAATTATAAAATTTTTTAAACTGATACTTACAGCATTTCTCGAAAATCTTCTTGGAATCCAAGGAGGAGTAACTGTGAAAAGATACCATCTTATTGCATCAGCGCCTTCATTATTTAAAACATCCCAGGGGTCAACAATATTCCCTTTATGTTTACTCATCTTTTCACCTTTATCATCGAGCACAAGTTCAAGACATAGACAATTTTTAAAAGCAGGTGAATCAAATAGTAATGTGCCAAGAACATGAAGGGTAAAAAACCATCCCCTTGTCTGATCTATTGCTTCACAAATATAATCTGCAGGAAAATTTTCTTTAAACTTTTCTTTATTTTCAAAGGGATAGTGTAGTTGAGAATATGGCATAGAACCAGAGTCAAACCAAACATCAATAACTTCTTTTTCTCTTACCATCTCTTTTCCACATTCTGGGCATTTTAATTTTATTTCATCAATGTATGGTCTATGTAAATCAAGCCCTTCTTTATAATTTATTGCTTTTTCCTTAAGTTCATCTACGCTACCAATAACTTCTATATGTTCACAATTTTCACATTTCCATATAGGTAGTGGTGTTCCCCAATATCTTTCTCTTGATATCGCCCAATCTATTAAAGTTTCAAGCCAATTACCAAATCTTCCATTTTTAATATGTTCTGGATACCAGTTAATCATCTGATTATTTTTAATTAAATTTTCTTTTACTTCAGTTGTTCTTATAAACCAACTTGATTTTGAAAAATAGAGAAGAGGAGTATCACATCTCCAGCAGTGAGGATAAGAGTGAAGATATCTATCTTCTTTAAAAAGAAATCCTCTTTCTTTCAAATTCTTAATAATATATTTATCTGCTTCTTTGAACCATTTACCTTCAATAAAATCTGTGCCCTCTATAAAATACCCATCTTCATTAACAAGTTGAACTATAGGGAGTTCAAATTTCATTCCAAGTTCGAGATCATCTGCTCCATAACCAGGAGCAATATGAACAATTCCAGTTCCTTCTTCCAAACTTACAAAATCTCCATGAGTTACAAAATGAGTTTTTTTATTAAATTTAACGAAATTAAAGAGAGGCACATATTCTAAATTTAATAATTTTTCTCCTTTAAATTTTTCAATAAATTCATATTCTTTATCTTTAAATATTTCTTTTGCTCTTTCTTCATTTAAGATAAGATACTCATCATCAAATTTTATTTTTATATATTCAAAATCTTTATTAACTGCTAAAAGTAAATTTGAGGGAAGAGTCCAGGGGGTAGTTGTCCATACAAGAAAATATGTGTTCTCTAAATTTTTAATTTTAAATTTTACATAAACACTTGGATCGAAAACATCTTTATAACCCTGAGCAACTTCATGAGATGAAAGTGTTGTTCCACATCTCGGACAGTATGGTACAGTTTTATATCCTTTGTAGATTAAGCCCTTTTTATAAATTTCTTTAATTATCCAGAATATTGTTTCAATGTAATCATTTTCATATGTTATATAGGGATTTTCCATATCAAGCCAGAAAGCGATTCTTTCTGTCATATTCTCCCATTCTTTTTTATATTTAAATACACTTTCCTTGCATTGTTTTATGAAATTTTCAATACCATATTTTTCAATATCCTTTTTATTTTTAAGACCAAGAGATTTTTCTACTTCAATTTCAACAGGAAGACCATGTGTATCCCATCCGCCCTTTCTTTCAACAAGATAACCTTTCATGGTTTTATATCTACAGATAGAGTCCTTGAAGATTCTTGCAAGAACATGATGAACGCCTGGTTTTCCATTAGCAGTTGGTGGACCTTCGTAAAAAATAAATTTTTCTTTATCTTTTCTAATATTTATACTTTTTTCAAAAATATTATTCTCTTTCCAGAAATTTAAAATTTCTTCTTCTTTTTTAGGTATATTAATATTTGTTTCAAATCTTTTATAAGCCATCTTTCCTTCCTATATAAAAAAATATAGTTTATTATAACACATTTGTTTTATAATTTTTCTATTTGACAAAAGTCTTTATTTTATTATAATTAATCTAAATTAATGAAAGCAGATGAAGTTGCAAGATTAATTGATGGAGTTATACTTTCTGGAAAGAACTTTATAGATAAGGTAGAAGTTAAAACCGCATTTGCTGCTGACCTTATGAGTGATGTTCTTGCATATGTTGAGTCTTTAAATAATGATGTTATATTGATTACTGGAATAACTAATCCACAAATTGTTAGAACTGCTGAAATGCTTGATATACCAGTTATAATCGTTGCAAGAGGAAAGAAAGTTCCGCAAGAGACAATAAAACTCGCAGATGAAAAAGGAATAATAATTATCTCTACAAAAAATATAGTATTTACAACTTCTGGAATTTTATATATGAATGGAATAAAACCTGCAAGATTAAAACCTCGTGGAGAACCCTCCTCTTCTTGTTGAATCTTTCAAGATAACTGGAAAAGATTATGAACATGGAGGAGAGGCATCCTCTCAAATAAAATCAATATTAAAAAGGTTGGGTATATCTCCAGAGATAATAAAAAGAGTTTCAATTTGTACCTATGAGGCAGAAATGAATATTATTATTTATGCTTATGAAGGTGAAATAGTTTTAAATATATTTAAGGATAAAGTAAGAATAATTGCAAAAGATAAAGGTCCTGGGATTTTAGATTTAGAATTAGCAATGAAAGAAGGTTATTCAACAGCACCTCCTGAAGCAATTGAACTTGGATTTGGTGCTGGTATGGGACTTCCAAATATAAAAAATAATAGTGATAGAATGAATATAGAAACTGAAATAGGTGTAGGTACAACATTAATATTTGAGGTTGATTTAAATGAAAAAAGATGATAGTCTAATAAACTCAATTAGAACAATTAATGAAAGATGTAGAGGTTGTACTCATTGTTTAAGAGTATGCCCAACAGAAGCGATAAGAGTAAGAAATAGAAAAATGGAAGTCAATAATTTAAAATGCATAGATTGTGGAGAGTGTTTCAAGGTCTGTCCTACAAATTCTATATATAGTTTCCATGATGATATAAGTATCATCAATAATTATGATTATAAGATATTAATTGTTCCAAACATCCTTCCCTCTATTAATTTTGGGATGCTGTCTTATGAGGATGTTATAAAAAGATTATTTTCTTTTGGTTTTAATGAAATATGGGAAGAAGGAATTGGAAATGAAGCATATTTAATTGCTTTAAAAAATAGATTAAATGAAAAAAAAGATATTTCAAAACCTATCATTCCTACATCCTGCCCTTCTGTTGTTAGATTAATACAGGTTAATTATCCAATTTTCATTAATAACCTTGCTGTTATTAACCTTCCCCTTGATATTCTTGGAAATTATTTAAGAGAAAAGAGAAAAAATATAAATAATTTTGGTTTATTTTATTTATCAACATATCCATGTAAAGTTACAGCATTAAAAAATCCTATTGGCTTAAAATCATCACCATTTGATGCTGTTTTTTCGCTTTCTGATATTTATAAAAAGATTTTAATTGAAAAGAATGAAGGTTTAGGTGAATTTGTTAAATCGGGTAAAATAGGAGTAAGTTCTGGAAGGAGGGGTGGAGAAGAAGATTTTCTTGATGGATTTAAGGTAATTTCAATTGATGGAATATTAAATATCAAGAAGTTTTTTGATGAGATGGAAGAAGAAAAAATTCCATATCTTGATTATATTGATGCGAAAGCATGTTCTTATGGATGCGTTGGAGGAGTTTTTTTAAAAAATCAGAATTTTTTACTTAATTTTTATAATCAAAAAGACGAAGAAAAAAGAAGAAAATCTTTAATATCTGAAATTGTTGAAAAAGATATTGATGAATTCTTAAAAGAAGAAAATCTTTTACTGACTGAAAAAATAAATCCAAGACCACAATATCTTCTTTCAGAAAATATGGATATCGCAGCAAAGATATTTCAAGAAATCAATATGATTTATGATATATTACCAAAACTTGATTGTGGGTCCTGTGGAGCACCATCCTGCAAGTCTTTTGCAGAAGATGTTGTTTTAAATAAAGTTAAACTATCTGATTGTAAATTTATTGAAGAAAAAAATTTATATTAATCCTTTAAATAAACTAAATAATATAAGAATCCCACGAAAAACATTCCACCTATTATATTTCCAATTGTTACTGGGATTAAATTTTTAATAAAAAAATTTGCCCAATTAAGATTGAAAATATCTATATTAACTAATTTTGAGGATAATGTTTCATTATTTTTTATAATAATTCCTATTGGAATTAAAAACATATTTGCTACAGAATGCTCAAAACCTGACATAACAAATGCTGTTATAGGAAAATATATAGAAAAAATTTTAGAAATAATATTTTTACTTCCAGTTGCCATCCATATTGCAAGACAAACTAATATATTACAGAGTATTCCTTTTGAAAGTGCTTCAAAAAAAGTTAGATTAACCTTCGAATTTGCAATTAGAACTGCTCTATATCCCCATTCAAAATTATTATATTTATAGATACCACTTAAAAAAGTTATAAAAGCAAAAATTATACTACCTATTAAATTTCCTGAATAAACAAAAAATAAATTTTTAAAAAATCCTTTAAGATTTATTTTTCTTGAAAGTAAGGGTATAATCAATAGGTTATTACCTGTAAAAAGTTCACCACCTGCAATCACAACGAGCATAAGACCAATAGAAAAAACTGAACCACCAAGAAATTGTGAAAAAGATGAACCTATTTTTACATCTTGAGTTGCCATTATATAAAGTTCTCCACCGAATGATATATAAATTCCTGCAAGGAAAGAAAGAATAAGCATTTTAAAAATAGTCATGTCAGTTTTTAATGGTCCGTTTTCAACCAATTTTTTAAAAATTTCTTTTGATGTTAAATCATCGTTATTCATATTCCCTCCATAAAAATTAGTTTAACATAAAATATATTGTTGACAAATTAACATAAATAAATATAATGAAATTTGTTATGGATATAAATTCAATTATTGATTCACTTAATCTAAAAACCTTCTCATCTGGGAAAGAAGTTATTGTTGAGGATGGATACACTTCTGATTTACTTTCAGTTGTTCTTGCAAAAGCACCTAAAAAATCTCTCTGGATTACTGTTCAAAAACATTTAAATATTGTTGCTGTTGCTTCAATTAGAGAATTAACCGGAATAATAATTTGTAACAATCTAATTCCTGATGAAGAAGTAATAAAAAAATCAAATGAAGAAGGGTTATGGCTATTAGGTACAGAACTCGATCCATTCACAATCTCAGGCAAACTTTATAAAATTTTAAAAGATGGTTAAATTTATGGCAGACTTACATATTCATTCAACCCTTTCTCCATGTGGGAACCTTCAGATGTCACCCAAAAAAATTGTTGAAAAAGCAAAAGAAATAGGAATTAATTTAATTTCCATTACAGATCATAATGCAATAGCAAATTCATTGGTTTCACAAAAATTAGCAAATAAAAATGGAATTTTCTATCTTTTTGGCATGGAAGTTCAAACGGATGAAGAAATTCATGTTCTTACATACTTTGACAATTTTAAAGATTTATATGAAGTCTGGAAAATTGTTTATGAAAAATTACCAGATGTAAAAAATGATCCAGATTATTTTGGAGATCAGGTTATTGTTGATGAGGATGAAAATATAATTGGATATGAAGAAAAATTATTAATAAATTCAACAAAAATCTCTTTTAAGGAATTATATGATATTGTGAAAAAGAACAATGGAATTTTTATACCAGCACATATTGATAGAGATAGTTTCAGTGTTATTTCTCAACTTGGTTTTATGCCAAAAGATATAGATATTGAATTTGTAGAATTATCATGCAATATAGATAAAAGTGATTTTTTATCAGAATATCCAGATTATGCAAGATATAATTTTATTTCTTTTTCAGATGCACATTTTTTAGAAGATATTGGTAGATGTTATACAATTTTTATATATGAAGAAAAAAAGGGTAGTTTAATTAAAGAGATATTCAACAAAGAAAACAACATTTCAATTTTAAGGAGGTTTAAATGTTAGAGACACTGCACATTCCGGATAACAAAGAGTACAGAGAATTAAAAATTTATATTGATTCTCTAAAAGGTAAAAAAGGTGCTATTCTTTTTGTGCTATATAAGGCACAAGAACTTTTTGGTTATATACCTTATGAAGTTCAAGCATTCATTTCAAGAGAGATGAATATTCCTGTTTCAAAGATCTATGGAGTTATTACCTTTTATCATTTTTTCAGAACTCAACCAGTCGGGAAAAACCTTATAAATGTTTGTCTTGGTACTGCTTGTTATGTAAAAGGTTCTGAAGATATATTAAAAGCACTTTCCAAAGAACTCAAGATTAAAACAGGTGAAACAACAAGTGATAGAATATTTACTTTAACAACTGCAAGATGCTTTGGTGCTTGTGGTTTAGCACCTGTTATGGCAATAGGAACAAATATATATGGAAGATTAAATGCACAAAAAGCAATAAATATTATAAAGGAAATTAAAGAAAAGGAGTTAAAGGAAACTAAACAATAAAATGGATGAATTATCTCTCCACATAATTGATATAGTGCATAATTCTGTGTCTGCTGGTGCAAAAAACATTGAAGTTATTATTATTGAAAATGATAAAAAAGATATTATATCTTTTGAAGTGATAGATGATGGCAAGGGTATGGATGAAGAAATTTTAAAAAAAGTTACTGACCCATTTTTTACTACAAGAGACAAAAAAGTTGGTCTTGGAATTCCACTACTCAAACAACTTGCAGAATCAACAGGGGGAAGTTTTGAAATTAAAAGCAAATTAGGAGAAGGAACAAGTTTGAAAGTAATTCTACCTAAATCTAATCCAGACATACCACCTCTTGGTAATTTAAATGATACTATATTAAATTTGTTATTTATTGAAGATTCAAATATCAAAATCATTTATAAAAAAAATAATGTTGAGAAAGTTATTGATTCAAAAAAAATTAAAGAAATATTAGGTGAAGTTCCTTTATCTAATCCAGATGTTATAAAATTTTTAAAAAAATATATAAATTCTGAATTCAATTTAAAGGAGGTTAATAATGAAACTTGAAGATTTAAGAAAAATTAGAGAAAAGGTTAAAGAAGAAATGAGATTAAGAGAAGGTAAAGCAAGAGTAAAAATCGTTATAGGTATGGGAACAAGTGGTATTGCAGCTGGAGCAAGAGAAACATTAAAAACATTTCTTGAAGAGATAGAGAAAAGAAACCTAAAGGATGTAATTATTACTCAAACTGGTGAAAGAGGACTTGCTTCAAAAGAGCCAGTTGTTGTCATTGAAGAAACTGATAAACCAAAAATAATATATGGTGATGTTACTCCTGAAGTAGCAAAAAGAATTATTGTTGAGCATATTATTAATGGAATACCAGTATCAGAATATGTAATCTCAACAGAAAAATAGGAGAAAGAAATGCCAAAAAGATTGGATGTTATTATTTGTGGTGGAACAAACTGCTCATCATCACATAGTATTGAAATAAAAGAAAAAATAGAAAAAGAATTAGAAAAAAGAGGTTTAAAAGGAGAAATAAATCTGGTTGTTTCAGGTTGTATGGGTTTATGTCAACTTGGACCAAATATGGTTGTTTATCCAGATGAAATTCATTATATAAGGTTAAAAGAAGATGATGTTTCAGAACTTGTTGAGACACATTTTCTAAAAGGAAGAGTTGTTAAAAGATTGCAATGGACACCTCCAAATGTAGAGAAATTTTATAAGAAACAGCATAAAATAATCACTGCAAATTGTGGAAAAATTGATCCTGAAAATATAGAAGAATATATTGCTGTTGGAGGATATGAAGCCTTAGCAAAAGTTTTAACAGAAATGACACCAGAAATGGTAATTGATGAAGTGATAAAATCAGGTCTTATAGGGAGAGGTGGCGCAGGTTTTCCAACAGGTCTTAAATGGAAATTTACAAGAGAATCTAAGGGAGATGAAAAATATGTAGTATGTAATGCAGATGAAGGAGATCCAGGTGCTTTTAAAGACAGAGCAATACTTGAAGGAGACCCACATTGTGTAATAGAAGCAATGGAAATCGCAGGCTATGTAATTGGCGCTCAGACTGGATATATTTATGTTAGGGCTGAATATCCTCTTGCTATTAAAAGATTAACAATTGCCTTAGAGCAGGCTAGAAAATATGGTCTTCTTGGAAAGAATATTTTTGGTACAGATTTTAATTTTGATATTGAATTAAGGATGGGTGCTGGAGCTTTTGTTGCAGGAGAGGAAACAGCACTTATATCCTCTATTGAAGGTGAAAGAGGTATGCCAAAACAGAAACCACCATATCCTGCTCAAAAAGGTGTATGGGGAAAACCAACTCTAATAAATAATGTTGAGACACTTGCAAACATTAGACACATAATTTTAAATGGTGGTGCAACCTATGGTGCAATGGGCACTGAAAACAGTAAAGGTACAAAACTATTTTGTCTTACTGGAAAAGTAAAAAACACGGGTTTAATTGAAATACCTTTTGGATTAACAATTGGTGAAATTGTTTTTGATATAGGAGATGGAATTCCAAATGATAAAAAATTTAAAGCAATTCAGATGGGAGGACCATCAGGTGGATATATAACCTGTGAATATTTAAATACACCAATAGATTATAAAGAGATAGAAAAACTTGGAGCAATTATTGGTTCTGCTGGAATGATTGTTCTTGATGAAAATAACTGTATGGTTGATATGGCAAAATTTTTTGTAGATTTCACATTAACTGAATCTTGTGGACAATGTACACCATGTAGGGTTGGATTAATAAGAATGAAAGAAATTCTTAATAGAATAACTAAAGGATATGGTAAACTTGAAGACCTTGATGAACTTGAAAGATTAGCAAAAACTATTAAGTTAACCTCACTTTGTGCTCTTGGTGGCACTGCACCCAACCCAGTACTTACTGGGTTAAAATATTTTAAAGATGAGTTTATTGAACATATTGTTGATAAAAAATGTAGAGCAGGTGTTTGTGCTTCACTATTTTATGCTCCTTGTGTTAATGCATGTCCATCTGAAGTTGATGTATCTCGTTATCTTGCATATATGGGTGATGGAAAACTTAAAGAGGCATATCTTGTGCATATGGAAAATAATCCTTTTCCAAGTGTTTGTGCAAGAGTATGCCCAGCATTTTGTGAAGGTCCATGTGAAAGAGGTAAATTTGATGAACCAATTGCAATAAGAGAAGTTAAAAGATTATTTTCTGATTGGGCTAATGAAGTTAACTATCAATTTTCACCACCAGAAAATCCAAAAAATGAAAAAGTTGCCATAATAGGTTCAGGACCTGCAGGTCTCTCTTGTGCTTTTTATTTAACAAGATTAGGATATAAGCCAACTGTTTTTGAGTCCTTACCTTTCCCTGGTGGAATGATGATGTATGGTATTCCTGATTATCGTTTACCAAAAGATACTCTTAAAAAAGAAATAGACAGAATAATAAACTCTGGAGTTGAACTTGTTTTGAATAATGAAATTAAAAGTATAAATGAACTAAGAAATAAGGGTTTTGATGCTGTATTTGTTGCTGTTGGAGCACACGAATCAATAAAAATGGGAGTTTTAGGTGAGGATTTAGAAGGAATAATGGGTGGAGTTGAATTTTTAAAAGAAATAACAACAAATAAAAATTTTGATGTAAAAGGAAAAAGAGTAGTAGTTGTTGGTGGTGGTTCAACAGCAATGGATGCTGCAAGAGTTGCTCTTAGACTTGGAGCAAAAGATGTAAAAGTTGTTTATAGAAGATCAAAGGATGAAATGCCAGCACAGAAAATTGAAGTTACAGAGGCTGAAGAAGAAGGTATAGAATTTCTTTTCTTAACAAATCCAACTGAATTCATTGGAGAAAAGAAAGTTGAAAAAATTAAATGCATTAGAATGGAATTTAAAGGATTTGATAAAGGAGGAAGAAGAAGACCAGTTCCAGTTGAAGGTTCAGAATTTGAAATTGATGCTGACCTTGTTCTTTTATGTCTTGGACAAAAACCAAAAGTTAGTAAATTTTCTGATGAACTTGAAATAAACAAAGATGGAACAATTAAGGTAGACCCGAAAACTCTTAAAACAAGTTTAGATTATGTTTTTGCAGGTGGAGATGCTGTTCTTGGACCATCAACAGTCATTGAGTCAGTTGCTCAGGGTAGAAAGGCAGCAGTTGAAATTGATAAATATTTTGGATATGAAGGTGAATTTAATTTCTCACTTAGAGAGGTTGTAGATACACATTATGATGAGGAAAAATATCTAAAACCAATCAGTAGGAAAACTCCAAAAGTAGTTGAGATTGAAGAGAGAATTAAATCATTTATTGAAGTTAATAAAGGACTAACCTTAGAAGAAGCAATTGAAGAAGCAAGAAGATGTCTTAAGTGTGATAAAGGCAAAGAAGTATATAAAAAAAATATAAAAGAATTAGAAAAAACATTAAATAAAGTTATTTAGGAGGGTATGAATGAAGAAGGAAGAGGTTTTTGAAAAATTTGAAAGTAAGCCAGAAAATATTTTATTAATTTTACATGAAATTCAGGATTTAAATCCAAATAAGTATTTGACAGAAGAAGATTTAAAAAGAGTGTCTGAAAAATTAAATTTACCTTATAGTTTTGTTTATGGAGTTGCTTCTTTCTATACTATGTTTAGTTTAAAGCCAAGAGGAAAATATATTATAAGAGTTTGTGAATCTCCTCCATGTCATCTCGTTGGTTCTTTAAATATTTTAAATGAATTAAAAAAAATTTTAAAAATTGATATAGGACAAACAACAAAAGATAATCTTTTTACACTTGAAATAACATCATGTCTTGGAGTTTGTGGAGTAGCCCCTGCTATGATGATAAATGAAGATGTTTATGGGAATTTAACAGTTGAAAAAATTAAAGAAATAATTGACGAAAAAAGGAGGGGAAAATGAGAATTGCAAGAGCACATATACTTGTGGGAATTGATCCCGAATCAATCTTAAAAGGTGTTTATTCTTTCATTGAAGAGTTGAAGAAAGAAATTAAAGAAAAAGGGTTAGATGAAGAAGTAAAAGTTCTTGAAACTGGTTCCCTTGGACTAACTGGCAAGGGTATAGTTATGGTTGTTTATCCAGAAGGGGTCTATTATGTAAATCTTAAAAAAGAGGATATAAAAAGAATTGTTGAAGAACATCTTATAAAGGGTAGGCCTGTAAAAGATTTTACTTTAAAAGAAGAGATAGAAATAATTGAGAAAGTAAAAGAGGAAGTTGGTCCTTCAAGAAAACAAACAAGAATAGTTCTTGAAAATTCAGGAATAATAAATCCAGATAATATAGATGAATATATAGGTAGAGATGGTTATAAGGCAATTGAAAAGGCACTTTTTGAAATGAAACCTGAAGATGTTATTGAGGAAATAAAAAAATCAGGTTTAAAAGGAAGAGGAGGTGCTGGTTTTCCAACAGGTTTGAAATTAGAAGGAGCAAGAAAAACATTAGATGAGGTAAAATATGTAATCTGTAATGCTGATGAAGGTGAACCAGGTACTTTTAAAGATAGATTAATTTTAGAAGGCGATCCACATAAACTTATTGAAGGCATGATTCTTATTGGGTATAGCATAGGAGCAAACAAAGGTTACATATATATAAGAGGAGAATACTCATTATCAATAAATAGAATTTCTAAAGCAATAAGTGATGCAAGAAATTATGGACTTCTTGGTAAGAATATTCTTGGTTCAGGATTTTCATTTGATATAGAAGTTAAAAAAGGAGCAGGTGCATATATTTGTGGAGAAGAGACAGCATTAATTGAATCTCTTGAAGGAAAAAGAGGAGAACCCAGGGTCAAACCACCTTACCCAGTAACTTTTGGTCTATTTGGAAAACCAACTGTTGTTAATAATGTTGAAACCATCTCTAATATTCCAAAAATTATTCTTAATGGGGCTAATTGGTTTAAAAGTTTTGGTACACCAACTTGTCCTGGTACAAAAGTTTATACAATTTTAGGACATGTTAATCTTCCTGGTCTTATTGAAGTACCAATGGGGACAACTTTAAAAGAAATTATATTTCTTTATGGTGGTGGTATAAAAAATGGTAAAAAATTTAAAGCAGCATTAGTTGGTGGAGCAGCAGGTGTTTTTTTATCAGAAAAAACATTGGATGTTAAGATGGATTTTGATAATCTTAAAGAATATAAAGCAGTTTTAGGTTCAGGTGCTATTCTTGTGATGAATGAAGATACAAATATAGTTGATATGCTACATTCTATTATTAGATTTTTTAATCACGAATCCTGTGGGCAATGTGCTCCATGTAGAGTTGGAACAAAAGAATTACTTGATATAATCGAAAAAATTTTAAATAACAAAGGAGAGTTAAATGATCTTGATAAAATGATATCAATTTCTAATACAATGTTTTTTACATCTTTGTGCCCTCTTGGACAATCTTTAATTCTTCCTGTTAAGAGTGCAATAGAAAATTTTAAAGATGACTTTTTAAATTACTTAAAAAGTTAAATTTGAAATTGTTGACAAACTTAAAAATTAATTATAAAATTTAAAAGAAAAAGGGAGGTGAGAAAGTTACCAAAAAAACAACAAAAAAATTTAAAAAAACCTTACAAAAAAGGAGGGTTTAGATGTTAAAAAAAGTTTTAGCAGTAATTTTAGTGCTGCTTTTATTAGTCGGTATTGGTGCATGGGGTAGAGTTTTTGCTCAAGCAAAATTCTCCGATGTACCAGAAGATTATTGGGCTTACAAACAGATCAGCAAAATGGTCGAACTTGGTATTTTAAAAGGTTATCCTGATGGAACTTTTAAACCAGAAAATTCAGTTACAAGAGCAGAATTTGCAACAATGGTTGTTCTTGCAAAAAAACTTACCCTTGTTTCTCCTGCAACACCAACATTTAAGGATGTTCCAACAAATCATTGGGCATTCAAATATGTTGAAACAGCAGTAAAAGCAGGATATCTTAAGGGTTATCCAGATGGAACATTTGGTCCATCAAGAACTATCACTCGTGAAGAAGTCGCAGCAGTAATGGTTAATGTTAAGGGTCTTTCAGCAGAAGCAGCAAAAATTACAGAACCACTAGTATGGGGTAATGACTGGAAATCCATTTCAAGTTGGGCAGTTGGTGCTGTAACTATTGCTTATAGACCAGATGTACAAGTTTTAACATATAGAAGAGATGTTCTTGTTGCTCCAAAGTCACCTGGAACAAGAGCAGAATGTGCTTATGCAGTTTATAGAGGAGTTGTATCTCCTCCAACCGAAACACCAAGAGTTATTGTTGCTCAGACACAGGAACCAGACTCACTTCTTTCTTTTGCAACCTCAATGATGGCTCAAAGAAATATTGCTATGCAATATGAAGATGGTTTAATTGGCGCATGGCCAAATGGAACTCCATTCCCAAGAATGGCTCTTAATGTTCCAAGTTTGAAAGATGGAACATGGGTAGTTAATGCTGATGGAACAATGAAAACCACTTATTATTTAAGGAAAGGTGTCAAATGGAGTGATGGCACACCAATCGATTATAAGAAAGATATTGAATATGCGGTATATGAGATATATCTTTCTGGAAAAGTTGCACAAGTACCTTCAACTGACCCATATGATAAGATAACAAAGATTGAGTGGCCAGATCCATATACAATGGTTGTTTATTGGAAAGAGAAAACTCCATATGCAAACTTAGGTCTACCAATTTATCCATCTCATATCTATTCAAAGATACCAACAGAGCAACTCACTGCATCTGATGCAGTAAAGAAACCTGTTCATGCAGGGCCATATAGAATCAAAACATGGGTAGAAGGTGCATATATTTCTCTTGAACCAAATCCATACTGGTTTGGATGGGCTGGTTCAAAACCATT
>JBAMLT010000249.1:0-2231 GCA_039793425.1 Caldisericota bacterium
AATATTATATTTCCCGAAAATTCCTTCTTTAAGATTAATCGGGGGCCAGGGATCTTCGTCAAAATGTCGGTCAAAAAAAATTTTAATTTTGTTCCACTTGAGATTAAGTTTACGTTTTAATGATTGAATTGATATTCTTTTATTTTCAGAGCTGTTATTATTAGTTCTTATTAAAAAATAAATTTCAAAACCACCAAACTTTGAATAAATTTCTAAGACTAAGTTTTTAAAGCAATCCACACAAGATAACTCATTATAACAAATCACAATTTTATTGTTTTTACTAAAATTAAACAGATTAATCACATTACCAGAAACATCCTCAACCAAAAATTCTGAATAACATAAAAGGAAAAAACAATATACTAACCACATCGTTGTCGCCTAAAAACTACAATACTTAGTTTTAAATTATTATTTTTATAAAAATTTTCAACCTTTTCAAGGTATTTATTCAAAGGTTCATCCTTTTTAGGTTTAAATGGTAAAAGAGTAGAAAAAATAACAATATAATCCGAAGCAACAAAATATGAATTACCCCGCAAAGGTAATGAGAAAATATCTTCTTTATCGGGATTGTATTTTGGAATAAAAATATTAGTTTTTACAAATTTCTCATTTGTATTATTTAAATGAACCATCCAATAACTAAATTGGGTATCAATTTCTAAATTAGAAATGACTGGATTCCTTAATTGAATAAGTATAAGAGAATCCGTAAGAAAATCAATGTTTTCAATTGTTGTAATTTCTTTGTAATAGAATTGTCTAAGCGAATCAATTACAGTTTTTAGTGAAATTGAATGATTTAATGCTAAATTATTTAAATAAGACAACTTTCTAAAATCTATTTTTTTGAAGATACTATCATTAATCTCAATAGTGCAAATTTCTTCTCCATTGTAATCAAGAAAAATTAACCTCGAATCACAAACATCCGTCAATACGAAATAATTCATTGAGAACGATATAAACTTTGGCGGATAAAAAAGAGAAAAAATCCAACATTTAATATTTCTTATTTTTTTAAACATCAAGATTTTATTGTCTATTAAAGAAAGTTTTATAAAATATAGACTATCCAAATCAGTTTTTCCTCTAAAAAATGGCTTTTGGATTAAAATCAAAGTGTCTTCAATAAGTTTAATATTGTCAAATGCCGAAAGTAATACATTGTCCTCAATTGGGAAGACAACTTCCTTCAATTTAAATTTATTTGACCATTTGAAAAATTTGGCGAAAAAAAATTGGTTACCGATTCTTAAAACCAAGTATTTATTATTAAAAATCAATGACCTAGATAAATTGTATGTATTTTTATATAATTTATGGAATTTTTGGGGCAAAATTATTTGATATTTTCTAAGTCGATCGTTTACTATGTCAAATAAAAAAAAGAAAGATTTACTTTTTGAAAAACTAATAAAACCTATGTAATCATTGAAAACAGCCACGTTCTTATACCCGATTTCCTCAATATCCGGTAAATATTCTTCAACAATGTGAACCCGTTCAAGTTTATAATACTCATTTATTAGGTCTGATATTAGAGCACTAGGAATCAGCAATAAAAGAATTATGCTTAAATAAATGGTGTTGTTCATAGACAATTCCTTTCAATCATATATAATCTACTAAGAAATTAATGGCGGGCTGTCTCAATTGAAATTCCATTTCGAGACAGCCCTTTCTTTCGTTGTTATTGATTATTAAAAATTGTTTCCTCAATGTCAACATTATAAATATCTGTTGCTGACCAAACTACACGATGCAAAACATTATCAAAGAATTTTTCATATTGACCGTTTAGGATTCCTTTAGTTATTTGGTCCTCTGCATAATCTATAAGACGCATAACAGAAGGTGGGTGGGTCCAAGCACAGGTTTGATAGCCGGGGTCACGACAAATTAAAGTGTGTTTTTTCTCGCCAATTAACGGATCACTATGATTTTCCTCTACATACCTATAGCCGTTTTCGCCACCATTTTCCTTGATAATTTTTATTTTTTCAGCAAGCGCTATATTAGTTAAAAAAGTTGCTAAAAATGTAACAACTAAAAAAAATTTAACCTTTCTCATAATTCCTCCTTTCAAATTTAAAATTGTTAAACATAATTATTTTAATAATTAATTTGAAAAATATTTAAAAAGCGAAATTCCAACACACCAATCGCGATGGCATATGCCTTATGTACATTTTCGGTACATTTTGTTTCCGTGGTGGTGGGCG
>JBAMLT010000250.1:0-490 GCA_039793425.1 Caldisericota bacterium
TAAGATAAGCAGCTTAAATATCGCCAGAGTTTGCGAGATTAAAGATCATATAAAATCACTAATATTTTTAAAAATCCAGAAAATTTAAAATTTTCATCATTTGATTATATTGATTCTCCATTGTAAATAATTCAGCTCTTTTAAGACTTAATTCTTTGTATTTCTTTGTTTCTCTATCATCTTCAAGGATATTTTGTATTTTCTCTGCCATAAAATCTATATCAAATGGATCCGAAATAATTCCAGAATTTCCTACAATCTCAGGAAGAGATCCTCGATTTGAAACAATTACCGGCGTTCCTGTTGCCATTGCTTCAATAACCGGTATTCCAAAACCTTCAAATAGGGATGGAAAGACAAGCATATCTGAACCCCGGTAAATATCTGCAAGCTCTGTTTCAGTTATATTCTCTTTTAATATGACACGTTTTTCTAAATTTAAATCTTTTATCAATTTTAATGTTGAAGTGTTTTTTCCAACCCAAACTAG
>JBAMLT010000250.1:500-1696 GCA_039793425.1 Caldisericota bacterium
TTAATATAATTTTAATTTTATTATTTAATTTATAATTATACTTAAAATTACTATCCCCTGGAAAAAATAAGGATTTATCTATATATGGATATACTGTAGTTATTTTTTTAGGATCAATATTAAGTTTTGATATAAGATCCATTTTAGTAAAATTTGAATTAGAAATTATAAATTTAGCATTGTCAAAAAGTTTATATTTTCCCTTATAATAAAAATTCAGAAATTTCGGATCAGAATTCTTGTATAAATAATAAAGGTCATGGGCTATTACACCACAATTCTTTATATATTTTGTTAAATCGAGTAATGAAGGGTTTGATAAAATTGTTAGATCACTTTCTATTTTCTTAAAATGATGCCAATTTGATCCTAATGTTAAATTTAATGCAATTAGAATCTTTCTTTTTATATTAGAATGTGGCATAGGTTTGGGTTTATTTAAAACAACTGTACCAACTGGAGGATTAATCTCAGGTTCAAATATAAAATATTGATATAAGGTAACATTTTGATTATGCAATATTAAATTTTTAAAAAGTCTATAAACATAAGTGGATATACCACTGACCGGACCACCATCATGCATAATTGAGATTTTCGTAATATCACCTTCTTTTTGTTGAGACTAATAGCGAATTAAAAAATATATATATAGATTTTACTTATTCATGATCGATGTATCTATGAGAATACTTATACTTAATCATTCAAATATTATTTCAAAAAAACCAGGAGCGGACTTACATATTTATAACACTGCTAAATCACTTTCAAATACAAATGAAGTAACTGTTTTAACATGGGGAAGGGGAGAGTCGAAAGAAATTAAAGAGGGTAATTTAAGAATTATACACCTAGGTAATGGTGGCAAAGATATCATATCATCAATATATGATAAATTCCCGAGATCAATCTTTGGAACCATATCTTATTTAGGATTTTATTATTTATTATTTCCTCAGCTTTTTAAGGGTCCATCTCCTAGGGAATTTAATAAATTAGGTCTTGGTAATTTTGATCTTGTAATAAGGGTGGCATTTGATAATAATAAAATTCCTAAATATTTGAAAAAGAAATTCAAAACTAAAACAATAGAATTGGCAATTCTCAGCGGTTTACCTAATTATTTAGACAATTCACACGTTTGGTTAAGAAAAACCCATAAATTTTCGCATAATTCATTAATTATTTTTAAG
>JBAMLT010000250.1:1706-2200 GCA_039793425.1 Caldisericota bacterium
ACAAATAGTACTTTCTTTTTATATCTCTACACTTTCTTCAAATAATATAATAGTAGTATCTGAATATGATAAGAATGTGTTTAATCATGTAAAAAATTTAAAAGTAACATATATACCCCCTATTGCTGGAATTCTATATGATCCAGAAAAATATAATTATGATTTACCTGATGATAATATAATATTATTTTCAGGTAGTAGGTTTTGGATTACAGAAGAAGCTTTGCAATATATTTTCTATGCAGCCAAAAAACTTCCAAATTTAAAATTCTATGTGACAGGATATGTTCCAAGTTATTTAAAAAAATATAATGTTCCTGAAAATGTGAAATTACTAGGATATTTAGATAATGAAAAATATATAGAAATTTATAATAAGAGTTCAATATATTTGTTACCATTGATAGGCGGGAGTGGAGTACAAAATAGAATGATAGAAGCTCTAGCTTATGGCAAAGCAATAATTACAACCTCTGTTATTTCAGAAGAATTCC
>JBAMLT010000251.1:0-2180 GCA_039793425.1 Caldisericota bacterium
TTTGCACCTTGCGGATCAGAATTTATCTCTATTTCCCCATATTTTATTATGCAATATGTTAATGTTAAAATTAATATTATTAAAATAAAAATTAAATTAATTTTTTTCATTATTCAATCTTGAATCTTATCATTTTTAACCCATTTTTAGTAATTAGCATAAACCAGACCTCGCAATCTTCTGTTACTCTATAGAAATAGCCAGAAGTAAAAATAGCATTTTCAATTAAGTTAGTTTCTAAAAAATCTAAACTATATAAATTAAAAGAATTAGATTCTTCATCAAACACTAATATATCTATAAATTTACTATTCACCCTTTTCATTAATAAATATGGTCTAAATTTATTATCTATTCCTATTAGTTTTAAATCTATTCTTTCAAAATCAGGGATCAATATTCTCTTAATTTCTCTACCTTGATTATCTTTTTTTATAAGCCATATTTTATTAGACCCAATAGGGTCATTTTTTAATAAGTAGAAATTATTTTCATTATCTACATTTGAAGTAGGGAAATTAATATTTAATCTTTTTCCATTATGAATCTTATTGTATATTAACCCTTCATTATCAAAATAACCTACATAGAGATTATCATTATAATCAATGTTTATTGTTATATAGTGTGGATTTTCTGGAAATAGATAATTAAGACTTTCATTAATATTTACTTTTCCATTATCGTATATAAAAATTTCCCCGAGAATAGGATCAAGAATATAAATTTTACCTTTTGAATCAACCACTAAATCTCCTAATCTTTTGGTTTTTAAATTGCTTAAATCTATTAATTTTTCGAATTTTCCATTTTCGTTAATAATCAATACCCTCTTTTTCGGACTATCAAGAATATATATATTTTTATCTTTCCCAATAAAGAAACTTTGTGGATATAAACAAATTCCACTTATATTATCAATCCATTTAAAACCAACTTCATTTTCATCATCTCCATAAGGAATATCAATAATAGTTTCAGATTTCAAAACCATATTCGACGCTATCCCTTTTAATTTTTGTGATTTAATTAAAAAAATTGAACTTAATATTAAAATTAAAATTATAATTAAAATTAAATATCTTCTTTTCATTTTTATTTCATCCTCTTAAGGATTATTTGTATCTCCTATGGCATTAAGATAGCCGTAGCCACTAATCTTATTTATTCTCCAATAACTTAATTTTTCTTCTATAACATAATCCCATGAATGAAGAATCCATTTCTCACCTGAAGCATCTGTATAAGTATAAATTCCAGTATGGTCTAAAGTAGAATCGTTTTCCCAATCAAAAAATAATAGATTAGATTGTCTAAGATTTCTAAAATCAGAATAAAATGTTTTTCTTGTAATATAATTTCCTCCAATATTCCAATAAATATTTTGACAATTATTATTTCTTGTTCTATTTGGATCTGGTAAACTAAATCCCATTTCAAAAGCTACATTTAATACAAATCCACTACAATCTACTACCCCATTTCCATGAACATTATTACCTTTATACCAAAATTGATGAGAAATCCCACCAATTCCATATGGTGTTCCAATCCATGATCTTCCTTGTCTTATATAAGCAATACCTGTAGGATAATTGAACTGATTTAATAAAAATGAATTTGAAACCACATTTGTATTATGATTACTTGCTCTAAGTAAAAAAAGATATGTTCCTTTTTGAATCAAATCAGTATAAGGATTTCTTAAATATGGAGATTTATATCCATCCCAACTTACCGAATAAATCCCCGGGTTATAATAGATAGTATCTTTTGCAACTGCAACTTCTTCATACCAATTTCCTGGACAATATTGTGATGGATTACTACAATATATCCAGTAATAATATGGAGATTTATTAAGTGTAACACTTTTTACGATATAAACAGTTACATAATCTCCTTCTGTTATATTGAATCTTATACTTATTCTATTCGGATTATTGGGATCATTATTTGGTGTATAAGGATTTGGAGAAGGTTGATTTACAATAGTAATAATTGAAGAGGAAAGCACAAGTTTAGAATGGTTAACTGAAATGAAAATTAAAATCCCTATTAACCCTAAAATTAAAATTGTAACTAAAATCTTTTTCATTTTTTACCTCCTTATTATAATTCCAAAAAAATTTTAATATATATATATATTTGTCAAGGGTATTAATATGATTTTTCATTTC
>JBAMLT010000252.1:0-320 GCA_039793425.1 Caldisericota bacterium
AAGCATTGGCACTTTGTGAACAACTTTTTTAAAAAATTTTAAAGGTTTACCCGCCACTCTTTGAGTCGGCGAATCAGGAGTAATAAATTCAGGAAATTGCTGCTCTAAATCATAAAGCTCTTTTTTTAAAGAATCCAAAACTTCGTCGGGAACAAGCGACTGATTTAAAACATGATAAGCATAACGATATTTCTCAATCTCTCTTTTTAATACCTCTATTCTTTTTTTTGCCTCTTCTTTAGTCATTTTTAATAAACAATAATCTCTTTTTTATTTAATAAAACTGTTATTAAAAATAGATAATAAAAGTTTTTAGGCTT
>JBAMLT010000252.1:330-2153 GCA_039793425.1 Caldisericota bacterium
TAAAAATTGATTTCTACTCCTCTTTTTACCTTCCTAGAAATTCCATTTGTTTGAATTTGGCCATTAATTTCAAAAGTATTTTGATATTCGCAGTCAGTATTATTAGTCATTTGAGGTTTTTCTTGAATAGCTTGAGAACTAAAAGAATTATAAAGCTGCCACTCCATACAACTATCCGCAGCATAAAAAGCTTTAACTGATTCAGCTGTTTCTATTGCCTGTCTTAAATCTTTAGTCAAAATAGATAAAAGAATTAAGGCAAGAATTAAAACTGCCCCTAAAATTAAAAATATCTGTCCTTTGAATTCTTGTTTTATTTTATAATTCATAAAGAATTTTAACTTTCTTTAACAACTATACGAGGAGTAATTGCCGTTTCTAAATGAAAAGTAAATATTTGATTTCTAATCTCTGTTTCTATCTCTAAAGATACAACCACTGTTAATTGCGAATTAATTTGATCACCTCTTTGATAAAAATGCGCTTTAGTAATTTTTAAATTAGGATCAAAAAGAGGCTCAAAATTATCTGCTAGGCCTTCAATAAATTGTTCAATATTAAAATTATTATATTGATAACAAACCTTTCTCCATTTTTTTTCTAAATAATAATCAAAACAAATTTTATAATCTTTATCAAAATCAAAATTTTTTCCCATTCTAATTGAACGGGCTATTAACTCCAATTTATTTCTTATATTATTTTCTGCTGTTAATAAAGCGTAAGCAACTCTTTCTGAACGAATAATTGAAATATAAACTTGAGATAAAGTAATAATCACCATTACAAAAATTCCTGTAGCAATTAAAAGTTCAATCAAAGTAAACCCTTTTTTATAATTCTTTATCCGGTTTTTAATTTTATTAATGAACATACCCACCTTAAATAATTTTATACCTTGAACCAGTTATAAAGATGGTCTTCAACCGTTAAATCAAATATCATATTTCTGGTTTTCCATTTAATAAAAGAAATAACTCTAATTTCATCATCAGAAATTGTTTCGATTTTAATCTGTCTATAGAAAGAAGTATTACTTCCATTATTATAAAGATACAAATTTAAATCTTGATTATAAGTTAAATAATCATTCTCATTATTACACGCTATTGGCTTTAAAGTTAAGGGCATTGAGGTGTCAATAAGATAACAACCATCTGACAATCCTTCTCGCCAAGAGATAGTGCCTTTATTATTTAGTATTTTTATAAAATTTGTATCTCTGATATTTCTGACTAATTCTATTCCTTCTTGGGCTAAAAAAACAGCGCTTAATCTATCTTGGATTACTGAAACATTATATAAGGCCCGCGTTACTAAAATAAACCCACTTAAAATTCCAATTATTAAAATTGAAATTGCAATTAAAGCCTCAACTAAAGTAAACCCTTTTTTCATAAAATCTTATGGTTGACTACCTAATTTTTTAAAAATTTGACCATTTTTTCCAATAATTATTTCATAATAAGGGTACTCAGTTAATTGATTTTCTAATCTAATTTTAATTACTCCTTGACTAATCTCTTGAGGATAAAAATAAACTTTTGGCTCAGGGGGAACAAAAACTACTGATTGAATATTTGTCTCAATTATTTCTGTTTGTTTTACTAAAGGAATAATCTCCTCCTTCTCGTTTTCCTCGTATTTTTTATCTCCCTCTCCTTGATTGTCCTCAGTACAAAAATCTTTAAAAGCAATTGTTGAAGTAGGACTATTAAAATACATTCCCCATCCACAAATTTTTTCTTCTTTTATATTTCCCTGATAAACAAGCATTGCCTGATTTTGAATTCTTTGTAATTCAAAAACTAATTTATTGGCTG
>JBAMLT010000253.1:0-2149 GCA_039793425.1 Caldisericota bacterium
GCGCCTCCTTGCCTTTTTGATTCAAACTCTTCCTCTGATATTGGGATCGCTTTCATTGAGAAATATGAACTGAACCTGTAAGCATTTTCTCCGTTGAGGTCATTCGGAATTTTTAGTCTATAATAGTGCTCATTTCCTGAATCAAAACTATCAATTAGAGCTATGCCCATATCACTGAAATATTCCTTGGTATAGTATTCCGCGGTCTTGAAGTATTTTATTTCATCTGTTTTTATATTTTGTGATTTTATAATATTTTCATTATTTTCTTTATATTTAGATGCTTTTTCCACCTCCTTCAAAAACTCGGATACACTCGAAAATTCTGTCCTGCACAGATTTTCAAGAGATTTTAAAAACAAAGTATCCGAGTATCCGAGTTTCTTCTCTTTATTCTCTATATTTATATATATATGAAATAAAAAAGAGAGGTCGGATACTCGGATACGATCGTTTTTCGGTATAGTCTTGAGATAGTCCAGTAAAGCTTTTTCGAGTGTATCCGAGTTCATTTTTTCAATCTGAATTTTATTGTTATTTTCATTATTCTTTATTTTTATACCTATATAAAAATCCTGATGTCTTGTTATTTTTTTATTTTCACCATTCTCATTTATCGTTTCTTTGGTTGTTGTTCTTGACAAAACAGCTCCAAAATTTTGCCTTAATAATTTTGTGAGTTTTGCTAATGAAAGTCTTTGCATAATATTCTCTTGTTCTTGAGCTTTTTCAATTACTAATTTATATGCTTCATGTTGTTCAACTTGCCCATTAGGATCTTTTTCGAAGATTGAATTTAAAATTGGGACTAATGGCTCGCTTATCCTTGTATATTCATCAGGAACATTATCTATATTTAATGTTCCGTAAAGAGAACCCCTTGCTTGAATTATTTTGATAAATAATAAAGCTAAATTAAGCATACCGCTTTTTTCATCATCTTCATTAATTTTTTCCAAGTATTTCCAGTCCTCTCCCATGGATTTTTTCCAGTAAACTATTTTTTTCAGGGATCTGTATATCGCTTTTGTATTTGCGTTTATAGGGGGGAAGGTGTTTCCAATTAAAATATGGTATGCCTGATTTTCAATAAGTTCTTGGTGTTTTGCGTGTTTTATCGGTTTTTGGAACGAGGGATCCCTGAGATCTTCAATTGTTTTAGCAAAGTTAAGTATATGAGATTCTTCATTGACAGAAATAGTATGCCACCATTTATCTTTGAGTGTATACCATTCATTGTCTTTTTCTGACAAAACTCGCAAATCTACTTTTGTGAATAATTCATCGCCAAAGTATGTTCTTCCAATGATGTTTTCGGCAGTAAATGTTTTTCCTTCTTCACCTGATACTAGTCCTGTTTCGGTTTTACTTAAACCCATCCATATGGAAATAATTTGAAATCTATTATCCCGCAGATGGGCAACGGCAAAGTCTTCAATTACTTTAAACATTTCAGTATAGTTGTTTTCAAATCTCGATAATAAATAATCGACGAAGTGCTTAGGAATTTTATTTGGATTATATATTACATTTAATTTTTTGGTATAAAAATAATTTGGGGTATGGGGTAGAAATTCAAAAGTCTCAAGATCAATCAACCCATTTTTAACAGGTAAAAATTTCTTTGGGAGTTGCATTTTTTTGAGTTCCTCTTTTGTTATAAAAGTTAGATTATAAATTTCTTGAACCAAATCAGAAATTGTTCTAGAAGATAATTCTGGTGCATTTTCATGAATATATTTTGCAATAATTTCTTTGCCCTGTTCATCATAGTGATCGTTAAGCCACAAATATATGTTTTCGTTGCTTGAAATTATATGCTCAAATTTATTTATGATAGAGTTTACAATATTTTCTCTGATTATATTTCCTTTGTTGTCAAACCAATCATTTTCTGTATTTCGTATATTTTTGTTTTTAAGCATTGTAAAATCAATGTTAAATTTTTCTTTCACAACCTTCACAGTCTTTTTGAACTGCTCTTTTTTGTCTTTCCATATCTTGATTTTATCTTCCTTGTTCATTCTGGGCCTCACAGTCTCAGGATCCAAGCCGTAATCCTTGCATGATAGAATGCCTTCACAAAATGCTATTAATTCAAAAACACTACCACCTAAATTATGTCTCCAGCAGTACCAAACATTCTTTT
>JBAMLT010000254.1:0-2145 GCA_039793425.1 Caldisericota bacterium
GCAGATCTTTTATGACTGATAAAATATGCATTAGAGACGACTCCTTTGACAAAAATACCGCTTTTAATTCATTATAATCCTTATTTTGCTCTACCTGAACAAATTTATTTTCGAGATTCTCTAATTCTCTTAAAATCAAGTCTACATCCATAAATTATATTTGATTTTAGTACAGCAATAATATAAACACAATACAAATAGAATATAATACTACTAAATGCCTTCTGAAAAATACATAAAATTTGAAAATCAAATATTGCATTATTACCTGTTTGAAAATTCATCTAATAGAACATACTATGTAATGCTTCACGGATGGGGGCTCGAATCAAAAGTTTGGATTGATATTGGCAAATATATTTATGATATTAGCTCATCAAACGTCATACTCCTAGATCTTCCTGGATTTGGCCAAAGCAGTAAATTAAAACATAAATATTCGTTTTACGCATACTGCGAGATGATTGAAAAAATAATAAATAAAGTATGTAATACAAAAGCGGAAATAATCCTAATAGGACACTCATTTGGGGGGAAAATATCCTCCGTAGTAGCTTCTAGAAAACAGCTCAACATAAAAAAAATAATTCTTATCGACTCAGCTGCATTTAAAGATAATTCGTTTAAAACTCAAATTATTAAATTATTTTCCACGATAATGCCAAAACAGATTAAGGAAATTTCTATTGTAAAAAAAATCACACAAAAATTCAGAACATCAGATTACAACGAAATAAATGATGAAAATATAAAATTTTTGTTTCTATCCACCATAGAGACAGATATATCTGAAATTCTGAAAAAGATTCAGACAAAAATAGATATTATTTGGGGTGAAAATGATGAAATTACTCCACTTTCTCAGGGAATAAAAATTCAACAATTAGTAAATGCAAAAAATCTTTTTATTATCAAAAATGCAAAACATCTACCATTTTTAGAAAATAAAGATGAATTCTTAAAAGCTTTAAATCAAATATTATGAAACTAAAAGATCTAGCAAGAGAGATTTATCTTTTTCAGATTGAATATTATGATATTAAAAGATAATTGAAAGCATCAAAACATGTTAAAGAAGTTTTTTTCGAAAGAAAAATAGATTTTACTCCCAAATTAATTTCTATTCTTATTGCATCAATTCTATCTTTGTTTTTAATTAATTTAATAATTTACCATCTTTGGGGCATATCTTTAACATTGATTTTATTTATACTGTTTTCTAGTTTTATTTATATTCACTTATTTAAGTACTTTCTTATAATTGGAAGTTTGTTTGTTTATCCAATCGAATTAATTATCAAAAATCTTATTTATTTTATAGCAAAATTAAAACTTAAAAGATGCAAAAACCTTATAGTCATAGGTATTGCAGGAAGTTATGGCAAGACATCAACAAAAAATATCATCTCATACTTACTTGAACAAAAATATATTGTGCTAAAAACCGATAAATCTATCAATACTCCTCTTGGCATCTGTAAAATAATACTTAAACAGCTAAACAAAAGTCATGATTTTTTTGTTGTTGAAATAGGAGAATATAAAAAAGGTGATGTGAGGGAAATTGCAAATATAGTGGAGCCCCACATTGGAATAATAACCGGTATCAATGAAGCTCACAATGAACGCATGGGAGGAATAAAAAATGCTATTGAAACAATATTTGAAATCACTGAATCAAAAAAAATTGGAGAAATTTATATAAACATTGATGATATAAATATTAAAAACTCATATAAAAAATACGAATCCGCAAAATATCAATTTGTACCCTACTCTTCTTCCAAGACTGATGAATGTGGTATTGAAGAATTGGAATTTGATACTGATGGAAATGGCCAGAAATGGAAATTACAAGATTTTAAATCAAGCCAAACAATAATTGGAAAAACGAAATTAATAGCGGAATACGCTCTCGGTTTGATAATGCTTTGCTATCTTTTTAACAAGAGATTCAATATAGTTTCAACTAATCAATTTATCAAAATAATTGAACACTATAAAGGTACACCACATCGCTTATATTTAATAAAAAATAGCAAAAACTTAATCATTATTGATGATAGTTATAATTCAAATCCAAATGGCGCAAAAGAGGCGATAAAAACACTAGCAAAGTTTAAAAACAGAAGAAAAATTTATATC
>JBAMLT010000255.1:0-2138 GCA_039793425.1 Caldisericota bacterium
AATCAATGACTTTGATGGAGATTTTATAATTATTTTCTCATTCCCCTTTAATTCTAATTCATCACCCATTATAAATTTTTCATTATCTCTTTTAATATAAAAAATAAAATCTTTTGCATCTCCAAGATAATTATTTGATATATAAACATGCCCTTTTTTAATTTCTTCATAAACAGTTTCTTTATTCAACATTTTATCTGTTATTATATTTGTTCTGATAGAATTAAAAAAATATTTAAAGGGAAAAACTTCAATTTTAAAAAATAGAAATTTGAAATAAAGAAAATGTAAGTCCAGAGTTCCAATTCCAACTGTTTTTCTAAATTTATTTAATTCATCCCATTTATTAATTGTTTTATAATTTGGTCTATCTTTATCTAATCCTGGGAAAAAATAGAATATTAAATATTTTAAAACATTTAATCTTTCTCCTCCATCACAGGTGTAGTTAAATATTGCAATACCAGTAAAATTTTTAACATTCCAGTTTGTCCATTTCATATTTATTTTGTTTTTTAATAATCTATTGCCCTCAAAAAACGGATGTTCTATAAAAGACAAACCATTCTGAAGATTTATTTCATCTATAATAGATTGAACATTTTCATCTGGCTTAATTAAACTTTTGATATTAAATGCAAGAAGGTGATTGCCTTTATTGGGGCTTATTTCTTCTCCTACTAAGAGTAGAATATTCTCATGGAAACCTTCATATTTTTTTCCTTCAATACTATTATGGTCTGTGATTATTGCAAAGTTAATTTTATATTTTTTTAAATATGGCATTATGTCAAGTGGTTTAAATAAACTATCTTTTGAATAAATTGTATGTATATGTATAACTCCACTATAGTGATTAAAATGATTCATAATTTGATTTTATCATAGTATAAATCTTTCATTGTTGACAAATTAATAATAAGTTAATATCATTAAAAATGATATGTTCGAAAGTTTAAGGAAAGGTTTAAGAGATGTATTAGATAAATTTGGTAGGAAGGGGTTAATTACAAGAAATGATGTAGAAGAGGGGATAAATGATTTTAAAAAGATTTTAATTGAGGCTGATGTTAATTTTAAGGTTGTAAAAGAAATTTTGTCAATTGTTGAATCAGAATCATTAAAAGAAGAAAATTTAAAAAGTGCTCTTCCTGAAGAGCAGATGACAAAAATTCTTTACGAAACAGTTTTAAAAATTTTAGGGAAAACTTCAAGTTTAAAATATTCATCCATTCCTCCAACTGAAATTGTACTTTTTGGTATACAAGGAAGTGGCAAAACAACTTCAATAGGAAAACTTGCCTTTTATTTGAAAAATAAGGGACATTCAACATTAATGGTTCCTTTAGATTTAAAAAGACCAGGTGCAATAACCCAATTAAAAGAAATTTCTGAGTGTGTTCAATCAAAATTTTTTTATGAAGAAAATTTACCTATCAATAAATTAATTAAAAAGGCAAAAGAGATTGCAAAAAGGGAAAGAATTGAATTTATTTTATATGATACTCCTGGTAGAATTCATATTGATAATGAGATGATGAATGAATTGAAAAATATAAGAGAAGAAATTAAACCAACAGAATCATTACTGGTTGTTTCTTCACTTTTAGGGCAGGGAAGTGTTGAAATTGCAAGCGAGTTCAAGAGAAAAATTGGTTTAACTGGAATAATTGCAACAAAACTTGATGGTGATTCAAAAGGAGGAGCAATACTTTCAATTAGATATGTAACCTCTGTCCCAGTAAAATTTATTGGTGTTGGTGAAAAAATAGAAGATTTAGAAGAGTTTGACCCAGAATCTTTAGCATTAAGAATTTTAGGTCTTGGTGATATTAAGAGTTTAATCAAAAAAATTGAATCTCTTAAAGAAGAAAAGAAAATTGAAATAAAAAAAGAGAAATTTAATTTTATAACTTTTCTTCAAGAGATAGAATCAATTGAAAAGATGGGAGGTCTTTCTTCTATTTTGGGATATTTACCTCAAATGCCTTTAAGCACAAACTTTGATGAAAAAAATATTAAAAAAATGAAAGCAATAATTCAATCGATGACTAAAAAAGAAAGATTATATCCAGATATAATTGATGGTGATAGAAAAAAAAGAATTGCAAAAGGATCTGGAACGAGCATTAACGATG
>JBAMLT010000256.1:0-1479 GCA_039793425.1 Caldisericota bacterium
TAAAGTAATAACAATCATTTATCCAAATGAATAATATTAATTTGTTATTTAAAATAGATAATATATTTTGCTAAAGTAAGAGGTGCCTTAAGCCAATCCTTTAATGTGTAGTTAAAAAATAAATTTTAATATAATTCAATTAGTTTCTTAATTCTTGATATTATTAATTTTTCTCTCATATTAATGAATTTTTCTTAATTTTCTTTTATTTGTTCTTTAGTTAGTTCTTTCTTGATACTTTTAAGTATTTCATACATTTCAGAATTTACAAAATGTTTTTCTAAAAGTTTTTTAACGTTCATTTCAGCATTTTCATAGGACATATTCTTCTTCATTTGTATTTCTATCATATCTTTTATGTAATCTGCAGGCGCCTTATTAGAGATTCTTTTATTTGTTTCCTCAAAAATTAAAGTTCTATTTAAAACTATATCAGGATCAATATCAATATCTTTTAATTTTAAAAAACTTTTTGGGAAAATATGGTGATCTTCTAATTTCTCATAAGCAATATTATCTGGTTCATAGAAATCAACTGGATTATTTTTGAAAATCAAATTAAATACACCTCTATACAACGAACTATTAGGTTTTTTAACATTTTTTAAAGAAAATATTTCCTTTTGGATTTGCTCTTTCAAATCTTTAACTATTTCAGGTTCAGCAGAATCATCTTCAAACCATTTCGATACTTCTCTAAAATCTTTCATTATTTTAGATTCTGTTGTACCAGAATAACTCTCAGTAAAAACAACACTCCAATACCAGATATCAATTTTTTTACTATCGACATTTTTATGTTTTAAATATAGAGCAAGTAAAGGAATTATAACTGTTGAATATGGTAACCACTTGTGGATATTATCACAAATTCCAAATCTATGTATATCAAATAATATTTTAAAAACTTAATTTTCTGCTATTTCAATAACTCTTTTATATTCATTCTTATTAATATTTTTTTCATCTAGTTTTATAAGAACCTTATCTCTTATACTTTTATCTTTTGATAATACTAATGCTTGAATGAATGAAAACGGAACTTTTGTATTTTCCATTTCAAATGATGCAAATTTTAGAATATTGTGATAATTTTTAGAATCTGAAAATAAAATTTCCCATTCTTCTCTTAAATTTATAAATTTATATAAGCGAGCAACAAGTATATCATATGTTGATAGTTTTATTCCTGTTCTATTCAATTTTTCAAAAAGAACAACAATTTTTTCTGGTTCTTCATTAAATTTAGGAGGCAAAGAAAGTGTTATTAAATCATAATCAAAAATATTTTTTAAATATTTTTTGATTTTAATAGATTCTTCCTTATTAAATAAAAATTTAAAATTTTCATACCAGATATCATCAAATTCTGATAAATCTTGAAACATGGTTAAAGGAATTATTTTCTTTTCTTTCAATTTTTCAATATCATATTTACTAACATTATTTAATAAATATTTATAAAATCTATGTTCCTTT
>JBAMLT010000256.1:1489-2117 GCA_039793425.1 Caldisericota bacterium
CTTTGGATAACTAAAAACCGATTCATCGATATTATCTTCTGCAAGTTTTTCTAAATCTATAAAGAAAACATAAGGTAATTCTGTATTTTTTAAAGGTGTGGCTGGATCATATATAGCATAAAACAGAGAAGTTAATCTTTGTTGTCCATCAAGAATTATTTTTTCTGGATTTTCTTTTATATTTGGATTCACTTTTTCAGCTCCTTGAACAAAAATACATTTAAAAGGTTCTTTTCCTTTTGATGTATTTAGAATTAAAAAAGTACCAACAAAAACATTTTCTAAAAGTGATTCGATGAATTCTTCGATATTTTGTCTTTCCCAAACAAAATTTCTTTGAAAATCTGGTAACATTACCTTACCTTACCTTCATATGCTTTTCTTACTAGATCTAAAATTTTTTCAGTTCCATGATCAATGTCCATATATCCTCCAATTTTTTACTATCTATTTATAAGTTCGCTGCAGATTATTTTAACAGGTTCTTCTTTTTTCTCGATTTCTCCTTCTTTTCTCTCTCTCAAAAGATTATATTTTAAAACCAATTCTTTTAATTTTTTTATAAGTTTATCGCCCTTTAATCCATCTCTTTTAATTATTCTTAATTCTTTTTGAATAATTGGAAGAA
>JBAMLT010000257.1:0-2100 GCA_039793425.1 Caldisericota bacterium
AATCTAGTAAAAATCTCGATGGACAACTTCAAAATATAGTGAATGCAATAGAAAATGCATATCCAAATTTAAATATGCATAGTTATATTAATCTTACTTCGATTAATTCAAATATGAATTTTTCAGTGCATGGTGGTATAGCAATAGCAAATAATAATAGATCATGGACAATTGAGATAATATTTTTCGAAGATATAAATGAATGGCTAGGGTATTCTATGACTATACAAGGACATCAAATAGCATTTTCTCCATCAGTATATTCAAAAATTCCATCTAAATCCGATATAGAGAATATTCTTAATAAAGGTGGCTTTTTATGATGGAATGCCCATATTCAGAGACCTATCAAGGTGTTAAGATATGTTCAAATGTTCCTTTAAATTCTATAATAACAACTGGTCATCATATTTCTATGAATTTACATTTTGGTATTCCATTAACAAATTATTTAATATCAATATTAAGTGAATTAACACCAGAGAAAATAATAGTGCAGTTAGAAAAATATACGGGAATGAAAGAAATTATAACTAATTGGAAAATTTCACCATCTGGTCTTTTTGATTTAAATGTAGATTTTGATGTTCAAAGCCCCCAATGGCAATTAATAGTCATAGCAATAATAATTATAGCAATTATAACGGGCATCGGAATAATAGGTTATTTCTTAAATTCAATTACACTAACGGTATCAAAAAATCCTGCTCTTTCAGTCGGTGCAGGTGCTATTGGAGTGGCTTTAGCATTAGGAATTGGAGTTTTAGCATTAGTTTATTGGGATAAATATAGGAGGTCGAGAAAATGAAATATTACCCTTTGCATTGGACTCATGTCTTTGTCTCTGGTATATTCGCGGGTGTTTTAATTGCTATAAATTATTTTGAATTTCAACATCCTATAAATGATGTTCAAATGTTCTTTATTGTGATGCAAAATATAGGAATAGCATTAGGAAATTCGTATTGGCTCACAAAAACACATATAACTCCGCAAGGATTGGAAATTACAACACAAATACCACCAAAACCGTAAGGGATAACTATGGATAACATATATGAAAAAATAGAGCAAATAGAAAAAGATATACAACTATTAAAATTAGAAATTCAGAAACTCAATGATTACTTCGAATACTATAAATTTTCTATACCATTTCTTACTCTTGTAATTGGAATTTTAATAGGAATTATAACAAGATTTTGGATATGAGGGTGATATTATGAAAAAGAAAATGGATTTACCAGAGCCGTATGATATACATATTCAAGCATTAGATATTGTAATTCGGCTCGTGCCTGAAATAGATAATCTATTTGAAATAGGTATATATATCGACCCTGATACATTTAATTTTATAAAAGAAAAATTAGATCAAATGAAAATCAGATATGAAAAAGTAGAAAAAGGATATATTGCTAGAAGAGGTCGTAAAGAAAAAGCAACGAATATTTTTATCATCGAAGCATAAAAAAATGATTTAAAATTAAAAAACAATTAGATATGAATTAAAATTCATTTTAAGATAAAAAAATGCATAAATCGATTTTTACAAAATGAAAAAATAATAAAAGATTTATCTTTTATAAATTATTTTCCCTATATATTAATTTTTGTTTTTCTTTGTCGTAAACGATATCATTATAATACTCTGATATCAGAATGGCTAATTCTCTAGCATATTTAATACTTATGTTATTTGTTATGGCTAATTGGACAATTGATAACTCTTTTGATGTTTTAATGATTTTATAGGATTTATTCATTCTATCCATTATTTTCATTTCGATCACCTTTTTATCACCATATTACCCAATATTCTGGAAAATCATCATCGCAAATTGTCGTGCATTCACACATATAACACCCATGATATCCGTATTCTTTGGCTTCCTTCTCTGGCATATCAAAGATAATTCTCGATCCGCACTTTTTACAAAATCCCACACTTATAACCTCATTCATATTATCACCTCAATGGAGAGAGAGAGAGAGAAGAAATATAAATTTTTTGGCTAAAATACCATTTAGAAAAATTAAAAATTTTTTAGATATAAAAAGATTTAGAAAAATTTAAATTATGATCTAACGATAAGATAA
>JBAMLT010000258.1:0-762 GCA_039793425.1 Caldisericota bacterium
TTTAAATAAAAATCTTGATATTGATAAGAAAAAATTAATAAAATTTATTTTTTCAGAAGATAAATATGATGAACTAACCGAAAAAGAGAAATTCGAAATTAAAAATTATCTTGAAAATATAAAGATTCTTGACCCAGCAGTTGGCTCTGGCTCTTTTCTCGTAAGAGCAATGAATATTCTTGTTAATCTATTTGTTAAATTAGGTTATGAAACAAAACAATTTAATTTAAGAAAAAATATAATAAAGAATTCTTTATATGGTGTTGATGTTATAGAGTGGGCTGTAAGGGTTGCTGAACTGAGATTATGGTTAAATCTTCTTATTGATATTGATAAAAATGAAATAGATTTATATACAAATCCACTTTTGCCAAATTTATCTTTTAAAATAAGGCAAGGCGATTCTCTTAATCAGGAAATATTTGGTAAATATATCTCTTTAAGAGAACCAGAGAAGTTGTCTTCTTCAATTAAAAAAATAATTGATGAATTGGTGAAAGAAAAAAGGAAATTTTTTGATGGTGAAAGTGAAAGAGAGAACATAATAAGAAAATTAGAAAATGATTTAATAAGAAATATTTTTGAAGAACAATTAAATAGTTTAAAAAATAAAAAAAATGAAATTCAAACTAATATAAATAAATATTGGGATGAATATACAAATAAAATTAAAATGTTTGGTGAAGATAGAATAGAGAAAATAGAGCATGAAAATATTATTAAATCACTTGAAAAAGAAAAAGAAAATGAGGAAAAGAGGAT
>JBAMLT010000258.1:772-2087 GCA_039793425.1 Caldisericota bacterium
AATATATATGAAGAAATAACAAAAAATAAAGATAAACAATTTTTCTTATGGGATATAGACTTTTCCGATGTCTTTGGTGAAAAAGGTGGTTTTGATCTTGTAATAGGAAACCCACCATATGTAAGACAGGAGTTAATCGGACCACCATTAGAAAAAAATCCTACAAGAGAACAAAAAGATATTTATAAGAAAAAACTTCAGGAAATGGTTGAAAAATTATGGAAATTTAGAATTGGTGGAAGATGTGACCTTTATGTTTATTTTTATTTCCTATCTCTTTCATTATTAAACAATAATGGCACATTTTGTTTTATAAACTCAAACTCCTTTCTTGATGTTGATTTTGGTAAATACCTTCAAGAATTTTTACTTAAAAATTTTGAAATTAAAAGAATAATTGATAATCAGGTTAAAAGAAGTTTTAAAGAGGCAGATATAAATACAGTTATTGTATTAATAAGCAAAGCAAATGGTGATTGTTTAAATAATAAGGTTAAATTTATAATGTATAAAAAACCATTTGAAGAAGGAATAAAATTAGAAAATGAAATTATAACTAATGATTCAAATGAAATTTTTAAAAATGATGATTTTAGAGTATTTCCAAAATCACAAAAAGAACTTCTACTTGAAGGTATTGAAGGAGATGAAAAAGAAGAGGTTAAATTATTGAAAGGAAAATATGAAGGTGGCAAATGGGGAGGGATTTATCTTAGAGCACCAGATATATATTTTACAATTCTTGAAAAAGGAAAAGGAAAGTTTATTAAATTAGGCGATATTGCAGAAGTAAGAAGAGGATTTACAACAGGGGCAAATGAATTTTTCTATGTTGAAGATGTTACAGACAAATTTGAGGATGACTAAATGAATAATAAATCTCTTTATATTTTTGTTGATGAAGCAGGTAATTTTGATTTTTCAAAAAAAGGAACAAAATATTTTGTTTTAACCTCATTCTGTTCATTAGAACCATTATATAATAGAGATAAACTTTTATTTTTAAAATATAATTTGTGGGAAACTAATTTAGAACTTGAATATTTCCATGCTTCAGAAGATAAAAATTATATTAGAGAAAGTGTCTTTAAATTTATAAATTCTTTAAATAGAAATATAGAGATTGATTCAGTAATAATTCAGAAAAATAAAGCAAATCCTAACTTTTATAAAAATTTAGATAAAAAAGAAAAAGGTAGAAATATCTATGAATTAACTTTAAAATGTCTTTTAAGATATTTATTTAATAGATACCAAATTTCAAATCTTGAAAAAATAATTATAATTTTGAGTTCTATATTTGACAATAATAAAA
>JBAMLT010000259.1:0-2077 GCA_039793425.1 Caldisericota bacterium
TTATAATATAATATCTAAATTTGCTTTTTCTAATCCTAATGTTTTTATTTTCATTTCATTCTTAGTTCTAATGATATATATTCTTATACTATCAGTATTTGGATCGATTGTTTCTTTTAACCAATTTTCTATACGCATAAATTGACTTTCAGTAAGTTCCCCCTCAAATACCGAATTTTGAACCCAAGACAAATAACGTCTAAGATAATTGCAAATTTTAACGACATGTTCAATATTTACATCATATACAATTATTACGTACATTCTCACCACCATATAACAAAAGGTGAATATTCTTCCAACCCAAGAAGATGCTTAGATAGTTTTAGAGATTCAAGATATATAAGACGTTCATATGTTACATTTCTCCCCAAATTTCTATGTTTTATTGTGGTTTTTAAACGTTCTTCAAAATCTCTAATGAATTTTTCTTTTCCGGATTTGTTAAGTAAACATCCATTCAATTCTTTTATAAAATCATTTTCATTAATTATATCTTTATTAATAAGTTTGAAAATTGTTCTATCAACAAGTAAAGGTTTAAATATCTCAGAAATGTCCAAAGCAAGTGAAAATCTCCTTTCTGAAGGTTCGTGTAGAAAAGATATTGTCTGATCGAGTTGAGTATGATATATCGCATTAATCGTAATAGTATATAATAATGAATTTCCAAAACTAATCATTGCATTTAATGGATTATCTGGTGGATGTTTTTTTCTGCCACTAAATTGAAATGTATTTTTTAAAAACTTTTGAAATGAATTATAATACTGATTTCTTATTGTTCCTTCAATTGCCATTAATTCATTAATATTGCTAAAAAATTCTAGGTTAGATAAATGATTTTTTATTATGATAATTTCCTGATTCAAATCTTTTCCTTCATTATTATAATATTCTAAATTTTTAATAATGTTTTTACCTGCCCCTTCTATGATTTTTCTGGCCAAAATTAATCTTTTCAATGGATTAAGATAAAATTCAGCTTGTTTTATATGCATATATCCCGAAAGAAAAAAGTCTGAAGGAAAAAGTGTTGATTCATAATTTCCATAATAACCGAAGAAGTGTACAGGGATTTTATATTTACTTAAAAGTGATATAACTCCTGATGATAAAGAAACTCTTCCATAGGCATAAATTGCTTCAATTTGTTCTATAGGTAAAATTCTTTTTTCATATTCCGGTTTATCTGAAACATTTTCAGTTTCAAAATGAATTTCATCACCATCAAATTCAGATGCAAAAGTGATTTTATTTTCTGAATTTTCATTTTTAGCAAATATAAAATAAACTGTACTTTCTTTTCTTACTAGTTGACCATTTCTTAAAATATAATAATTCATTTTCATGCTTTCACCCAGCAAAATTCAAAATAGGCGCACTTTCTGCAATATGATTTTTTTACTGGTGTTGGTATTTCTGTCCCATTTACTATTTTATTTATTTTAATGAGTATTTCTTCAATTTCACTTATAATTTGATCTGTTATTTTTATTACCTCTTTTTGTTTCTGTAATGGATAAAGTAATAATCCTTCAACATTTTCAACTCCTTTGATTTTTTTAAGGTAAAAAAGATAGTAGTATAACTGATAAAGATGTGCTTTTTTTAGTCTCATTGATTTCTTTACTTCACATACTATTATTTTATCTTCTTTTCTAATCAAATCTACAGAAATTTTTCCATCTATTATTATATTTTTCTTTTCTCGACCATATGATTTCTCATGAATGTATTTTCCAATCTGAACATTTTCGTTCTCGTATTCCATATTTATATGATGAGAAAAAAGCCAGAGTTTTGTTGGGCAGACTATATAATAATTTATTTGCGTTCCCGTAAAATGTGTTTCAGGAGGTAACCCCTCAAAATCCATAATCTCAGCCTAAATTATTTTTTATTGATTGTACATTTTATTAATCTATTTTCTTACTTATTATTTTTTCGGTCACACTCTGTGTGATATCCTGAAATTATTTCCCTTTTATACTCCTTATTTTTTATTCTAAAACCTCACCTTCCTTTTATTTTTCATTTCATATGCCATTGCTGTTTTTGTTATATCTTCGTATAT
>JBAMLT010000260.1:0-2073 GCA_039793425.1 Caldisericota bacterium
TAGTTATCTTATTGATAAATACTCATCTTATAGATTTTCAGTTTTCCTTGAAAGTTTACTTAAAAGTGGTGATGTTAAAAATGCTTCCATCTTGGCATTTGGCAAAGACATAACTCAGCCTTAGCTCTTAAATTATATGACTACAAAAGAGATTATCTTTGCAGTTAATGATGTTCCTAATGATAGTGTTTATGATGCTGCATATGAGACCATTAGAAAAATGGGTGGGGTTATTTCTATTGATATTTTTAGAAAAAGTGGTGTTATAAAGGTTATTTATGATACCGCATCAACAACCTCAGATAAGATTTCAAGAAGGCTATCTTCTATTGTGCCATCAATTGAAATGTGTCTTGAAAGATTCTGTGGTTTAAAAAAGATTGAGGAAGATAAACCTACATTTAATTTTTTAAGGCTTTTTATTTTTTCTATTGTGCTTATAATCTTTTGTTTTTCAAAGCAATTTGACACAAATATCTACATATTATCTTTGATTTATCTTTTTGCATCATTGTGGTTTTTGTGTGATCTAAAAAGGGCATCGTATGTCAATAAAAAAAATTTTATCATCTATCCTTTAACCTCACTGTGGATAGTTTTTTCTGTTCTCTATACTATCTTGAAAATCTTCTTTCCTTTATATTTTCCATTCAACTTTATTGATTTTTACTCAAGCTTTATTTTTCTATTTTTTATTGCTATTGGTTTTGATCTTTCAAACTATCTGCATTTTAAAGATTCTATCTCATTAGCTTCATTTAGCTATCCTATGCAAGTTTTTTTAAGGGTTATAAAGGATGGTATTGAGATGCATATACCTTCAACTGATTTAAAAAAAGGGGATATTGTTGTTCTATCTTCTGGAGATTTTGTCTGCTTTGATGGATGTGTTATTGATGGAAGTGCTACTGTTGATGAGTCACTTATAAAAAATTCAGATCATTATACCAATAAGAAAAGTGGAGATAAGGTTATTTCTGGTAGTTTTATTGTTGATGGAGGAATAAAACTCATCGTTGAAAATGAGCCAAAAGATTCCTTTTTTTATGGAGGGATTAGAAGAATGATGTTTCAAAACAAACCTGCTAAAGGTTTTGAAGATAGAATTTATAAAGCATCTGAAAAATACATCAGGTTTATTCCTCTTTTAGCTCTTTTTTTTGCTGCTCTTTCATATTTTGGTCGTATTAGACTTTCAACCATTGAGTCATTTTTTATTATTTTCTTTATATCATATCCTTATGCCTTATGGATTATCTTCCCATCAGCTTATTTCATTCTTTCATCCTTAGGGGTTAAAAAGGGTTTTCTTATAAAAAACATTGATGTTCTTGAGACAATAAATTTTGCTGATACGGTTGTTTTTTTCTCTTCTGATGGTATTGTAAAGGATGAACTTCTTACTCTTAAAGCATCCGGTCTTAAAACCCTTCTTGCTTGTGATAAAAATTTTTCTATGTCCTGCCTTTCAGCTCATGAAAAACTCGGGTTCATTCTTAGGCTTAAAATATCTGGCTCAAGAATTATAGGAATAGGAAGCTCAGCTGATGATTTTGAGGCACTTGCTGAGTGTGATGTAAGAGTCATAGTCAAAAAACATCCAGAGTCTTTTTCATTTCCTTGCGATGTTGTTTTTATGAGAAATGACCCGAGGATTGTAAAGGAACTCAAAAGATATGCCTCCTTTATTTTAAATGTAACATCTCAGAGTAGTGCTATTATTTGTTTTATTCATCTGTTTATACTTCCTATCCTTTTTGCTTTTTTGTGTAGATATTTTTACTGTCTTCAAAAAGGACATTTTATTTCTGTATTGTTTTTGACAATCTTGATTGCTGTTTTTAATTCGCTAAGGCTATATTTTCTCAAATCATCTTAAATCATATATCTAAATCTTTTTACTGTATGATAGACTGCTGCTATGAAAAATACTGAGGAGGATTGAATATGAAGAGGATAAAAAAATTTTCTTAGTTCTTCAAAAAATCCAAAATATAAAATAAAACCGCTTAATGCAGATATAAGTGTTGATAACAAAAGTATCCAATCCCACATAATCCTAATAATCTTTGA
>JBAMLT010000261.1:0-892 GCA_039793425.1 Caldisericota bacterium
CTGTATTCTCGTTTCAAAAATTAAATTCTCATCAATATTATGCTCTATTGAGTTAGGAAGTATAATTATTTTTTTGCCAAGATAATTATCAATTATTTTTATCAATGAATGCCTTAACATTATTCCAAAATCGCCATCAGAGATAATATCCTTTAAGGTAAATATTACTTTATTATTATAAACATCAAAAAAAGATTTAGCGAAATAAACTTGAGAACTGCTTATGAGATTTGTTGAAATTAATTCATAGTCTATTATCCCATATTGTTTTTGTAAATCTGTGTAATTTATGATTTTTTCAATATCATTAAATTCAGTTGAGGTATAATCTATATTTAATTTACCATTTATTTTTGTATTTGTTTTTAAATTTTTGATATAGTAATGGATACTATTTGTCCTTTTTTCTATAAGATACTCAAAATAATTTTTCCCATCATTAACAGTAGTCAATTGATTTATTTTCAAAAAATATATTGTATCATCAAATTCAGTAATTACCAAATTAGCAGTAATTCTATCTACTAAATTTGCTGGTATAGTTTCCTCTATAATATCATTATCCCAAATTGATATATCTTTTTTAAATTCACTATAACCATTAGAAATATCTTTTACCTTAACAATAATTCTTGTTAATGCTTTTTCCTTGTCTATTTGATTAGTTGCTTTTGAGTATTCAAGATTTTTTGAATACTTTTCAATATACGATGTTGGATTATTGATAGTATAAGAAAAAGTTTGCATTAAAGATTTTATTTTGTAAAGTTTGATTCCAGAACTATAAGGATAAACATTTTTACAGATATAACCAAATCGTAAATTAGAAATTTTTGTAGGATAATCAAGTTTATTCAGTTCATATTCATTATCTGAAAGCAATTCATAACCT
>JBAMLT010000261.1:902-2068 GCA_039793425.1 Caldisericota bacterium
CCTGTTTGATACAAAACAAGACCTTCTGCGTTATTATAAAGTTGCTGATTATTCAGAATTTTACCTGACCATTCATAAATAGATAAATTATAGAATCTATTAGCAGGGAATTCATCAAAAGAATTTTTCCTCGCTATACCAGAAAAATCACAGGCATAGAATTTTAATTTAGGGATATAAGGTGCTGGTAATTGGTCATTAACATATAACATCAATTCGCAAATCCCCATATTATAATCTTTTATTGTAGTTGACATTATACTTGCAAATCTTTCATACCCTTTTTTTGTTGGTGTATATTCACAAAATAACCGATTAACTGTTATATTATCAGTTTTCCTTTTTGTAATAATCTCAACGAGAGGGTATATCCAAGTAGCATCATATAATATAAACAATTTAATGTTCAAAATCAGATAATAATTATTATAATAGTAATTGTATTCAATATCAGGATATAAGCCAGTATATAACATATTATTTTGAGATTGATATTGCACAAATTCTCGACCAAAATTTAAGTCAAAAGAAACTTCGCCTCTAACATCTTTATATTTAATTTTCATTCCAGATAATCTTGTAATTATATTTTCCGTATAAGGTGTGATGTAAAATGAAAATTGTGCTATCATAGCACCACTATTAAAAGGAATTGTTATAGCCCTTGCAGTTATAATATTTCCTTCTGCACTAAACATATTTGCGTCATACGGCGAATTAGCATTTTTGACAGATAAATATTCAAGCATATCCAATCTATCGTGTAAAACAGCTGATGTTCTTTCTTCCTTCATATCATATCTTGTAATTGTCTCTTCATCAACCATTTTTACGAGACCGAATATATATTTTTTCGGTTTTCTCTTACTTTCACGTAATGGTGTAATAGTTTTCGTTATAACATCAATATAATTTCTATAAACATCCTGCTCAAAAAAATATCCCCAAAAATTTTTATCCATAAACTCTTCTGTAAAAGTTATCAGGTCTTTTGATGTTTCTGTCATATTAGCAGGAAGTTCAATATAACTTTCATTTGTTTTTGAAACTATTTGAAAATTTTCATAACCTCTTGAAAAAGTAATCCAGTTATCTTTGTAATCTCTATATAGTCCTACTTGATAATTCCCTTCAAGAAAATCAGAAAGTTCTGTTAAAATATTGTT
>JBAMLT010000262.1:0-16276 GCA_039793425.1 Caldisericota bacterium
TGGATATGAAAAAATTAATAATGCTCACAATTTTTATTGTTTTAATTATTTTTGGATGTAGTAAAAAAGAGATAAAAGAATATGAAAAAATTGTTCTTAAAAGTCCTATTTTAAAAGAAAATGAAATTATACAAGAAAAATATACTTGTGATGGAGAGGATATGCCTCCTCCTCTTGAATGGGAGAATGTTCCTCAAGGAACAAAATCTTTTTGCATAATAATGGATGATAAAGATGCACCAGGTGGAGTTTTTACCCACTGGATTATTTTTAACATTCCATCAAACTATATGTCTTTACCAGAAAATTTTCCAAAAGTTCCAGAACTTGAAAATGGAATTAAACAGGGAAAAAATGATTTTAATAAAATAGGATATAATGGACCATGCCCTCCAAAAAATTCAATACATCACTATAGATTTAAAATCTTTGCTCTTGATACAATTCTTAATTTAAATTCAGGCATTAGAATTAATGAATTGATGAAGGCAATCGAAAATCATATTTTAGGTAAAGGCGAATTAATTTGCATATATAAACATTAAAAAAGAAATTTAATATATTAAAAATTTAGTTTTGGTTCTAATGAAAATCTTTCAAATTTGACAAATTTTTAAAAAACATCAGGTTAAAACAGAGATAAAGAAAAAGAAATGGTTATTTCTTTGAGAATTAAACATTAATGTATATTACAAATATTATAATTTCTTCTTTAACTTTATGAATATTATAATAAATAAAGACATTAATTTACCACAATTTTAAAACTTCAACCCTATTAAGGGAAATATTTATAAATATCTTTTCTATTAAGAACTCTTACAAAAATAAATATTTCATCTTCGAGTATTAATCCGATTCTATAATTTAAAATATTTATTCTATAATAATTTTCCCCAACCTTTAATTTTTTAATATTCTTAATTTTACTTAAATCTTTTGCTTTCCTGACTTCTTCAATTTTTTTCTAAAATTTTTTGTTTTGTTCTTTTATCTTTTATTTTCTCTATATCTTTCAAAAAACTTTTTAAGAATTTAATCTTCATTAGTTAAAATTTTAATAACTTCATCCGAAGATACAGGTTTAGATTTTAAGCCTTCATCAATTGCTTTCTTAAGGGCAATCTCCTCTGTGATCTCATATAGTTCTCCATTTTTAATTAGTTCTTTGATCGTTTCTTTCACAGTCTCTTTTATCTCTTTTTTTAGTTCATCTTTAGAAATTGACATATTAAACCTCCTATCAAGTAAATTTTAACATATATAATTAATGTTATAAAAATAATTTTATAGAGAAAATTAAAGTCTCAGTTAATAAATTAATAGAGCTTATAAATTCTCTCAATAAAAAGAGTAAATATGAATTATTTGAAAAAATCTTTATTTTTTATATCTCATCTTTAATAGGATAAGGAAAAAATTAATTGAAAATGCTAAACATAATTTGAGAAAGGGAAGTTTTATTAAGGAGTAGAAAATAATATTTATTAAAAGTACATAAAAAGAATATAAAAAATTCCCATAAATTATTATATAGAATTTTAATAAAAAAGATTAAAAAGTTTATCTTGCTGTTAAAATTGATATAAATAGAGATATTTATAAATAATAAAAGGAGGTAGTTATGTGTGATACTTTTGTTGTTTTAGGAGAAAGAAGTTTAAGTGGGTTTCCAATTTTTGGAAAAAATTCTGATAGAGACCCTAATGAACCACAAATTTTTTCTTATATTGATAATAGAAATTTATATAAAGACAAACTAAAAACAACTTATATTGAAATAGAACCGTATGAAGTTAAAGGTAGAATTTTCCTATCAAAACCAATTTGGCTTTGGGGTGGAGAGATGGGTATAAATGAGTTTGGTGTTTCAATTGGAAATGAAGCAGTTTTTACAAAAATAAAATATAAGGACACTGGTCTTACTGGAATGGATATGATTAGAATTGCTCTTGAAACATCTTCTTCATCTTTTGAAGCAGTTAAAAAAATAATTGAATTAAATGAAAAGTATGGACAAGGAGGTAATTGTGGATATGAGAAAAAAATTAAATATCATAACTCTTTTTTAATCTCTGATTCAAACGAAGCATATGTTCTTGAACTTGTTGATAAATATTTTGCTTACAAAAAAATAAAAGATTTTTATAATATTAGCAATAAATTATCAATAAAGAATGATTTTGATGGAATCCATAAAGATTTAAATAAAGAAATTAATTTTGAAAAATATTTTTCAAATGCTCTTTATACCTATTTTAGTGGAAGCATAAATAGAGAGAAAAGAGGAAGAGAACTTCTTGAAAAAAGTGAAAAACACTCACTTGAAACTTTTATAAAAATTTTATCAGATAGAGGAATTAAAAAATTTGCATCAATGAGAAACATATCAATGAATGCTGGAGGAGGATTAATTTCAAGTCAAACAACATCATCTATGATTGTTGAATATGGAAAAATAAATGTAATTTGGTTTACAATGAGTCCTTCTCCAGAAATATCTCTTTTTAAACCTACATTTTTCACAGATGAAAACAATCCATTAAACATTAAAAATGAGGAAAAGTTAATAAAAATTTGGAAACTGAATAATCTATTTTTTAGGAAATTTATTCAGAATTATGAAGAAAATTACGAAAAAATAAAAAATTTAAGAGATGAGTATCAAAAGAAAATTTTTGAACTAATTAATAAAAGTGAATTAGAAAAATTTTCTAATAAAGAATTAAATGAAATTACATTAAAAAGTTTAGATATTGAAAATAAATATAGAGAAGATGGATTAAAAATTATGGAAAAAACTCCAAAAAAGAACTACTTTTATTTTACAAGTTATTGGAAAAAAGAAAATAAAAAATTACTTTCAGAAGAAAAGGACAAACAAATAAAAAAACTCTATCTTACCTTACTTTCTTAAAATGTAACATTGGTGTCAGACACGGATGTTACATTTTAAGTTTGAGTTTTAGTTCATCTATTATTTTAACTGGGAGAGGCTCAACATTTTTTAAAAAGGCGAGTTTAATTGATATATAATCTCCAAGCGGAATTAAAGAATATAGGTTTAAAAGGGGCTTATCACCAAAAGAATAAAATTGAAGAATCTCCCAACCTCGCTCTTTAAGTAGTTCAATTGAAATATCAATTCTTTTTTTCATTTGAGGTGAATCAAACTGGTCCCTTAAAATGATAAAAATCAACTTTTCCTTGAGTTCTTTTGATTCCCAAAAAACTGATTCGTTGTGATTTAATTCAGGAAAAGAGAGATTATAGGCAATATATTTTGAATTTTCATTTATCTCCTGTTTCCATCTAAGACCAACTGGTGTTAATGAATCTGATGAGTAAATAATTGGTATTTTATCTTTTATTATTTCAGAAATTTTATCTCCTAAGTTGCTCTCTTTTTTAAATTCATGATAAATAGAATCGATTTTTTCAAAAAATTCATCTTCTCCTAAATCAATAAATACAAAATTTTTTAAAATAAAATAAATTGGATAAAGAAGATATGGAAAAGCCATTCTTGGAGGAAAGCCTTTTGGAATTTTAAAAGATAAATACTTTTCTTTTGTTTTTTCTAAAAGCTCTCCATTTGATGTAATTGAGATTATCTTTGCTTTTCTTTTTTCACCATCCTCAAGATTTGAAAGTGTTTCTTCTGTGTTTCCAGAATAGGAGATAAGAAAAAGAAGAGTTTTATTTGATACAAATTCTGGTAGTTTGTAATTTTTATTTATTATAATTGGAATTTTAATATAATCCTTAAAAAGGTAAAGAATAAAATCTCCAGAAAAACCTGAACCACCCATTCCACAAATTAATATGTTTTGAATATCGTTATAAATTGAAAGATCAATTTTCTTTTCTAAAAGAGATTTTTTTGAATTTTTAAAATATTCGGGAAATGAAAAGAAAAGTTCAAACATAATTCACCTCTTTAAATTTTTTATAAAATTCAAAATATTTTCATTTAAATATTCAAATAAATTTTTATTTTGAGTTTCAAAATAAACTCTCACAACATTTTCTGTTCCTGATATTCTAAATAAAATATATGAAAAATCTTCTTCTAAATTTAATAAAAGTCCATCATTTCTATTTATATTTTTTATTTTAATATCAAAAATTTTATCATTAGAAAAACTATCTATGAATTCTTTAACAAGATTTCTTTCCTCATCTGAAAATCTTAAATCTATTCTTTTTGTATAAAATCTTCCAAATTTGTTATATAAATTATCAATCAATTCTTTTGGCGATACATTTTCTCTCTCACAAATTTCAAGCATAAGCAAATCTGCAAGAAGTCCATCTTTTTCAGGAAGCCAATTTTTAATTGAAAGACCTCCACTCTCCTCTCCTCCAATATAAATTTTTCCATCTCTTATTAACATCCCAATGAATTTAAATCCAACTGGTGTTTCATAAACCTCTTTGTTATAAAAAGAGGCAATTTTATCAATCAATCTTGTTGTTGAAATTGTTCTTCCAATTCCTTCTTTTTTATCTTTTCCGAGATAAAAAGAAAGAATAGATAAAACCTCATTTGGGGTAATGAAAGTTCCATCTGAAGAGATAACTCCAAATCTATCAGCATCTCCATCGAGAGCAAGTCCTAAAAATGCTTTTTTATTTTTTACTTCATTTTTTAAATCTAAAAGGAACTCTTCATATGGAACTGGTTCTAAACCACCAAAAAGTGGATCAAACTTGTCATGAATAAAATATACATTTTCATTATTTTTAAATAATTTTTTTAAATATTTAATTCCAGTTCCAAACATTGGATCAATAATCACTTTATTTTTTACATTTAATTCATAAGGAAGAACTTTTAATAAACTTTCTATATAATCATCACTAGGGTCAATTATTTCAATTAATCCTTCCTTTACAAATTCATCAAAATCTTTTTTTATCTCAAAATCACTCTCTTTATATAGTAACTCTTCGATTTTTTTAGTTACCTCTGGCTCAGCAGGACCTCCCCAAAAAGGAGAATATTTTAATCCAGAATAGTAAAAAGGATTATGTGATGCAGTTATATTTACTCCACCAGAAGTTTTATATTTTAAAATAGTAAAAGAAACAACTGGAGTTGGTGAAGGTTCATTTAAAAATAAAACTTTAATTTTTGATTCAGCAAAAATTTTTGAGACCTCTTTTGCAAACTCCCTTGATAAAAATCTTGTATCATATCCGATAACAATTCCTCTATAGACTAAATTTTCCTCTATTAAGTAATCTCTTATACCTCTTGCTACTTTTCTTAGATTTGAAAAAGTAAAATCTTCAGCAATTTTTCCTCTCCATCCAGAAGTTCCAAATTTTATTCTATAATCCATTTTTCAATCTCCAATTTTTCTTCATTCATTTTTTTAATTTCTTTATCTAAAGAAGTATAAGAAGAGAATATATGTATAACTGGCCTATCACTATCTGGTAAGATAAATATAAAACCATCACTATCAGTTAGTTTAACCCCTTCAATTGTATTAGTATCAAAAGATTTTGTTTCTGATAATTTTCTCATAATTTTTCCTTTAACATCGAATGGACAACTAATCTCAATATGAGAAGGATCTCTTTCTGGTGTATCTTTCTTTAATTCAGTAAGATTTGCACCACTTTTAGCAAGCATTTCTATGAATTTACCAATTGAATAAATTCCGTCAAAAAATGGTAGAAAGTTTTCAAATATGAATCCACCAACAAGATCAACTCCAAAATCACTATTTACTGAACTTCTAATTATATTTCTTGAAATTGTTGATGTGAAATTTAATTTAACTCCAAGATTATTTAAAAGATTAATCAGTTCATATGAAGCATTAACAGGTAATGTTACACTTAAATCCTTTTTTTCAAGAAGTAATAGTTTTATAAAAATTGATACTAATCTTGTATTTGAATAAATTTCTCCACTATCATCAACAACAAAAATTTTTTCACCATTAGCATCTATTAAGACACCAAAATTACTTTTTATTGATTTAACCATCATTGCAATTTTATTAAGAGCATCTTTAAACTCCTGGAAACTCCTTATGGATTTTCTTCCATCCATATAAGCATTAAGTGAAAATATTTCAAGATCAAAATCTCCAATAATGTTAGGTAAAAACATAACAGTAGAACCAAAAGAATAATCAACAACAAATTTCAAACTTGAACTTTTTATTATCTTTAAATCAAGAGAATCAAGGTAATAATTTCTATATGATTCTATTATTCTTGTTGGAATATCAATAGAGCCTATCTCATCAATATTTCCTCTATAAAACTCTTCTCTAAAGAAAATTCTTTCAATATTTTGTTCCATTGATATTGAAAGATCAAATCCTTCTTTATCAAAAAATTTTATATTTGTTAAATGAGGGTCAAAAGGTGATCTTTTTACATGAACTCCACCTGATGAACCCTGAGTTCTAATTGCAAATCTTAATATTGGAACAGGTGTTGCTCTTAAATCCTGCACATCAATACCTGTAGAAATTAAGCCTGCTATTAGTGCTCTTTTCAACATCCTTGATGATTTGTCAACGTCTCTTCCAGTAAAGACAACTGACCCTTTTCCAAGAATTGTTCCATATGCACAACCAATTTTTGCAGCAAATTCAGGAGTAACTTCAACATTATTTGCTCCAATAATTCCATAAGAACCAAAAAGTGAAGTTGTCCATGCTTTACCCCAGACAAGACTATGAGTAACTATGGAATTATCAGCAACAATTTTTGATGGCCAGATAAATACTCCTTTTTTTAAGGTCACATATTTCCCAATATTACATTCATCTGATATTATATTTTCTCCTTCAAGAGTAGTTTCTTCATTTATTAAAACTTTTTTACATAATATTGAATCATTAATTTTACTTTTCTTTTTAATTTTTGTATTTTCCCATATTATTGAATTATTAATTTCAACTCCATCTTCAATTTCTACATCACTACCAATAAAAGAATTGAAAATTCTTGAGTCTCCTATTTTTACATTATTTCCTATAACAACAGTTCCAAAAAGATTTTTGATATTTTTTATATTACATTCTTCTGCAACCCATATATCAGAACCAATTCTTGATGCTCTTTCTCCTTCAATTTCAATATCAACCTGACCTTTAATTATATCCTCATGAGCAAGTTTATACTCTCTAACATTTCCTATATCTTTCCAGTAACCTGATGAGATATGTCCAAAAATGGGCATTTCTCTTTTTAATAAAAGAGGGAAAAGATTTTTTGAAAAATCGAACTCCTTTTTTTCAGGAACAAATTCAAAAATTTTAGGATTTAAGACATAAATACCTGTATTAATTGTATCTGAAAAAACTTCTCCCCAGGATGGCTTCTCAAGAAATCTTACAATACCCCCTTCTTCATTTGTAATTACAATCCCATATTGAAGTGGATTAGTAACTCTTGTTAATGTTATTGTAGCAACTGATTTTTTGTTCAAATGATAATTGATAATTTCTGAGATATTAAAATCTGTTAAAATGTCTCCAGATATAACCAAAAAATCATCCTTTAGATAATCTTTTGCCAAACCAACTGCTCCACAGGTTCCAAGGTCTTCATCTGAAATTATATATTTAATGTTTACACCAAAATGTTTTCCATCTTTAAAATAATCTTTTATCAATTCTGGTTGGTGATAAAGAATAATTATTAAATCTGTAATTTTATTTTTTTTAAGTAGATTTACTATATGAAGAAGAATTGGTTTATTAGCAATGGGAACCATTGGTTTAGGTATATTAATAGTTAAAGGCCTTAATCTCGTTCCAAATCCACCAGCAAGTACTACCGCAGTCATGCTCATATATTTAAATATCCCTCCTTAATTTCAATTTAACACAAAAAAATAAATAGTTCAATTTTAAATATTTTTTTAATATTTTAAAAATTCAATATTTGTTTATAAAGTTCTAAATATTTTTTGCTTGAATTATCCCATGAAAAATCTGAATTCATTCCTATTTTTATAATTTTGTTTAATTTTTCTTTATCATTAAATATAATAATTGACCTTTTTATGGCATCAAAAAGTTCAATTTCATCATAATCATAAAAGATAAAACCATTTCCACAACCTATATTTTCATTATATTCTATAACTGTATCTCTTAATCCACCTGTACTTCTCACAATTGGAATAGTTCCATATCTTAATGAAATCATTTGAGATAAACCACATGGTTCAAATCTTGATGGCATTAAAAAGAAATCACTAGAGGCATAAATTTTATGCGAAAGTTCTTCATCAAATTTTATTATTGCTATAAATTTTTCTTTATAAAATTTATTTAAATCAAGTAATTTATTTTCAATATCTTTATCACCCAAACCAAGAATTAATAGGTTAATAGGAAATTTCATTAATTTGTCAAATATTTCAAGAACTAAATCAATGCCTTTTTGATTTGTTATTCTTGTAATTAAAGAATAAAGTGGTTTTTCTAAATCAAAATTCAAATTAAGTTCTTTATATAAAAAATTTTTATTTTCTTTTTTTACTTCAAAAGTATCAATATTATAATTTTTGTATATCATTTTATCTTTTTCTGGATTCCAGTAGTCATAATCTATTCCATTTAAAATGCCAATCAATTTTTCTCTTCTTTCTTTTAAAACACCTTCAAGTCCAAAACCAAAATCTTCTTTTTGAATTTCTTTTGAATATGTTGGAGAAACAGTTGTTATAAAATCAGAGAAAATTAACCCCCCTTTTAAAAAATTAACATTTCCATAAAATTCAAGTTTATCTATAGAAAATAAATCATATGGAAGTCCTAAATTTTTAATTGATTCTTTATCAAAAATTCCCTGATATGCAAGATTATGGATAGTTAAAATTGTTTTTATGTTGTTGTTAAAAAAAATTTTGTTATAGATAGGAACAAAAGATGTTTGCCAGTCATGAACATGAATGATATCTGGCTTTAAATTTTTTACTGATAATTTTAGTGAAGCGAGAGAAAAAAGACCAAACCTTAAATGGTTATCTGGATAATCAATGTTATTTTCGTTATAAATTCCATCTCTATTGAAAAAATGATCATTCTCGATAAAGAAGACATCAAAATTAAAATTTAATTTATCTTTATAAAATTTAAAATTATATAATTTATCATCGATAGTTATTTCAACTTCATCAATAAAATCCAAATCCAAATTTTTTTCTTTTATCTTTTTATATAGTGGTAAGATTAAAGATATATTAGTTCCAAATTTTTTTAAATATTTTGGAAGTGATCCTACCACATCTCCAAGTCCACCAGTTTTAATGTAAGGATTTCCTTCAGATGCTATAAAAATTACTCTCATTCATTACCTCAAATATTTACTTCTACTTCTTTTAAATATTTTGCACAATCTTCTGGTTTTGTGGGATTAATATAAAAACCTGTACCCCATTCAAACCCAGCAACTTTTGTTAGTCTTGGCATAATCTCTATATGCCAGTGATAATAATCAAGATTATATTTATCAAGAGGAGAAGTATGTATTATTAAATTGAATGGCGGATCATTTAAAACTTTTTTAAGTCTCAAAAGGCTTCTTTTAAGAACTCTACTCAAACTTACAACATCAGATTTTGAAACATCAATAAAATTAGATGTGTGTTTTTTTGGTAATATCCATAATTCAAAGGGAAATCTTGCAGCAAAAGGAACAATTGAAATAAATTCATGATTTTCCTCAACTAATCTTTCTTTTTGTTCAATTTCTTGCTGAATGATATCACAAAAAACGCATCTATCCTTAAAATTATAGTATTCCATCGAACCATCAAGTTCCTGAGAAACTCTAATTGGAACTATTGGAAGAGCAATGATCTGTGAATGTGGATGTTCTAAAGATGCTCCTGCTTGAGAACCTTTGTTTTTGAATATCAAAATATATTTAAATCTTTTATCCTTTTTTAAATCAATAATTCTATCTCTCCATGCCCATATTATTTCTTCAATATGAGATTCCTGCATATCACTCATTTCTTCAAAATGGTTTGGTGTTTCAATAACAATTTCATGCGCACCAATACCATTCATCATATCAAACATTCCAACTCCTCTTTTATCAAGTTCTCCTTCTATTCTCAGTGCAGGATATTTATTTGGAATAACTCTAATCCACCATCCTTTTTCATTTTTATTAGTATCAGGCTTTCTATAACTAAGGATTTCAGGTGGTGTCATAGATTCATTTCCTTCCTCAAAAGGACACTTGCTTAAATCATTTTTTTTCTCTTCTATTTCTATTTTATAATCATCAGGTCTTAAACTTCTTTCTGTTGCAATTATTACCCACCTTCCTAAAACAGGATCTTTTCTTAATTCTGGCATTAAAACCTCCTTAAATTAATATCATTAAATACAAAATCATCTTTATTTATTTCTTCAGGTGTTATCTTTCCATCAAGAAGCATTAGAAATTTTTTATAATGTTCATTAAACCTATTTATTGCATAATCTTTTGCTGTTGATGTAGTAACAAGAAATGGAAAATCTGAACTTTCAAGTAAAAATTTTTCTTTTAAAAGGGTTTTTAATTTTTCTAAATCAACTTCTTTTAAGTTCATGAATTTATCTTCTATTTCGTGAATTTTTTCCCAGATCCACATAGTTTCAGAATTAAGCCATGTATAATGATAACCTCCTAATCCCCATGAACTTTCGCTAAATTTACCTTTTTTTATTGGCGCTTCCTTTATTAAATTTTTTGTTGTTGTAGTTTTATATATATCTGAATTGCTGCTTAATTTTAATAACTCTTTAATAAACTGAACTCCTTCATACCACCAGTGCCCAAATAGTTCTGTATCATAAGCAGCAACAATAAGACCTTCCAAATCATAATTATTATTAAAATCTGTAAATATTTTTTCAAGATTATTTTTAAAATCAAGGGCATGAATTTTTGCTTTTTCATTTGCTTTCCTAAAATCATAATAATCTTTATCACCAAGTGAAACATTTTTATCAGTTATCCTCCAATATTGAAATCCTGAATTTTCACTTTTTTTATGAAATTCTCTGTAATCTCCATCACCAGGATATCCATAATCTCTTGACCAGACACTCTCACTTGTTTCAGGATTTCTAAGTAATACATATGGTTCATAATCTGTTTCATATAAAAAGAGAGTTGAAAATTTGTTTTTAAGATCAAACTTTAAATCTTTTCTTCCATATCTAAAAATCTCTTCACTTTCTTCAATTAAAGAGTGATAATTTAAAATAAAAAAATTAATTCCAACCTCTTTTAGTATTTTCTCTATACCAGGCTTATAGGCACATTCAGGTAACCATATAATGTTAGGATTTTTGTTTATATATTTTTTATATACAATTACTCCATTTTTTATCTGCATCTCTCTTGATTCATCATATTTTAATAATGGAAGGTATGCATGGGTTATTGCTGAAGTACCTATTTCAATATAACCTTCATCCTGAAGTTTATTAAAGGCATCAACAATATCAAAATTTATCTTTTCATACAATTTTTTTAGATCGTTAAGTTCAGACATATAATAATCTAATATTGATATAATTTTGGGATTATTTTTATATTTTTCATAATCAATAAGTCCATTTTTCTCTTTTATTTCAATATATTCTAAAAATTTTTCTTTGAAATATTCAGTTTTTAATTGATCCATCAAAACTGGAGTTATACCTAAATTCAAATTAAACTCAATGTTTTCATCTTTCAGTTCATGAAAAATTTTTAATAAAGGTAGATAGGTTGAAAGTGAAATCTCAAATAGCCATTCTTCACCAAAAGGCCATCTCCCTTTATTTAAAGAAAAGGGAAGATGAGAATGTAAAAAAATAAAAAGATTATTTTTCATATAAATCTCCTATTTCCATATTAATTAAATTTATATCATTTTTTAATTTAAAAATAAAAAATATTGTTGTTCCCTGATAAATTTTCTCTATTCCACTCTCAGAACTTGAAATTGTAAAAATTTTTTCATTTAAAATATCATAAGTATCGCTTGATTTAATATACATTTTTTTATCATTAACAGCAAAAGTTACCGTATTATCTTTTACTTTTAGAGTATCTTCAGTAAAATATAAATTCATTTCTAAAATTAGATATTCACTCCTTTTAGATGTTATTAGAAAATATCTTATATTTTCATCAATCTCATATCTTATTACTATATCATTTGAATAAAATTCTATTTTATTTGAATCAACTATTTTATATTCAAATTTATCCATTAAAGGAATGCTATTTTTTAAATCTTCAGGCTCTTTCAAAAAATGTAAAAGAAAGTTTTCTTTAAAATATTTATCAAATTTTAAAAAAGAAAGGATATTTTTATCTTTAATTATGAATCTATTATGTATTGTTTCGATTTCATAATTATTAGTTTCAACTTTATTTATCTCTTTCAATAATTTATCATGATAATTTTCTTTATATCTTGTTATAACGTTTGATAAATTAATCTTATCTTTAACACTATCTATTTCTAATGCTCTTGCTCCATTTTTATGTATAAAAATATTAAAAGTTTTTCCTTTATATATTATTTCATCAATTCCATCCTTATCAAAATCCTCAACAATAAAAACATTCTTTTTGTCTAAATAACCTTCCCCATTTAAAATTTCTCTGTATATAGCTTCCCTTAGATGAGGAAGATAAAGCCCGCCAAAAATTCCATGCCAATAGGCATCATTACACTGACTTTTGAGTAAATAATTGTATGACTCGTTATATAAACTATCTAAATTATTTTTAAAAAATAACATTCTTTTATGCATTTTATTAGACTCATTATATTTTGAAAGAAAATTTCTAAAATTACCATTAGACCACTCTTCCATTTCCTCATATGAAGAAACATTGAAGTATAAGCGACCTTTTGGTGGAATTTTTTTTAAAATATCAATAAATTTAATTGTTTTGATATCCTCAGTTTGATCAAAATTCATTAAAAAATTATCAAGATAGCCATTTTTATATACATGGTCATAAGTTCCTGGCCACAATCCAAATTTTTCTCCATCATCACCATAGGTAAAGATAGTAGAATCATCATTAAAACTTCTTACGAAAGAAAAAACTTCATTAATATCTCTAAATGGTATTAAATATCTTAAATTTTTAAGTATTGGGAAAATGTTTAAAGTGAAACCTTCATTTTCAGTGATATAATAATGATTTAAAGATTCATCGCCAAAACCTAATTTTCTAAAAGCATTATCATCAATCAATGTATAATCAAGGTTTGCTTTTTTTATATATTTTGGTAAATCAGGTTCCCAAACTCTTTCAGTAAGCCACATTCCTCTTGGGATAAAGTTAAATTTATTTTTAAGATAGTCATTCATCTTTTTAATCTGGTTAATCTTTTCATCTTCAGGAATTAAAGAAAGTATCGCTTCATAAAAAGTTCCGCTAACCAATTCAATTCTATTCTCTTTAAGTAGTTCTTTTATTATATCCTCATAATCTTTAATGTTATTTTCTTCCATAAATTCAAAAAGAATCCCTGAGGTGTGTAATGCAATATTAATATTTTTATATTTTAAAATCTTTTCTAAAAATGGGATATAGGAATTGTAAAATGCTTTTAAAATCACATCTTTAAAATTACCAATTGGTTGATGATTATGAATCATAATTAAAAAATATTTCATATTAAACAATCCATTCTGAAATTAAATTCCTTTCATCAGTTTCAATTATGAAAAAGCCGTCTTCAGGAATTTTGCTAACTGGTTTATCGTTTAAATAAAAAATCAAAAAGAAAGATAGAGTATTTTCTTTGAAAAAAATTTCTTTAAAAAATGGTATTTTTATTTCAAAAACATCATCAAAATAATATTCAACATTAACTTTTAGATTACTTGATAAAGTTACATTTTTTTGATTGAATATAAAAATTAATTTATATTTTTCATTATCAGGGTTTAAATTAATCTCTATTTTATATTCCTTATAATTTTTATTCGTTTTAATTAATAAATATAAGTTTTCTTTATCAAAACCTCCTTTTATATATTCAAAAAATTTATCATTTGAATAGATTTCTGATAATTTTTCTTCTTTATCATAATAAAAACCATTTTCCCATTCATAAAAATTTGTAATTTTTCCATCAATTTTTGGCTCTATATAGCCCTTTACTTTCAAATTTATAAAAATTTTATCATTTAAAATTATTGGCTTATATACAAATTCTCTAATATTTAATCCAGATGATAAATAGAATGAAAGCATATGCCTTCTATATAGATAATCAAAATCCTTTTTTATATTATCCCCATAACTTTTTCCATACCACCAGTTCCAATCTGAACCTTCAAGAACAAATAAAAGTTTTTTTACTTCCTCCTTCTTTTCTTCATTTAAAGTATCAAAATCGTCTCTTATTTTTTTTAAATAATCCCATGATAAATTATCTTCTTCATCTCCTATCCAAGTTTTAAAATCTCCGTTTACCCAGGAACCACAATCTATATGATCAATCTCTTGAGATTCAATAGAATCCAAAATTTCATTTATTGTAGATAAAATAACTCCATTTTCTTTTGAAATTGAAGTATAAAGGAGGTTTAAAAAATCATAACCATTATTTTTATAAAACTCCCAAGGATTTTCTCCATCTAATAGAACAATTAAAAGCCCATCTTTTTTTAAATTTTCTTTAATTAAATTTACTCTTGAAATAAAATCATTCACTGCGTCATGTTCATTCATTGATGAATATTTAAAACCAATCAAATCTGATATTGTTTTATCTCTAAAAATAACAGATATTTTATTATTATTCCTTTTTATATAATATGGTTTATAAATATTTTCCCTAATATTTGTTTTTAATGTTTTAAAAAGTATATCTTCATCAGTTGCAAAATATTTAAAGTTATTATTCAAAAAAATATCAATAACTTCATCTGAAACTCCGCCTTCTGATGGCCAAATGCCCAAAGGTTCTTTTTCAAAATTCCTTATAAAAATATCTTTTCCAATTTTTATCTGTTCATATATATCTTCAGGATGAGAAAATCTTTCTTTAGGAAGGTTATTCTCACCACATCTTCTTGCAATTTCTGTATCTATAATCAGTGGTATTATTGGATGTGAAAATGGTGAGGTTGTTATTTCTATCAAATTTTGATTGAATAATTCTTTGTATAATGGTAAAACTTTTTTTATAATTTCATTTTGTTTTTCTAATATATAAAACCTATCTTCATCATTATAATTTCCCCCTTTTTGTTCAATTTTTTCAATTCTTTCATCCTTTTCAAAATTAGGTATAAGTGAAAGATTGAATAGTGTAATTAAATCAAGAATATCGCTAAGATTATAATCATTCAAATTTTTTAAAGATAGTTCTTTCAATCTTTCATATTTATTTATTGAGTTTATTGATAAAAATGATAATAATTTTTTGACAATATTTTTTTTATTTTCAATAAGAAAATCTCTATTCAATTTACTATATTCAGTTATTAAGCATTTATAATTATTTTTTTCATAATCATTTATCTCCTCAAGTAAAATTGGAGTAAAATTAAAATTTACCTTTATCTTATTTTGTTCAACAATTTTTGCCATCATGTAATAATTTTTAAGTAAATGAATCTTTGTGTATGGAAATATATAAATATTATCAATTGTGTCTTTATAATAGGGCTGGTGAAAATGCCAGAAAAAAGAAACAAAAAGATTACTCACTTTTAACTTGAATCTTCCTTCTTATATGAGATATTTCATTTCCATCTTTATCTTTTAGAACAAATAAAAGTTCATAAAGACCTTCATTCTCAAAAGATAGTGCATAATTTAAATTATTTTTTGTTAAAATAACACTTAATGAATCATTTATATAAATTTCCAATGTTTCACCTAATTCATTTTTTAAATTAATTGTCAAATTTATCATTGTATTTACTTTTACAACTCCACTTGGAAATATAAGAACATCAAAATCACAAGAATAAGTATCATCATATTCTTTTGGTTCTTCACCTTTTAAAAATTTTCTAACTTCAATTCTATCTTTTGGAGTACAATCTGTTGGAAGTTTGCCTGAATCAATACAAACTGCAACATCCACATATTCACTTCTATGAATAGGACATTCATATTTTGGTTCAAAACCACTTATAAACATTTCTGTTTTTATGTTTTTACAATAAGGTGTTGGTAGAAGTCCGCTATCAGCACAAACTTTAGTATAGACTACCTTCTCTGGTTTTACCCAGTCAACTGGTTTTTTAATCTTAATTAG
>JBAMLT010000263.1:0-2024 GCA_039793425.1 Caldisericota bacterium
TGCTGATGCAGGTGTTGCAGTGATCGTATCCAATAATTTAGATAAAAATTTGATTTTAAATTCTGATTTTCTCACAGATGGATCTTTCTGGGCCGCCACACTTCTTATAACAGGTGGAGCAAAGCTACCTTTTGATGAAAGATACTGTTATAATAAAAGGCCGTATCTTGAGAGTTTGCTTTCAAAGGAAGAATTCAAGCAGAAAATGGAATCTGTTTCATTGAAAAATTTTAAAAATGTAATTTTAAATGCAATTAAAAAGAGTGGATTGAAAAAAGAAGATGTTAAAATGGTTTTTTTGAATCACATGAAACCATCATTTCATTACGAGCTTTTAAAATCTTTAGGTCTATCCGATGAAAATTCCATCTATCTTAGTAATTATGGTCATAGCCAATCAGCAGATCAGTTTATAGGTCTGGATATTGCCATTAAAAATAAAATATTTGAAAAAGGAAACATTGTTTTCGCTGCTGCAGGTACAGGTTATGTATGGAGTGCAACTGTAATAAGGTGGGGATAAAATATGGATCTTTCATTTTATGTAGGCAATACGTTCAAAGAAAGAATATCATTTGAAGATTATAAGGGCAATGTTTATTCGTTTAAACAGGTGGATGAAATTGCAAACCATATAGCCTTTCTATTATCTGAAAAAGGTATTAAATCAGGTGATTACATTTCTGTTTTTTCTAATAATAAGGCAATGGAATTGATTTTATTTTTTGCTTCTTTGAAAATTGGTTCAATTCTTGTTCCGCATAATTTAAAGTTAAGCAAGAGTGAAATTTTAAGGGAAATGGATATAGTTAAATCAAAACTTGCTATTTTTAGTAAAACTGTTGATGGCGAAATTTTGGATATAAAAAATGATATTAATATTGAATCTATGTTTTTAGAAGACCTAGAATCAAAGACTTCAAAAATATTCAAATCGAATGAAATAGATATTGAAAGAACAGCAATAATAATTTTTACAGGTGGTACAACGGGAATACCTAAGGGTGCAAAGATTTCACTTAGAGCAATTCTTTTCAATTCTTTTAATACGATTATAACATGGAAATTATCAGATAATGATTCTACAGTGCTTGCATATCCTTTATATCATACTGGTGGCTGGAATGTTTTGACCTTACCATTGTATATAATTGGTGGAAAAACAATTTTTATAGAAAAGTTTAAACCGGAAATAATTATGGAAATAATAGATGAGAAAAAAATTACAACTTTATCTGCTGTTCCAGCAATATTTCTAGAAATGGTAAACTCTGAAAAATTCAAATTTAAAAACTTAAATTCTCTTAGGTTCGTAAAATCAGGTGGTGGAATGTCATCACCTCAGGTAGTAAATGCATTTTTATCAAAGGGCATAAAATTTTATCAAGGATATGGTTTAACCGAGGCAGGTCCTAATCTATTTTATTCAGATGAAGAAGATTTAAAAAGGAATAATTCGATTGGAAGAAAATCATTATTTGTCGACCTAAAATTAATAGATGAGGAAGGAAAAGAGTCCTATACTGGAGAACTTTATGTATATGGTCCTGTAATTTATTCTGGATATATAGGAAATGAAGAAAAAGTTGAATTTGTTAAAACAGGAGATATACTAGAAAGGGATAATGATGGTTTTTATTATTTTAAAGGAAGAAAAAAATTCATGTATAAGTCAGGTGGAGAAAATATATATCCTACAGAAATCGAAAATGTCCTTGAAAAACACCCAGATATTATTGAATGTGCCGTAATTGGTGTACCTGACGAAAAATGGGGTGAGGTTGGCAAAGCATTTATAGTTTCTAGAAAAAAGATTGCAGAAGATGAAATAAAAAAATATCTTTTAAATTACCTCGCTAGGTATAAAATACCAAAGTATTTTGTTTTTGTATCTCAAATTCCTAAAACACCAGCGGGTAAAAAGGATTATTTAAAACTTGGAAGTGGTGAATATGAAAAATGATTTAAATATTGGTGAAAGAATAGAGGGAAATAGCATAACGGTTAGCGATTTTCACATCTAT
>JBAMLT010000264.1:0-271 GCA_039793425.1 Caldisericota bacterium
AAAGTTATTATATATTCTATCAGTTTTCCCTATCCTGATCAACACAAAACGATCATCAAGCTTGTTCATAATTTTAGGCAAAAGATCAATGTTTTTTCTAAATCTATCTACAGAAACATTTAACAAATAAATTTTTTCTTTATTGAGGTTGAGTTTTTCTCTTACTTCTAACTTATTTCTTATTTTAAAAATTTCATTATCTACCCACAAATGGATTTTTATAAAATCTACATCTTTAAATTTTTCTTTTGCTTCTATTTTAACATAATTG
>JBAMLT010000264.1:281-2015 GCA_039793425.1 Caldisericota bacterium
TTGGAATTTGTAATTACTCCTTTTAAATAAACAATATATTTAAGATTCTTTTCCCAAAATTTTCTATATAAATAAGAAAAGTTATTTGGATATTTTAAAGGAAATAAATCATGAAAAGTTCCAACCATGTTTTTATTATATTGGTATAAATGAAATATTTCTGTAGCAGAACTGTGTATAAAATTATATTTTTTTAAATATTTTTTAAAACTACCACCTAAGTATAAGCTAGTAAATGTGTTGATACTCCAATGATTTGAAACAGTAATATAATCTTTAAAATCACTTTTTCCATTATAAGAAAAATGTATAAAATTTTCTAAAATACCTAATTTATAAAGGCTCCAGGCATATCTTCCTATGCCAGTTTTTAAATTTGATGCAGATACAATCAAACTATTTTTTATCAAATCAATCACCTTAATATATTTTAAATTACTAACCTTGAAGAGGATAGATTTTTACTATTAATACTTTCTTAAAATTTTTAAAATATATATATATATTATATATTTAATTATTAAAAATATATATTTTAAAAATTATACTAAGAAAAGTTGAAATACTAAGTTTATTTTTTAAAATTATGGCTTATGATTACAGATTTATAATGACAAAAACTCCTTTAAGAATCACGTTTACTGGTGGTGGAACTGATATACCTGCCTATTATAAAAAATATGGAAAAGGTGCAGTTGTATCTTCTGCAATTAATAAATATATTTATGTAAATCTAAAGAAAAATTTCTTTTCAGATGAGATTAGGATATCTTATTCGAGGGTTGAAAATTCAGTTAAGAGCATTGATGAAATAATTCATCCAACAATAAGAGAATCCTTAAGATTGCTTGACATAAAACCTGGAATAGAAATAGTAAGCATTGCTGACGTTCCTTCTAGAGGAACGGGTCTAGGATCAAGCAGTTCTTTTCTTGTTGGCTTATTGAATGCTCTTCACGCTTGGAGAGGGGAGCCAGTTGGCCCTGAACAGCTTGCTGAGGAGGCTGTGAAAATAGAAAGAGAAATATTGAAGGAACCAGGAGGTAAACAGGATCAGTACATTTCAGCATACGGTGGCATACAGCTTATGGAATTCTTTGACAATGAAGAAGTATCCATAAAACCTGTTCACTTGACAACCGAAGAAAAATTGGCCTTAAATAATCATCTCTTATTGTTATTTACTGGAAGAGAAAGAGATTCTACAGCAATACATAAAGAACAGGAAAAAAATTTGAATGATAAAATAGAGAATTATAATAAAATGAGGGATTTAGCATATAAAACCTATGATCTTCTAAATAATGGGAAATGGATGAAATTAGGAGAAATGTTAAATGAAAACTGGGGACTAAAGAGAGAATTAAGCGATAATATCACAGATAAGAAAATAGATGATTGGTATCAAAAAGCATTAAGAGCTGGTGCCGCGGGTGGAAAATTAATAGGTGCTGGAGGAGGAGGTTTTCTGCTGTTTTTTGCAAAACCTATTTATCACAAAAGGATTAAAAGAGTTCTAAATGAATTGAAGGAGGAAAAATTCAGGTTTGAGACTTTTGGATCGAGAATCATATACATGGAAAAATCTTTATAAGGAGATTGTTTCTAGATGTTAAATATTAAGATGTAATGTTAGTTTTAAGGGTGTATTTGATTAATGTCAGAAATTAAAATAAGCGTGGTAATAATCGCACACAACAGAAAAAAATATTTATTAGATGCTGTAAACTCAGT
>JBAMLT010000265.1:0-195 GCA_039793425.1 Caldisericota bacterium
GAACACCTTTTCCTTCGTGCACAACGGTCCCGGCATAAAAGAAGTTTTTGCAGAGCAAAAATTTGGGTGAGTGCCATAAGGCACGAACCTTTTATGCCGTGTTAGGCGAAGAACAGTGCCTATTTTAAAAAAATGTAAGTTCGTTATTTTTTTTTTTTTTTTTTTTTTTTTTTTTTTTTTTTATATATATAAAAT
>JBAMLT010000265.1:205-2009 GCA_039793425.1 Caldisericota bacterium
AAGCACCATTGGCTGCCCACAGCAAACAAGAACACCTTTTCCTTCGTGCACAACGGTCCCGGCATAAAAGAAGTTTTTGCAGAGTAAAAATTCGGGTAAGTGCCATAAGGCACGAACCTTTTATGCTGTGTTAGGCAAAGAACCGTGCCTATTTTAAAAAAATGTAAGTTCGTTATATTTTTTTTTATATCCAATTATTCCAAAATTAGATATAAAAGATTTAGCATATGATTTATATCCATTTTGATAATCCCTGCTTACATATTTGATATAGAACTCCATATCTTCTGAATTTAATTGTTTTGCTAACCAGTGTAAATCTCCATCAAATTTTATACAGTATCCAGCATAAAATGTATATTCTTCCTTCTCCCATACTATAAAATTAGGCTTCAAACTAAGTGGTGGAACAAGTATTTTTTTACCCCAAGTAGTATCAAGTCCTTGTGAACGACCAAAAGCATACCACGCTACCGGATTTTTTTTACCTTTATCTCTCAATAACAATCTATCTTTGATTGCCAGAAAGTATTTATATGTATTTGGATATAATTTTTTCAATTCTTCTTCTGGTATAATTGTATGTTTTCCATTAACCTTCTTATAAGGGAAAATTATCCATCTGTTTTGTTCCTCGTTAGGTGATTTTAGCACAGATACTTTTACTATTCTTTTCAGTATGTCTTTTTCAATTGTAAATACTCTACCATCTTTTAATTTTATAATTGCTTTATCATCTTCTATAATTGGGTCTTTAAAAATATAAAAATCATCTGCTAATGTTGTTATGCCAACATGTATTTGGGCTATTTTTCCTAATGGCATTCCTCTTGTTTCAATTTCTTTAATTCTTTTTAACACATTGTTTGATGCTAATATCCATTTATTATAATCAATACTTGTTAACTCTATTTCATCGACATATTTAACACTTTCTTTATATCCATTAAAGTAGTAAAATTTATTTTGTCTCCAACTCTTATCTAATATAGTGATTGCTGAATATGTGGTTGCGTCATTAAAAACTTGGTGATAATTAAAATCTACTATCTTTTTAATAATTTTCTCCTCCATAATATAATATCTTAATGTTTTAGCAGTTTCTGTCTTAAAATAAGTATTGGGTGTGATATAACCCAATTTACCTGTTTCTTTTAATAGATTTAAACCAAGTTCAAAAAAAGCAATATATATATCAGTTGAGCCATTTCTACAGAAAGACCAATCTTGTTGGATTCTTTCTCGTCTCTCCTTTCCCAAATGCTGTATTCTAATATACGGTGGATTCCCAACAACATAATCAAAGTAATTAAAATATTGCTTAACCTTATTTTTATCTAAACTGTCTATTTGTAAAATATTCCATTCAACTTTATCTATTCCATACTTTTTAATAATGTTATTTAGATTAGTTTTACACTTATAAATAGCATTTTTATCAATATCAAAACCGAATATATTATTTTGTAATGCTTCTCTAATTTTATCTGAACTTAAGTTATTCTTAATACAATCATCTAAAAATCTTTCAACAACAATTATTAAAAAATTGCCCTCTCCACATGACGGGTCTATAATCTTTTTATCATAAATGTTATTTTTATAATCAATATCATCTAAAATTAAATCAACTACCCATTCAGGAGTATATACAATTCCATTTGTCTTTTTCCGGGTAACTTTCATATACAAGGGTAAATTATTTACTTTTTCGGTTTGCATAATGCTATTACCCTTTGTATAAATCTTTCAATTGAAAATTCATCCTCTATTATCTTTATAGTTTCTTGCTGTAATCCTAATT
>JBAMLT010000266.1:0-2003 GCA_039793425.1 Caldisericota bacterium
GGCTTCCATTCACCCTCATTAGAAGTTTCATACATTACCTTTAAATCCTCTGTTATAGCTTCCGAAAACTTGCTTCCTCACCTTATATCCTTTCTCTCTCAAACCCAAAACAAAATAAACTACCTCAACGTCTTCGGCTGATCCTCGTCCCAATTTTAAATAAGTTCCATCAACCTATAATACTGGATACCACTTCTCTATAAGTGTTTTCTTAAACTCTAATTAATTCATCCAATGACAAACAAGTTCTTCTCAAAAAATAGCCATTTCCCACATCATTAAAGGTTTCACAGAAAATTTTTCCTTTCTTTTGAGATATACTTTCCAGTATTTCCTTGAAGGAGGGCATCTTAACAAATTTTTTAAATTTTCAATATTCATTTTTAAATTTCTTTTGAAACTTCATACACAAAATTTATTATATTACCTTTAGAAATTTTTTTAGAGAAGTGTGATAAGGCTCTTTTTTAATATTTCACCTATTTAGAAGTGATTTAAAAGTAGAAATTGCTTGTTAAAAATGTTCTAAGGAAAATCATTCTTATTATACTTCAAAATTTTTAAGAAATTCTTTTTTTTAAAGCAGACTTTTGATATAGGTATATGAATTTTTTCTAGAGAAGAAGCACTGAAATTGAAAATATTTAGGTCTTTATTTTTTACCACCTTACTAAGTATCAGCTTAGTAAGTAGAATGTGGGGCTAGGAAGTCCAAACATATTCCAAATATTTTCTAAAAGAAGCCTTTTTATAACTGTTTCTTTTTCTTTTTCTATAGATATCCTTTCCATAAAGTTTAGATATCTATGGTAGTGTTTATATAAAAATTTTAAAGGTGATTTTATAGGTGAAAGAAATTCCGTGCTAAATATTAATGGTTTATTTGTATCAGGAATAATAGTCAAAGAGAATATGACATCTTTTATATTAGGCTTTGAATAAAATTCATAAAGCAAATTAATAAAAAATTGTATTATTTTTTCTAATTTCATAAAATCCACTATATCCTCTGTTCCTCGTTTTTCAAAGGCATCTTCAAAGAAAGAGCTATTCAAATAGCCGTTTAAGTCTATTTCTGTGATACCACTTAATATAGAATTTTTTATGAACCGGATCATTATACCTTTAATTTTGAAAATAACATCGAAATAATAAAAATCCTTTCCTAATATAACTGGACCTACTGGGTAGTGTTTGTTAAAAAATTCTTCACAGTGTTTTTTAATCTCACTTACACTTCCAAATATATCTTTATCTTCATCAAAGTAATAGGGGATAGCTTGAAGTATTAAGAGAGGCCTTTGAGGATAAGTCCTTTGAATATACTCAATATTTTCTTTTAAAAAATTTTTCCTGTATAAACTTCCTCTAAAACATTCATAAAACATCATCCTTACCTCGTTATATGAAATTGAAGTTGTATGAGATATTCTACGAATCCAAAATTCTAACTGATAGGTTTTTTCCTTATTAATTAAACCTACAGGACCGTACTGTTTCCAATCAGGAATACTAATTATACATATCTCTCTTTTTTCAGTTTTAATTATGTCTATATTTACTTCTATTTTTGGTTCAATGTAGTTAAATATTGTCTGTATTATCCGCTTTTTTATTTTATCAAGATTTTCATCTCTATTTATTCCTAGAATTTCTCGAATTTCTCCATTATCGCGTATACCTACTATAATTACTCCACCCCCACCATTACACATAGCAGATAGATCTTTCGCACATTCCCTTTGCCAATCCCTTTTATCTTCTTCCCACCAGAAAAGCGTCTTATACTCGATATTTTGACCCTCAGGTAAATCTTTTAAAATTTCTGGGTTAGTTTTTATCTTTTCGTAAATATAGCTCATCTTTCACTTCTACTACAGTGGTGGTTCTATCTATTTTATAATAATATCACTTACTAGCTAAAATTTAAGGTTTCGAATTGTTTCCTTAAAAATCTAAAGAAAAAATTAAAATGTCCCCTAATTTCACTTAGGGGGAGAAGT
>JBAMLT010000267.1:0-1999 GCA_039793425.1 Caldisericota bacterium
ATTAAGCCAAGTAATGGCTTTAGATGAAAAAGAAATTACAATTGAACAGGCAGAGATTGTTATTCCTTTAACAAAATTAAATTTAATTATTGAATTTGCTGAAAAGATTTTAAAAGCGGGATTAAATAGTATTGTTTTTTCTATTCATGGTCACAATGCTAAATTGCATGATTCTTTAACTCAGGTACCTGGAAGTTTTAAACAAATTAATCAAGGAATTAAAAACGTAAAGGAGATTATTAAAAAGATGCATCTTAATGTTTCTTTAGGTACAAATACTACTATTGTAAAACAAAATTATAAATACTTGTTTCAAATAGGGGAATATATTAGAAAATTAGGATTGTATAATGCAGAATTTATTTTTGTGGATCCTAGTTATGGCGGTGCTTATAATTTTTTTGATAAATTGGTACCTAAAATTTCAGAAATTGCCCCTTACGTTCATAAATGTTTAGATATTGGTAAAAAATATAAAATTCCTCATTGGCATATTCGTTATGTCCCTCTTTGTTATTTTACCGATTATTTAAATCAGATTAGTGAATTGCATGAAATTGAAATATATGATAATACTGAACATGTGGCGCCAGATTTTTACGACGAAGATGCAATTCGTAATCGACAAGAAAAAGGAAGATTAAAAACAAAAAAATGTAAGGGATGTATTCTTTATAATAAATGTGAGGGGCTTTGGAAAGAATATATTAAACGCTATGGCGACGCTGAACTAAAACCTGTTAAAACTATTAATAAATAATTAAAATTTTGATGAAATCTTTTAAAAAAATAATAAAAATAAATAAAAATAATAAATATAAGACCAAAAGCTATGAATAAACAAATTAAAAAAACATTGGTTTCTAAAATAGATTTTAAAAAACAAAAAGAAAAAGAGTATGTAGTGATTTATGAAAGTGAAGAGCATTTTGAGGTATTGGGATATGTAAAAGCACACTCCTTGAAAGAAGCTAAAGAAAAAGCTAAGGAAGAATTATTAAATGAGGCTCGATATTATAATGTAACTGATGCAGAGATTGATGAAATTTCTCAATATGATGAAATTCATTTTAACATTTAATTTAAGGTAATTATTTATGCCAGATATTGCTATTTGGAACAAATGTAATAATCACTGTGTGATGTGCACTAATCCTTTTTCTTTTCAATTAGATGACTCAACCCCTTATTCGTTTGAATATATTACAGAAAGATGGAAAAATAAAAACTTAAAACCCAATGATGTATTATGTTTAACGGGAGGAGAACCCACTATGCACCCCGATTTTTTGAAATTGCTAAATTGGTTTCGCGTAAATTTCCCTTTATTTCCCATTGCTATTGCATCAAATGGTCGCTTATTTTCATATCATAATTTTGCAAAACGAGTTTTGAAAATTAATAATTTGATTTTAGAAATCGCTATTCATGGTTATAATGAACAAACTCATGATAGGGTAACCAGAACAAAAGGAAGTTTTAATCAAACAATTAAGGGGTTGCATAATATATTGAAATATAAAAATAATACTCAAGAAATAGAGATTAGAATTATTATTACAAAATTAACCTATAAATATATTGACAAAATCTTACATTTTTTACAAAAAGAATTTCCTATTAAAGATATTAGAGATATAGCAATTATTTTTGAAGAAATGGAGGGACAGGCTAAAGATAATTTTAAAGAGGTGGGTATTAGCTATTCAAAAGTAAAAAACTATATTATTAAAGCATTAGAAGATCCGATTGTAATGAATTTTAATGAAATAAGATTATATCATTTTCCTTTATGTGTTTTGCCATCAAAATTTTGGCCTTACATTTGGAGAACTTTAAGAGGAGAAGAAATAACATATGTATCTCAATGCGACAAATGTATTGTTAAAAAATATTGTTTAGGGATTCACCGCGATTATATTGCTTTGATAGGCAAAAAAGAATTTAAACCCATTAAAAATATTAAAATAAAAACTAATAAAAATTTTTACCACCCTAT
>JBAMLT010000268.1:0-15767 GCA_039793425.1 Caldisericota bacterium
AGTCCTGGTTCTCCCGTATCCCAAGTTCCATTGTTATTAATATCATTCCATTTATAACCTGAAATTACAAAAGTATTAACATTTGTTGTTATACAATAATTATTATTTTGTGTAACAAGATCAGGTGTATCTGATTGGATAGATACACAGTTTTCAACTGGAACTTGAGTAACAGTTGCAGTAAATACAAGGGTTACCTCCTCATCTTTTTCTAAACTTCCAATATCCCAATTGATTACTCCTCCAACAATAATTACATTACCTTTTGTTGGATTTGGATTTCCATTATAACTTCCCGGTATATTAACATTTGTAATATTTGATGGAATATTATCTAAAGAAATAACATTAACTGCTTTATCAGGTCCATTATTTTTTACTGTTATTGTGTATATGATAGTATCATAAGGGTTTGGATTTATAGGAGATACATCTTTTGTTATTGATAAGTCAGCATTAATATAATGGTTTCCAAAATTAATATCTGTTACATCATTACATAATGTGATATCATGATAACCAAAGGATGGATAAGTTTGGATCCATCCATATTTTAATATTTCTCTAATCCTAAATGTATTATCAAGATATGCTAATCCAATAGTATAATTGCCATTGGTTTTATCTTTACCACTAAACCACATTTTAAATGAACAACCATCTTTAATAACTATTGGAGTATAAGTTCTATCATTTCTCCAATCGACACCATCATTTTGATGAAATATTGGATTGGATGATGATTTAATCCAATTTATACCATCTAATGAATAGGCATAACCAATGCCATCATTACTATCACTTAGACCGCCTGAATACCATAACCCATATGTCCCGTCATCTAATTTTATAACTGTTCCGCGAGTGATATATTTACCATCCCAATCAGAATTATTCCCACTTGGAATTAGAATAGGTTTATCACCATACCTTATCCAGTAAATTCCATCTGTTGAGTAAGCAAGAGCAATACATTCTTCTGATTTTTCTGGTGATGTCCCTTCGCTTGATGTATCATAATACATTATATATTTATATGACATCGGTTCATCATCACTCTTATCATCTGGTGTATTAGAACCAGTGTTAGTTCCATCTGGATTATAAATTATATGTGCTGGTCCATAAAGATGATAAAAATAATTATCAAAAATACCCCAACCAGCAATTATCTGTAAAGATTTATTAGATGCATGTTGTTGAATTACCTGATCGTTTTCCCAAGTTATCCCATCTTTTGAAACTGCTGTTCTTATAGCATCTATTTTATCTACATTTCCAATACCTGACCAGTACCATATTTTGAATTTATATTCAGTTCCACCAAAACCATCACTATCATAAACTACACATGGATGATTAGCACCTGAAGATAGACCACTAACTGGGTTTTGAATTTCTGTCCAATTTATTCCATCAGTTGAAGCTGCATAACCAACTCCTGTATCTGAACCATACCACATTCTATAATCTGTATCTGAAATTTTTACAATAGTTGGATAATAAGCCTTACTTTGTGGATCAAAAACAGGATTATTTGGATATTCATACCAGTTAGTAAAGTCTAGTTCTATTCCTGATAAACAGTAATGACCATTTAAATCTGTTGTTGTATGTGGTTCATCATTATCTAATTCACCATTTTTATTTAAGTCAATATAAATTGTCCAACCAGATAGTCCTGGTTCTCCTGTATCCCAAGTTCCATTGTTATTAATATCATTCCATTTATAACCACAGATAGAATAAGTTTTTTTAAACTTTGCTTCAATTGTATGATTTGCTGTAACTTTTTCAAAGGTATAAGAGTTTATTGGTCCTTTAGATTCTCCATCTACTATTACATCAAGAATTTTGTAATTTGTATCTGGAGTTATTTGAAATGTTATGTCATTATTTTCCTCAACTAAAATATTTCCAGAAGGAGTAATCGTTCCACCAGAAGTTGCTTTTGCATATATAGAATAACCAATTTTATTAAAATTTTCATCAAATGAATATGGTTTATAATCAACATATGAAGTTACATTATCTACTTCGCTATAGGGATTATTATAATTTGGAACATTAGGAAGAGTTTTATTATCATAAGGACCTGAGGGTTTTCCCCAATAATTATATTTAGCATTTACTAAATTTGTTGAATCATTTCTAACACCATATTTATTATTATTTGAGATAATATTATAATTTATTAAAACATCTTTTGATTGAATACCACTACTTATATATATACCTGCAGAACTATTAACATTTTGACTATTATTATTAGAAATAACATTATTTTTAATTATTATATTTTCAGTTAAACCAGAATAATTAGGAATTTGCCAGATTTCAATTCCATTTGTTTTATTATTATGTACATTATTATATTCAATATTAGTATTAATTGATTTATTCTGAACTGTTATTCCTATTAAATTTTGATAAATATTATTATGGTGAATATATGTTCCATCTGCAGTATTACCATTTACATTCCACATATAACCACATATTGCAATTCCATTATCATTATCAAAAATATCATTATGACCTACTTCCACATTATCTGATGCTGCGATTATAATACCACTACTTGCACCTGTTGGATGATAATTACCTGAAACTGAATTATGAAGAATTTTACCTGTTGCTTTCCAACTTATTTGAATTCCATTTTGTGCCCAATTATAATTTTCCAAACCTGAACCTGGTCCTTTAACTTTATTATATTGAATTATCGCGTTTGGAGTTGGATTTGATGAACCACTTATCAAATTTTTATCTCCACTTGCTTGAATACCACCTCTTCCATATAAATTAACTTCATTATGTTCAATAAGAACATCTGAATCACCAAAAACTATAATCCCAAAAGTTCTATGACCATTTGGATACATATCTTTTATTAGATTGTTTGAAATAACTGATTGTCCATTTTGTTTTTTTACATTTCTTAATAAAATGCCAGCAGAAACAGGTGTGGTGCCTGATGGATTCTTTAATTCACCATCAATAATAAAGTTAGATATATTAAAATCAATTGTTCCGGAGCCACTAACATTTCCTCCACTATCAACAACTCCACCAAAAGCAAAAACAAGTGGTTGCCATATATAATTTCCCACAACTACTGATTGTTCAGGAATCTTAAATGTTTTAAAATTATCTGGTTTTTTAATAACTGGCTTATTAGAATTCTTAATAACTCCAATTAGATTTAAACTCTCATTTACTATAACCTGCTCTCTATATTCTCCGGGTAATGCTAAAATAGTATCGCCTGATTCAGCTACTTCATCTATTTCTTTTTGAATTATTCCTCCAATTCTTCTAACATGATTAAAAGTATATGAACCTGAAGTATATGAATATTCTTTGACCTCAAAAGGATCTTGCGAAATTAAAGTTATTACTGCTCCATCATTATAATTATTATCTTCGAAATAACTCTTCCAATCAAATTGTAAGTTATCATAAGTTCCACGAGCACGAATAAAAATATAACCTTCTGAGAATTCATTACCTGTAATAATAGCTCCACCTACACTATAAACATACCAGGGTACTCCTGTTCCAGAACCATTGAAACTTATAACTGCTCTTGAATTTATATTTAATTGAAATTTATTATTAATAATTTTTCTATTATATACATAACCTTCAAGACCTGCGCCATTTGAGATGTCGACACTTGAACCATTCATTAATAAATTATTTTCAATTGTATAACTCTTTACATGTGATGTTGTTTCAGTAGCACGCCAATCATTTATATAAACTGAACCACCATTAGTTACATTTATCTTACAGTATTTTAAAGTAAAGGCATCACCGATTACTTCAATTGTTTTATTGTTGTTAATATTTCCACCAACATAATTATCTAATATCTCCAGACCAGTTATAGTTACATTATCTGATTCAATGAAAATTCCCGAATAACCAAAAGAATTAGTAGCATTTGTTTTTACAGAGGCTGAGACATTATTATAATCAATTATTGGATTTCCGCTTCCATCAACTCCTTGAATTTTTATGCCATCTTTATTAATAAACAAACCAAATTGATATGGACCAGTTCCATTAAATAAATATCTATTGGATGCGGTTTCATTATAAGTACCAGGATAAACATTAACTGTTCCACCTATATCAACTGCATCTATTCCATCCTGAATTTTTGAAAAATGTGTTGTGCCCCAACCAGGAGTTGAAATATTAAAATCATCATCAACCCAAACCTCACTTGTGTATGTTATTGCGTAATTTTTCTTACTAAAAAATCCATTCAAGTTAAAAATTAAAGAAACAAAAAGAGAAATTATAATAAAAATTATAATTTTTGTTTTCATACAAAAACCTCCAAATTTTTTTAAAGTCAATTTAATAAAATTATTACATATTATATTTAAAAATAATTGAAAAAGCAACTAATTATATTGTTGAGTTATACATTATATTGAAATATTTTGAAAAATAGTTATAATTTTTAAAGAGCCTTCTTATCCTGAGAGGTGGAGGGAACTGGCCCTAAGAAACCCAGCAACCTGAATCGCAAAGATTTAAGGTGCTAAATCCAGCAGGCTCAATAATTGCCTGGGAGATAAGAAGGTTATCTTCTCCCAGAGATACTAAATAGGAGGTATTATTATGAGAAAATATCTTTTTACTTCTGAATCAGTAACAGAAGGGCACCCAGATAAAATAGCAGATCAAATTGCTGACAGTGTTCTTGATGAATGTTTGAAAGTTGATCCATATTCAAGAGTTGCTTGTGAAGTTATAGTAACCACAGGTTTAGTTCATATTGCAGGAGAAATAACAACAAAAGCAAGAATTGATTTTCAGCAAATTGCAAGAAATGTAGTTAAAGAAATTGGGTATGATAAAGAAGATTATGGTTTTAATTATGAAAGCCTCGGAATTATAGTTTCTGTTAAGGAACAATCACCAGATATTGCTCTGGGAGTTAATAAATCTCTTGAATCAAAAGAAGGAAAAATGGAAGAAACACTTGGTGCAGGTGACCAGGGAATAATGTTTGGTTATGCTTGTAATGAAACAAAAGAATATATGCCAATGCCAATTATGTTATCTCATAAACTTGTGAAAAAATTATCTGAAGTAAGAAAAAATGGAGTTTTACCATATTTAAGGCCTGATGGTAAATCACAAGTTACAGTTGAATATAATGACTTAAAACCAAAAAGAGTTTCAAACATAATTTTATCTGCTCAGCATAACCCTGAAGTTCCATTAGAAAAAATTAGAGAAGATCTTATTAAATATGTTGTTAAAGATGTCATCCCAGAAGAAATGTTAAAGGATACAGAATATTATATAAATCCAACAGGAAGATTTGTTATTGGTGGACCAAAAGGTGACACTGGGCTAACTGGGAGAAAGACAATTGTTGATACATATGGTGGTATGGCAAAAAATGGTGGTGGTTGTTTTTCTGGAAAAGATGCAACAAAAGTTGATAGAAGCGCTTCATACATGACAAGGTATGTTGCAAAAAATATTGTTGCTTCTGGAGTTGCTGATAGAGTTGAAATTCAGATTGCATATGCTATTGGAAAAGCAAATCCTGTTGCGATATTTGTTGATACATTTGGAACAGGAAAAGTTTCTGATGAAGAGATTGAAAAATTTGTTGAGAAAAATATAGACTTTACTCCTCTTGGTATGATAAATAAACTTGATTTAAGAAAGCCTATTTTTAGAAAAACCGCAACTTATGGGCACTTTGGATGGGAGGATTATCCCTGGGAAAAACTTGACCTTGTCCCGCTATTTAAATCACTTATCAAATAAAATAGTTGATGTTCTAATTGAAGATATACCTTTAAAAAGAGATTTTCCTCTATATTCATTTTCAGTCCCAGAAGAATTAGAAAATGAAATTGAAATTGGAAAAAGAGTTTTTGTTCCTTTTGGAAAGGGAAATAAATTAAAAAAAGGGCTTATTGTAAATATATCTAATGGAAGGGGAGAAGAACTAAAAAGAATTTTTGGTTTTGTATCAGAATATAAAATTATAGATGAAAATGGAATAATTGTTCTTTTTAAATTAAAAGATAGATATTTTATACCAATAAATACTTTATTAAAAAAATTTATACCTCTTGGTAAAAGCAAAAAAGGCGAAGAATTGATAATTTTAAAAGATGGATATGAGAATAAAATTAAAGAAAGTGAAAAAAAGAAAATTGAATGCATAAATTTTATTCTTGAAAATGGAGGAGAGATTAAATTAAATAGTTTAAAAAAATTTTTCTCTTCAAATCTTATTAGAGATTTAGAAAATAAAGGGTGTATAGAAAAAATTTATAGAATTGAAAAAGAAAAAAAATTAATAAAAAAAGATTTAGAAAGATTAAATGAAACTAAAAAAGAAGAGATTAACATTTCAGATAAACTTGTATTATGGGGTTTAAATTATATAGATAGATGGAATTATTATCTAAAAATAATAGATGAAGCACTTGAAACAGGGAATAAAGTTAAAGTTATATTTCCTGAAAGAATAAATGTTGATGACTTTTATAATTTTCTTCCTGGTAAGATTAAAAAATATACATATAAAATTACAGGTGAGTTTGGAAAAAGGATAAGAGAGGATGTATTTAAAGGAATTGAAGAAGGTTATGTTAAATTAATAATTGGAACGGTGGTATCGCTTCTTCTTCCATTAGATGAAAAATTAATAATAATTGATATGGAGGATAGATTCAAAGATATTGAAGAACTTTTGAATTTTAATATCAATGAGTTAATCTCCTACTATATTGAGGGAAGTAATAAAAAAATTATAACTTGCGCCTATTTTCCATCTTTAAAACTTAATTTAAAGATAAAAAGAGAAAATATTTTAGTTCAAAAAGAGAGATTGTCATTTAAGAATATAAAAATTATTTATAATAGAGAAGACCTTTTGATAACATCTGAAGTTAAAAATATCATAGATAAAAATAAGGATAAAAAAATTTTTATCTTTTACCCAAGAAAAGGTTATTTTACATATTTTGTATGTGATGAGTGTGGATATATAGAAAAATGTCCTGTTGATAAAGTACCATTAACATATTTTTCTGAACAAAATAAACTTATTTGTAAAATATGTGGATTTGAAAAAAATTTATTTGATATCTGCCCTGTTTGTGGTGGCATAACTATGAAGTTTATAGCACCTGGAACAGAAAGGGTTAGAGAAAGAGTAAAAAAAATTTATAAAGATAGAAATGTACTTCAACTTGATGAATCAATTACAAAGGGGAGTAAAAAGAAAAGAGAAGAAATTGAAAAAGATTTTTTAAAAAATGGAGATATTCTTATTGGAACAAATATGATTTTACCCCTTTTAAGGAAAGTTGATAATTTTATTTTTATTTTTCTTAATATTGATTTTGTAATGAATTATCCTGAGTACGATTCTTATGAGAATGTATTTTATTTAATTTTAAGAGTTATTGAGGAGAGTAGTATAAAAAATGGGAAGATTTTTATACAGACAAAGTTTCCCAAAAATGATATTTTTCAAGCATTTAATTTAAAAAATCCGTATATTTTTTTAAACGAAGAACTTAAAAGAAGAAAAGAATCCAAATTTCCACCTTATACAAAGTATATAAAAATAGAAAATATTGATTTATCCTATCTTGAACCACTAAAAAAAATAAAAGGTGATGATGATGAAATTTATTTTGAAGATAATAGCATTAAAATAAAAACAAAGAATTTAGATAGATACAAAGACATATTTGATAAAATAAAATTTAATAGTAGAATTATTATAAAGGAGTAAGATGAGTAAGATTTTAACAATTGGAAATCCATTACTAAGAAAAAAATCTCAACCTGTAAAAAAGGTTGATAAATATATTGAAAAACTCGTTGAGGAGTTGAAAAGGACTCTTATAAAGAGCGAGATACCCGCTGTTGGTTTATCTGCTCCTCAAATTGGAGAACTATTAAGGGTAATTATATATAGAGATAATGATAAAATTCATGCTCTTATCAATCCAAAGATAATAAAAAAAGAGAGAAAATTAGTTTTTGAAGAAGGTTGTCTTTCTGTACCAGGGGTTTATGGAGATGTTGAAAGAAATGAAAGAATTTATGTTCAGGCATTAACTCTTTCTGGAAAAACAATAGAACTGATAAAAGAGGGTCTCCCATCTATTATAATTCAACATGAGATTGACCATCTTGATGGCATCTTATTTGTTGATAGAATAAAAGATATAAAAAAATTAAGAATTGAAGAGGGTTATAAAATACCAGAAGAGTTATTAAACAAAGTTTAATGAATATAATTTTTTTTGGTTCTGATTCTTTTTCTTTGCCTTTTTTAGAAAATCTATTTAAAAATTATGAAATTTCACTTGTTGTTACAACCAAAGATAAGATTGGTGGAAGAGGTTTAAAACTTATTGAAACTCCAACAAAAACCTTTGCAAAGGAAAAAAATATTCCTTTCGTTGAAGTTATAAAGATGAAAGATAGTTTAGATGAGATAAAAAAATATAATGGTGATATAGGAGTTGTTGTTTCTTTTGGAAAAATTATTCCTGAAACTATAATTAACATTTTCCCAAAAAAAATGATAAATCTCCATCCTTCACTTCTACCAAAATATAGAGGACCAAATCCAATCAGATGGCAAATTTTAAATGATGAAAAAGAAAGTGGAGTTACAATAATTAAACTTACAAACGAAGTGGATGCTGGACCAATCTTGTTACAAAAAAAAGTAAATGTTGATGAAAAGGATAATTACTCAAAACTTACTGAAAAATTAATAAAATTAGGTATAGAAGCCATTAATGAAGCATTGGAGTTGATAAATAATGGAAAGGATAATTGGATCGAACAAAAAGGTGAGGCTACCTTTGCTCCTAAATTTGAGGAGAGTTTTGAAAAACTTGATTTTAATGAGAATGGTGATTATCTAAAAAGAAAAATTTTATGCTTATCATATGAACCAGGTGCTTTTACTTTTTTTAGAGGAAAAAGAATAAAAATTTTAGATTGTTCTATAATTAGTGAAAACTATAACGGTATTACGGGTGAAATAGTTTTTATAAAAAAAGATTCATTTGGTATTAAAACAAAAGAAAAAATATTAATTCCTGAGATTCTTCAAGTTGAAGGAAAAAGGATAATGAGTGTAAAAGAATTTATAAATGGTTACAAACCAAAATTAGGTGAATTGTTCAAATAACGTGTCCTTACCACCGAACAAGTGAGACAGTCTCCTCTGTTCGGTATCAGTAAATCTCAAGATATCTATCTAATTCCCAGTTTGTTACATTTGTTCTGAAACTATTCCACTCTTCGTTTTTCGCATCAATAAGTTTTTCTATTATATGTTCACTTAAAGAGTTAGTTAAAACTTTATCTTTAACAAATTCCTCTTTTGCTTCCATTAAACTTCCAGGTAAACTCTCTATCCCCATTTTTCTTCTTTCTTCATCAGTTAAATTGTAAATATCAATATTTGTTGGTTCACCAGGGTCAATTTTATTTTTTATCCCATCAATTCCTGCTGCAAGAATTACTGAAAAAGCAAGATATGGATTACAGGATGGGTCTGGAGATCTAAACTCAATTCTTCTTCCTTTCCCAGTTGCAGAAGGAATTCTTATTAAAGCAGACCTATTTCTTAATGCCCATGAAATATAAACAGGTGCTTCATAACCTGGGACAATTCTTTTATATGAATTTATCAGTGGATTTAAAATAAAACAGATACCTTTAGCATGTTTTAAAATTCCTCCAATAAAGTAAAGTGCTTCATTAGAAAGTTCATATTTTCCATTTTTATCAAAAAATATATTTTCACCATTTTTAAATAAGGATAGATGTGTATGCATTCCAGAACCATTTATTCCATAAACTGGTTTTGGCATAAATGTAGCATGAAGTCCATACCTTAAAGCAATTGTTTTTGTAACAAGTTTAAAAGTTATAACATTATCAGCAGTTCTTAATGCATCTGAATATCTGAAATCAATTTCATGCTGCCCTTCTGCAACCTCATGGTGTGCTGTCTCAACTTCAAATCCCATTTCTTTAAGAGTTGTAACTATCTCTTCTCTAACTTTTTCTCCAAGGTCTATTGGTAAAAGGTCGAAATAACTTCCATGGTCGTGAGTTATTGTTGTTGGTTTTCCGTTAGGTTCCTTTTTAAAAAGAAAGAATTCAGCTTCAGGTCCTGCGTTTAGGGTATATCCAAATTCATCTTTAAGTTTTTTAAGTTCTCTTTTTAAAATGAATCTTGGATCACCAAGAAAAGGGGTTCCATCTGGATTTAAAACATCACAAATTAATCTTGCAACTGTTCCACCACCAACTGTCCACGGAAGAATTGCAAATGTATCTGGGTCTGGAAGAAGCATCATATCTGATTCTTGAATTCTTACAAAACCTTCAATTGCTGAACCATCAAAAAGTATTCCATTATATAATGTATTTTCGAGTTCTGAAATAGGTATCTCAACATTTTTTGGAATTCCAAGTATATCTGTAAACTGTAATCTTATAAAAACAACATTTTTTTCTTTTACTAAATCTAAAATATCCTTTTTGTCCATTTTAATCACCTCCATAAAAATTAAAATAAAAGTATAATCAGAAAATACATTATGTCAATATCTAAAAATTGCTTTAATAATATTTATTTATTAATAAACAATTTTCTTATTAAAAATTTTTTAAGTATTATCTCTTTTATATTATATTATAAAATGTAAAATAAAAATGGAGGTGTTATATGATGTCAAATATTCCATTTAAGTTAGAAAGTTTAAGTAAAGAAGAGATTGAGAATGAAATTCTTAGAATTGGTTTAATTGCTGAACTTGATGCGATTAATCTTTATGAACAACTTGCTTCATTAACAAGAGATAGTAAATTAAAGGATGTCTTTTTAGACATTGCAAAAGAGGAAAAAACTCATGTAGGTGAATTTTTATCTTTACTTCTTCTAAAGGACAAAGAAGGTAAAGAAGAACTAACCAAAGGGGAAAAGGAAATAAAAGATATTTTAAAAAAGAAATAATAATCTAATTTAACCTATTATTTTAGAAATATAATTGAGTCTATTTTATCAATATTTAATTTTTTATTTATATTTTCTTTCTTGTTTCCATCTGAATTCATAATTATGTAATCTTTATTTGATATGTTATCTTGAAATTCACTTATCATTATTTTATCTTTTGTCTTTGAAATAAGTAAATCTCCTCCAAAAAATTTATTGGTTGATATTAACTCATTTATATTCTCCTTTTCCTTATTAAAAGAATAAAGTTTATATTTTATCTCTCCTTTTTCCTGAGCCATAATAAAAATTAAATCTCCTTTTGACTTCATAATATAAAAATCACTATCAAAAGGAGATAAAATTTCTTTTAAGACTTTTCCATTTCTATCAATTATTAAAATTGATTGTTTTGCTCCTTTGTTAGATGGAATGAGTTTGAAAATAACCTCATTTAATTCTAAAGAAAATATTGGATTATAAATATCTCCGTTTTTTATCTCAAAAATATTTTTAAATTCATTATTAGTTAAATTTACAATTTGAATTTTTTGCTTAATATTTTTGATATCATAATTAATAATTATAAATTCTCCATTTTCATTTGAATCAGCAATAAAAAAATTGTTATCAAAACTAATATAATTTTCAGTTAATTCATCTTTTGTTAAGTCATATAAAGCAATTTGTGAATGATTTTCTTTTTCTTTTAAAAGATGGATATATATTTTTTTATTTTTATCATCAATAAAAATTGGGTAAATATAAGATGCTTTTATGTCTTTTGAAATATTTTTTAAATTTTTTTCTTTCAATGAATAAATATATAGAGATTCAAACATATTTTTATCTCTAACTGAAAATAAAACATATTCATTATCATAAAATTTTGGATTGTATAAAAATTTTCCTTCGATTCCTTCGGAAATATTTGTTAATTCTTCGCTATCTAAATTCAATAGAAAAATCCCATTTTTTTGTTGATCCTCACTTTGAAGATTGAATAATACCATATCACCGTTTACTTCACTTATCAGTGCTTTACCGCTTAAGTTTTTTTGTATTTTTTTAATCAGATTTAAATTCTCATCCAGAATAAAAAAATCCCCTTTTGATGAAAATAAAATAAATTTATTTTTTATATTTTTACAGGATGAAAAATTTAACAACAAAGTAAAAAGTATTAAAATTATAAAAATCTTTTTTCTCATAATCACCTCTTATATATTATAAAACTTTTTTTAAAATTTTAATTGATATAATTATTTTATGAAAATAGAGGAGATTGAAACTCCAAAAATAATAATTGATTATGAAAAATTAATAAAAAATATTGAAGAGATGTCAAATTTTGCAAAGGTCTATGGTAAAAATTTGAGGCTAATGATTAAAACTCATAAATCTATTGAAATAGCAAAGATTCAGCAAAAATATGGAATAATAGGTATTCAATGTTCAAAATTGTCAGAAGCAGAAATCTTTGCTGAGAGCGGCTTTGATGATATTTTTATATCAAGTGAAATCATTGATGAAAAAAAACTCCTCAGAGCAAAAAATCTATTAAAAAAAATTAATAAACTAATTCTTGCGGTTGATTCAATATATGGAGTGAATAAAATAGCAGAAAGTTTTAAAGATCAAAATATATATATTAGAATTGAAATAGATTCAGGCCATCATAGGTGCGGGATAAAAGCTGAAGATGTAATGATATTATATAGGGAAATTGAAAAATATCCAAATTTAATTTTTAATGGAGTTTTCACTCATGGAGGACAGGTTTATATAGCGAAAAATAAAGAAGAAAGAGAGAAATTATCTTTTGATGAAGCAAATGAAGTTTTAAAAGCCAAAAAAATCCTTGAAGAAAATAATATTAAATGTGATGTTGTAAGTATTGGCTCAACACCTTCTGTCTTTTATAGTGGAAAAATTGAAGGTGTGACAGAGATTAGACCTGGAAATTATGTTTTTTATGATTATAAACAGGTTAAACTTGGAGTTACTAAATTAGAAAGAGTTTCCCTTTCTGTTTTATCTCAAGTTATAAGTAGGCCATCAAAAGATAGAGTGATAATTGATGCTGGAAGTAAAGTTTTAAGTTTAGATTATGTTTTGGAGGATGGCGAAAAAGTTTATGGATACATTTTAGAACATCCAAATGCAATAATTTATAATTTATCTGAAGAGCATGGGTGGGTGAAAATAAAAGAAGATTCTAAAATAAATATTGGCGATAAAATAACAATTATTCCAGTACATGCTTGTCTTGTAATGAGTAATTTTGACTATTTTTATTTAGTTAGGGATAACGAAGTTTTAGGAAAGTATAATATTGAAGCAAGAGGAAAATTTGAGTAAGTTCATCTTTTGTCTTGTGGAAAACTATGTCAATATGGTGTCTGACACCATATTGACATCATATTGAAAAGGAGATTTTAAAAATGAATGAAAATTTTAAAAGTAAAAATTTGAAAAACATTGGCATTGAGGTTGAGATTCCTGAAAGTTATGATTTTATTGAAACAGAATCATTAAACTATATTCAGGATTCTCTTAAGAATTATCCTAAAGCAAATGAAATGTTTAATCTTTTGGTTAATGACCCAGAGGTAAGGGCAGATTGGGATTTATCAAATTTCATTGCTGTTAAAAAGTTAAAATATAATGACCATGGTGAGGTTCATGCAAAAATTGTTTGTGCATCAGCCTTAAAAATGCTTGATATTCTCCTTGAGAAGGGCATCAAACCTGATTTTATAAAGGAAGGTGGTGGAGATAAAGATGATGAACATCTAATAGTAATGACATCTTCTCTTCTTCATGATATTGGAAATCAAATCTATAGAGAAAATCATCCTTTACACTCTACATATCTTGCAATACCTATTCTTGATAGAATTCTTCCAAAATTTTATGAAGACCTTGAAAATAGAACAGAGGTTAGAGGATTCATTTTAAATTCAATTTATGCTCATGATGCTGATGTACCCGATTTTACTCTCGAAGCAAGTTTGGTAGGAATTGGTGATGCAACAGATATGACAAAGGGTAGAGGGAGAATGGCTTATGATCTTGGAAGTTTATCAATTCATACAATTTCTGCTCTTGCAATAGAAAGAGTTTTGATTCTAAAAGGAGATGAAAAACCAATTGAAATTGTAATTGAAATGAGTAACTCATCAGGAATATTTCAGGTTCAGGAAATCTTAGGAAAAAAGATAATTGGTGGGCCACTTGAAGAATTGATATCTCTTAAAGCAACAGTTACTCCAACTGAAGCAGATTATGATAAAAGAATTGTAAGGGCAATAACTCTTAAAGGAAGTAAGTTTATATCTTTTTAATATAATTTTATTAAGGAGGAAAAAAGATGAAAAAATTTATTTTTTTCACACTTATTATTTTATTGTCTATTTATTTTTTTGGTTGTGGTAAAAAGGTCATCAAGAATGATATCAATGTAACAGTTCTTGATGGAAATAGTAATCCTATTAAAGGCGTTAATTTATCTCTTGATGGAAAAAGTGGAACAACAGATAGTAATGGAAAATATATTTTCGTCCAGATTGAGGAGGGTGCTTACACATTAAAAGCATCAAAAGAAGGTTTTGAGGAAAAAGAAGAAAATATATCTGTATCAGAAGGAAAAAAGCAAGAAATAAAAATAGTTCTTAATGAAAAAACTTCTTTTGAAGAAATTAAGAATTATTCAGACATTGAAAGTTTTCATCTAATCGCAGAATATCGAACAAAAGAAGCAAAATATGACCAAAAATTTGAAATAATAAGTGAAAATTACGGAAAGAAGGAGTATCTAAAAGCAAGCGACCTTAATAGTGGAGAACTTCATGCTGAAATTTTTATGGATGAAAAGACAGCAAAAATTCGTTATGAAGAGGGTGGTGATTTTTATGAATTAAAAAGAGAAGAGGTCGGAAGTATTGCTGAATCTTTCTCTTCAATGGTTAATGAACTTATTAATGGAGTAAAAGATGAGTTTAACAAATCAATAAAAACTCCTGAAGGATCTCTTAATGTCTCTATTAAAAAGGTTGGAACTGAAAAAGTTAATGATTATCCAACGACAAAATATGTATATGAAGGCGAAACAATATATCAAAATCAAAAAACAAAATTTATGTATGAAATCTGGACAATAAATGGTGGAGATTTTAAAAACTACCCAACAAAATTAAATGGAATGATTGTTTTTGAAGATAATAGTATACAATCATTTACAATAAATATTTTTGATCTTGGAAAGGCAAAAGTTCCAAATCCATAAATTTATCTATTGGTATAATAAAAATATAGTTTTTTAAGGAGGAGTTGATGGAAAAGGTAACAATTGGTGTTTTTGGAGGAACTGGTTTTTATAAGTTTTTTGATAATGTAAAAGAAGTTGTTGTTGAAACTCCATATGGTTCTCCTTCAAGTACAATTGGAATTGTTGAAATTGAGGGAAAGCGCGTTGCATTTTTACCAAGACATGGAAAAAATCATGAACATCCACCACACAAAATTCCATATAGAGCAAATCTTTGGGCTATGAAAAAACTTGGGGTTGAAAGAATAATTGCTCCTAATGCTTGTGGAAGTTTACAACCAAATATAAAAGTTGGCGATTTTGTCATATGCGACCAATTTGTTGATAGAACCTCTGGAAGAGTAAGTACCTTTTATGATGGACCAATAACAACACACATTGGAATGGCAGAGCCATATTGTC
>JBAMLT010000269.1:0-1974 GCA_039793425.1 Caldisericota bacterium
AAATAATATTTCGTATAGAAAATTACGTGAGGGAATGCGAAAAGGAGGAAGATAATTTGGTTACTTTAGAAGAATTTATTTAAAAATTAAAAAAAATGGGATGGGTAAAAACACATAGAAGTGGAGACACTGGAGTTGGTAAAACACTTGAAGATTTATTAAATATCAAAGAAAATAATATACAAGGACCCGATTTCGGAGTATACGTACTAAAAAGTTCAAGAAAAAACAGTACAAGTATGCTCACAATTTTTACAATGTCGCCTGCATCACGAAGAGCAAATAGCTTGTTATGTCAAAAATATGGGTATATTTATGTCTAATGTCAATACAGTCTTTGATAAGACATTAGTAAATTCATTATTAGCATATGCCATTTCCAAAGTCCTTACCTCGCTTAACAACATAAATGACAGTAGATAATGATAATCCTTATTTTGGTTTCTAATAATTTTGTATTTTGATAATTTCACCGATTATTTTTTCATAGTCCGATTATAGTTTCATCGGCAAATTTTCAAGTTTTCCATATAGATAGTTTTTGCAAGCTTGTTTTCTAACAGATGCCTCTTTAACATATTTTTTCTTTTGATAAGATATAACCCGATACTCTTTTTGTTGGTAGAAAAAATTCTTAAATAGAATTGGGGGACATGATAATGGATTACTTTTTCCATAATCCTCATCTATTTTTAAAAATTAGCAACTCAGGTTTTCTTAAAAGTACTACTTTTATAGACTTCTTAAATTATTTTAATTTTTCAAATTAATTTGATTATAAATTTGAAGAATGTGTTGTTTTATATTTTTATGGGTGGTTATAAAAGCCTCTGTTTTCAGTAATTAATATTTTATACAATATTACGATATTTATAGCTGTTGTAATTACTGCAATGATACTCATTAGTATTTATTTCCCTTAGTCAATCAAAAACATTTGAGTCAAACATGATTTTTAGTTTTTAAATTTCGCAGTATCTATTATTAAGGAAAAAGGGGACAAAATAATTGCAATTTGCATCCCTTTAACACTTGTATATCCCTACGTACATTTTTATTGTTAAAATTCTTCTTATTTCCCACTCGAAATAAGCAGTAAATATTCGGTTAAAGGAACGTATAATTTTTTAAGAAAAGCAATTAATTCTTCTTCATTTCTATCCTTAATATAATCTCCTGGATTTTTACCTTTAACTGAGGTTTTTACTGTTTGAAATTTTAAAGCAGTTCTTTCTAAAATTTTTAGTAAACCATCATGAATATTAAATACTTTTCTGAGCAATTTAATATCTTCTGGTATAGGAATGGAACCCCCAAAATCCTTTCTAAACCAATGTCCGACCGTATGATAATATTCTTTCGGAAATTTACTTATCACATCTTGAATACTCATATTCTTAGATTTCCTAAGTAACGTTAGATATTGGGCTACGATAGGTTGATCTATTCTATAAAGACGCATTTTTGTAAAATATTCCCCTTCGACTAGTTTCCTTGCACCTGGAGATGCACCCCAATTGATTCTGTCAAGTGAATGAAATTTACTAGAAGACCCATTTTTTTTGATTTTGAAATCTACCGCATCTACAATCTGTCCTACTAAGTAATCATTTTTTTCCAAATCACTAAGGCACTCCAAAATTTCTTTTGGTTCTTTTATAATAGGAATAGTTTCTACATTTGTCCAGAGTTCTAATCCGCAGGAAGGACAAGCGTTTTTTCCTATTGGGTCATAAAGATCTAACAATTCAGTATTACATCTTGGACAAAAGAATCTTAATCCTTCCATTAAAAATTCATCTTTTTCCGGATGAATGACAAATTCAATAGAGGCTTCTCCATTCCACTGAACAACAATAATCTTAGGAAATTCATCTGGATATCTGTCTAAAATTTCTACTACTTGTCCTTCTCTTGAAGTTTTTCCAGAAATATCACGCACCTTCATGCCAATAAATTCTTCTTTAGTCCAGT
>JBAMLT010000270.1:0-287 GCA_039793425.1 Caldisericota bacterium
GTTCCAACAAATTCACCCTTTGAGTTTATAACATCCACAAGACATCCAATTGGAAGGGAATTATCAATTTTTTCAACCTCGTTGCTATAAACCCAGAGGTGACCTGCTCTTACTCTCTTCTCGTGACCTTTTTTTAATTTTAATACTGGATAATCCATCATTCCTGATCTCCTTTTTGTTATTATGAACAAAGTTTTATAGATTTTTACAGAACGAAACTTCAAAATCGTTCTATGAAACTGGAATAATCGGTAGAGGATTCTCCCTCTTCTCCGATTTCACTGCCC
>JBAMLT010000270.1:297-1175 GCA_039793425.1 Caldisericota bacterium
ACTAAATTTTTCAAAGAAAAATTGATCAATAGAAGGAAAATTGAACATGCCCGTTAATCTCGAAATCAAAGTTCCAGTTAAAAACCTCAAAAAATTAATTGAAATTGTCGAAAAAGAAGGCGGCTCAAAAATTTATTCGTCAAGACAGATCGATGTTTATTATAAACTTGAAAACGGCAGATTAAAAATCAGAAATTCAAGTGGAGAAAAATCCATTATCTTTTATAAAAGAATTGAGGATGGATCTGAACGCTGGTCTGATTTTGAAGTAATCAAAGTTGATAAGCCCGAAAAATGGATCAAATTTTTTGACAGGTTTCTACAAAGATTAGTTGTGGTTGATAAACATAGAACCCTTTATCATCTCTTCAATACAAGAATTCATTTTGATAGAGTTAAAGGACTGGGAAATTTTGTTGAGCTTGAAACCAAAGTTATAAATGGAAAATCACAGGCAAGAAAAGAATTTCAGAAAATTTTAGAGCTTTTAGAATTAAATCCTCAAAATCAAATTTTGAATTCTTACTCTGATCTAATTCTTAGCAAAAGGAAATAATAAATGTATCTCTATACCAAAACACAGGAAAGAAATTTCAATCCTTTTGATGAAATAAATTCCAGACTTAAACGGCAGGATTTTTTCTCTTTTATTTATGTTGTTCCAACAAGAAGAAAGGTAAGATATTTAATTCGTGAATTGACTGAGCTTTCACCCAATAAAGCCACTCCGAGATTAAATATTTTTACAATTGGTGATCTTGCAGAAGAAATTTTTAAAGGCAAATTTATTGGCTGGACTAAAATTTCATCTTCATTACAATATTTTTTGATTAAAAAAATTCTTACAGAAATTGAACTTGAATATTTTACTGTTAAAG
>JBAMLT010000270.1:1185-1603 GCA_039793425.1 Caldisericota bacterium
GAAAATTCATTCCAAATGGTTTAATTGAACTTATAATCAATGTAATTACTCGTTTAAAGGAAATTGGATTTACAGATACTTCATTTAAAAACGAAGTTTCAAATTTTACTGATTATGATAAATACAAAATGAGTGATTTGAGCAAAATTTATTCTGAATATCAAATTCTACTACAACAACTAAAACTTTTTGAAACAGGTGATGTTTACTTAAGAATAAATTTGATGAGTCAAAACGAAATTGAAAATTCTTTTCGAAATGTTTTTAGTGAAGTGAATTATCTCCTGATTTCAGGTTTTAATGAATTTACCAGACCTGAGCTGAAATTAATCGAAGGACTTTCAAAGATTAATAATCTAAAGACAATAGTTACACTTGATTTCAGCGAGAGCAATAAAGAAATATTTGAAAACCTCTT
>JBAMLT010000270.1:1613-1965 GCA_039793425.1 Caldisericota bacterium
GATTTTCTTTTTCGGTTATAGATGAGCATGGAAATAATCAAGATTTCAGAAAAAAAATAAAGAATGAATTATTCAATATTAGCTCAAAAGAAAAATTCAAAGCAAAGAACATTTATAAGTTTTCTGGATTTGATGCAAGAGAAGAAATTGAAATAATTGCAAGAATAATTAAACATAAAGTAATTCAAAATCCAGAACTTGATTTAAGTAAAATCTGCATTGCGATAAATGGTATAAGTGAATATTCAAATCTGGTTAGAGAAATTTTCTACAAATACGGTATCCCTGTCAATGTGACAGATAGGTTTTACCTCAAAAATTCACCACCCATCATATCAATTATTCGATTGCT
>JBAMLT010000271.1:0-15523 GCA_039793425.1 Caldisericota bacterium
ATGCTATTTTAAAATGTCTTGAAAATATAGGCGAAGCAGTAAAAAACATACAGGATGATTTTAAAAATAGATATAATTATATTGATTGGAAAAAAATAGCAGGATTAAGAGACATTATTTCTCATGAATATTTTGGTGTAGAAATTAAAATAATTTGGGATTTAATTAAATATAAAATTCCAGAATTTAAAAAAGAAATCTTAAAGATTTTAGAAAATTTTAATTCTTTATAAAACTTAAAGCATTTGATTTACCAAATGCAACAACATCTTTACATTCTTGTATCTTTTCTAAAAAGGTTTCATCTCTCAATTTATCATAAACTGCTTTTTTCATTGATACTACAATATAATCACTAATTATAAAATTCACCATTTCCTAATTTTTTAATTATAACATCAAAATTCATATTAGAAATGGTTCTGTAATAAATCATTTGGTTAAACATATAAAATTAAGGCACTAAGAGAATAGATCTTTACAAAGGTGGTAAGTTAATGAAATAAAGTTTCTTTACGAAAATAGGCTGTCTAGTTTATAAAGTTTGAAATAGTTTTATATTAAAAAGTGGAAAAATGGATTAAAATTTCATATAATTCAGTTAGGTTTTTTAAAGGAGGAATTTTGAGAATTAGGACTTATTATAAAAAAATTATTTTTTTCTTAATAATTTTTATTTTAATATCTTTTTATGTTCCTTCAAAATCTTATGGAGAAAAGAAAGATACAATTCTTGTTTTTGAAGCATCAAAATTACCACCTTCTTTTGCAAAATTTAAAGAACTTAAAGAAAATGAAGGTTATAATGTTGTAGTTTTAAATATAAACTCTATTACTGGTGATAAAGTTGAAGGTTTAAGAGATTATTTAAGACAGAATATCGAAAATTTAAGCATAAAATATTTACTCATAATTGGTTCTGATAGTGTATTCCCAATGAAAAGATTCATGCCAAGAAGCGATAAGATTCACGATCAGTTTGATGGAGATTTTGTAGAAACACCATCTGATATTTATTTTGTTGATCCATTTGAAGATTTTGATAAGGATAAAGATGGTAATTTTGGTGAATATCCTGATGATAATATAGAAATTGACCATTTTGTTTCAGTTGGAAGAGTTCCTCTTGATAGTGAATTATCTTTAGAAAAATATTTTTCAAACCTTGTTGAATTTGAAAAATTACCTTTTAATAAAAAAAATAGTGCTCTTTTAATTGGTGCTTATCTTGCTTTTAAAGGCGAGGTTTGGTATGATAGAAACCTTGAAAATGAAGATGGTGCTGATTTTATGGAAAAAATCATAAATGATTTTATTATAAAAAATGGGATAACACCAATAAGAATTTATGAACAGGAAGGAACCTTACCTTCATCATATGTGAGTGATTTTTCATTATCAAATAAAAATATAACAAATCTGTTAAATGAAAAAACTTTTGGATTTATTAATATAAGTGCTCATGGGAATCCATACTCAGTTGCAAGAATGGTATGGAATGACAAAGATTCAGATTATATTTTTAATGAAAGTGAATCAAAAACATATATTTTATTTAATATTGCAGATATTCCAGCAGGTTTAAAAGGAGGAGTTCTATTTGCTTCTTCCTGTTTAACTGCATTTCCTGAAAGCGATATTAATCTTTCAAGAGAGTTTCTTTCTAAAGGTGGAAGCGCTTACATTGGTGCAACAAGAATATCCTGGGGTCCAACATACTGGAAAGAACCTGATGATGGTGGTTTACTAACAATTAACTATCTTTTTGTAAAAAATTATATTGATTTACATCAAACAATTGGGGATGCTTTTTGGAATAGTATTATCGATTATCATAAAAACTATTTTGAAAATGATAAAGAAGATCCAATTGAAGCAGCACAAATGAACACATTTACTTTTAACCTTTTTGGTGATCCAACTTTAAAATATTTTCTTGAAGATGATTCTTTTTCAATATCAACCTCAACTTATTCTGAATATTCATTTAAAAATGATTCAATATTTTTGAAATACAACCTTTTAAAAGGCGAAAACTTTAATAAAGAGATTGATTTATCAAAATATAGTAAATATGATGATGGATTTATCTATCAAACAAAGGAAGTTGGTGAGATATATAGAATTGATGAATTAAATTATGAGAAAGATATAAGATTAATTGATGAATTTTCATATCTATTTAAAAAAGAATATGAAGAAAAAATAGAACTTATTTATTTTGGAAAAGAAAAAGATATAATTTTGAGATTTTCAAATAATTTGATTCCTGAAAATGCAAAATATTTTGATAATTATAGAAACATTGGAATCTTTAAAGTAAAAAATGGGGACTCATTAATTTTCAAAAAAGTTAATAATACAGAGTTTTTTATCAATTCAAATGACCCAACTTTTATTATATATAAGGATAAAAAATTTGATTATAATTCTGATGAAATAGTTAATAAAAAAGATTTTTATATTTTTTCAAAACATTTTGGAGTAACAAGTAAAGATAAACTCTTTATGGATAATTTTGATATTTTTTCAGATGGTAAAATAGATGGTCTGGATTTAATTTACCTATCAATTAATCAAGGAGAAGTTATAAAATAGGAGGTAGGATGAAGGACATAGAAATTATAAAAAAACTTGGAAAGATAATTGGAACGATAAAACCTGATGAGAGAAATAAATATTTAAATCTTGAGTTTATCAATAATAGTTTTAAAAATATTGATGGAGTTTTATTATGGGAAGATGAGCCAAACTATTATTTAGTATATTTTCTTAATGGAGAAGCAGTATATAAAGTTTATTATGAAAATGGAAATAGAATATCTGGAGATGAGGGCGAAAATAAATTTCTTTTAAATAACACAAAAGATATTTTTTTATATAAAATTGATAGAAAGGGAATCATACCTATTTTATCTTTATATTTCGGAGAGATACTTTATAAAGACCTTGATGCTAAAGTTATAGATTTTTCACAATTTATAGATTCGCTTGCTGAAAAGAAAGTGACTGGTATTCTTATAATTTCTAATATGACATCAGATTTTATCATTTTATATGATGGAATGATTGAAGATATTAAGGACGGAGAGGTAATTTTTGAATCACCATTATCTATTGAAAGTGAATCAATATCAATCATATCATTTGCAAAATTAATTATGATGGAAAATTCGTCAATAAATCTTCATATCATTGATAAGGATTATAAATTTACTCCTGTTAAGTTATCTTTTTTAAAGATTGAACTTGAAAAAATAAAAAGTGAGATTAAAGAGATTATAAAAAAAATATTGAAGGATAAAATAAAAAAGATTGAAGTTATAATAGATTCAATAAATTCAAAGGATGATATATACAATTCTTTAGATAAGATTAAAGATTATGTTATATCTCTTTACAATAAAAAAGTATATTCAGATATTGAAAATGAAGTGAAAAAATTGGTTGAATCATGAATAATTTTCATGGTTTAATATTTGGAATAGTTCAAGGTTTAACAGAATTTTTGCCAGTATCATCATCAGGACACATTCTTTTATTTTCAGATTTATTAAAAATAAAACCACCTGAAATTCTATTTGATGTAATTTTACACTTTGGAACTTTATTTGCAGTTATTATTTATTTTAGAAAGTTGATAATACAAAGTTTGAAAAATTTTAAATTATTGTTTTTACTTTTAATTTCAACAATATCAACAGGAATTTTATATTTAGCCTTTAAATCATTTTTTGAAGAAAGTTTTGAAACTATAAGATATCTACCATACTTCTTTTTAATAACATCAATATTTTTATTATTATTCTATTTTAAGAATAAAAGAACAAAAAAATTGGATAATATCAATTATTTTGACTCGATTTTAATTGGATTAGCACAGGGTTTTGCCATCTTTCCTGGAATTTCAAGAAGTGGCTTCACTTTTATCACAGCACTTCTTCTTGGCATTAAAGATGAAGAGGCTTTTAAATATTCATTCCTTCTATCAATTCCAGCAATTTTACTATCAGGGTTACTTAAAACTTATGAATATATAAAAAATCCATTCAATATAAATTATTCTGTTTTACTCATCGGCGCAATCTCTTCATTTATTTTTGGAATTATTTCAATAAAAATATTTTATAGATTTATTAAAAATAAGAAATTTATATATTTTTCTCTCTATTTAATTATTATAAGTTCAATTATATTTTTAATTAGATAGGATATTATTTTTATAATAAAGTAAAGGAGGTCTAAATGAAAGAACTATTATTGATTCCTGGTCCAACACCAGTAAATGAAGAAGTTTTAAAGGAGATATCAAAACAGCCAATTTCTCATGTCAGTAAGAGTTTTGCATCTTATATTGAAAAATCAATTGAATACTTGAAGGAAATTTTTGGAACAAAAAATAGTTCAATTTTTATAATTCCTGGTTCTGGAACAATTGCAATGGAAATATCAATAAAAAATCTTCTTGGTAAAAACGAGAAAGCCCTTGTTTTATCTCATGGATTTTTTGGTGATAGATTTTTGGAAATTCTTGATGAGGATGGTTTTCAATTTGATTTTATTCAAAGTAAATGGGGAGAAGTTATTGATTTAAATTTACTAAGAGAAAAGTTAAAAAAAGAAAATTTTTCTATTATAACAATCACCCATGTTGATACTTCAACAGGAATTCTTGCGCCAGTTGAAGATTTTATGAAAGTTATAAAAGAAGTATCACCTGATTCTCTTGTTATTCTTGATGGAGTTTGTGCAACTGGTGGTGTAGAAGAAAAAATGGATGAGTGGGGAGTTGATGTCATTCTAACTGGTTCTCAAAAGGCACTTTCTGTACCTCCTGGACTTGCAATTCTTGCAGTTTCTAAGAAAGCATTAGAAAAAAGGAAATCTTTAGGTAAAATTGGATATTATTATGGAGACCTTCTAAGATGGAAAGTCACAATGGATGACCCAACAAAATATTTTGCAACTCATAACACCAATTACACTTTTGGACTGAAGAAATCTCTTGAAATAATCTTATCCGAAGGTCTTAAAAAAAGATATAAAAGGCATTTTGAAAATGCAAACTTTATTAGAGAAAAAATGGAGAAAATAGGATTTAGTGTATTTGGAAATAAAAAATATCTTGCTCCAACTCTTTCTCTTTTTCTATATCCAAATGGAGTTGATGACGAAACCTTTAGAAGTGATTTAAGTAAAAAAGGAATAACAGTTGCAAGTGGAATAAAGGATTTAAAAGGAAAAAGTTTCAGAATGGGTCATATGGGAGAAGTAAAAAAAGAAGAACTTGATTATGCTTTTAATATAATAAAAGAGATAGTTTTTAAATAAAAATATGGCTGGGCTTTGCTGGGAAGGAGGAGGTTCAAAAGGGGCTTTTGGTGTTAAATTTTTATATGAACTGAAAAAGGATTATCCTGATTTAAGTTTTTCTTCACTTGCTGGAACTTCAGTAGGTGGCATAAACATTGTTCCTTTAATTATTGATGATTTTGAACTTTTGATGAATTTTTGGTTAGTTGTAAAAGAGGACGGAAAATTTATTTATAAAAGAATATTTTCTACAAAATATAATATAGATAAGTTTTTAAACTTTGTTGATGATCTTACTAAAAATAAAGATTTTTTTAAAAAGATAAAAGATTCTCAAAAAACATATCTAATTTTTTCTAAAATTGAAAATGGAGAAATTTTGATATTTACGAATAAAAAATTGAAATTTAATGATGCTAAAATAGAGATTATTAAGACAGAAGAAGATTTAAAATATGCAATTCTTGGAACAAGTGCTATTCCAAAAATATTTCCTGAAGTAAATTACAATGGGAAAATTTTAATTGATGGAGGAATTGAACACACCTTCCCAATAAAATATTTAATAGAGGCCACTGATGATAAAAAATTTTTAGGAATTCTTCATGAACCTTTGAATAGAAAATATAAACCAAATCCATTAAAATTTATTTTTTCTCCATTTTCCTATCTTGTTGAGAAGATAACTTTTGATATAACAAAAAAAGATTTAGATGGATTAATAAAAATAGATAAAAATATCTTTGAATATAAAGATAGAAAAATTTTTTTAATTTATCCCGAGAACCCCCTTCCTTCAGCAATGAATTTTTCAAAAAAAGCAATTGAAGATTGTTTCAATGAAGGTGAAAAAGTTTATAAGAATTTAAAACAAGACTTGATTAATTTTTTAAAAGTATAGATTTTTAAATTGATATAATTTAAATAAAGGAGGAGTTTTATGAAACTAAAAGGTAAGAGAGTAGCAATTTTTGTAGAAAAACTTTATAACGAGCATGAGTTCTGGTATCCATACTATAGATTTAAAGAAGAAGGGATAGAAGTTAAGGTTATTGCTCCAAATATTGAGATTTATCATGGAAAATATGGAAATCTTCCAGTAAAACCAGATTTAACAAGTAAAGAAATTAATACAAAAGATTTCGATGCTGTTTTTATTCCTGGTGGGTATTGCCCTGATTATCTTAGAGCACACAAATCTGTTACTGATTTTGTAAAAAAAATGTATGAGGAAGGAAAATTAGTTGCATCAATTTGTCATGGAGCATGGGTACTAATCTCTGCAGGAATAACAAAAGGAAAAAAGATGACTTCAACAATAACAATAAAAGATGATGTTATAAATTCAGGTGCAGAATTTATTGACAAAGAGGTTGTAGTTGATGGAAATATAATAACTTCAAGAAGCCCAGATGACCTTCCATTTATGCTTCCAGAAATTATTAAAAAACTTTCATCTTAAAACCAATTTAAAATACCGAACAGGTGAGACAGTCTCACTTGTTCGGTGGGAGGAATTCAGTAAAATTATGAAAAAAAGGTTAGATATAAGGCCAATTTTAATAATTTTTATCATTCTACTAATAATCTATGGAATTTTAAATAAAGAGTATCTTGAAGTTCTAAAAAATGCAGTTTTAATTTGTTTTTCATGCATAGGAATAGATTAAAATTTAAAGATTTTTTCACAAATAAATTTAGAGTTTTAACACAAACTATTTTTACAATCCTTTTTAATATTCCATTTTTATCACCTTTTTTAAAAAGAGTTCCTGTTCCAGTACTACATTGTTATTCCTGCCCTCTTGCAACTGGTGCATGTCCTGTTGGCACAATTCAGCATCTTATTGTCGTTAGAGATGTTCCTTTTTATACAATAGGATTTATATCTCTTATATACATATTTTTAGGTAAACTTTCATGTGGTTTTATGTGTCCTTTTGGTTTTTTTCAAGACCTTCTTTATAAAATAAAAACAAAATTTAAGATAAAACCAAAAATACCCTATCTATTCTGGACAAAATATGGTTTCTTAATCTTTTTAGTTATTATTGGACCATTGATAACAAATGAAACTCTTTTCTGTAAAATATGTCCGGCAGGAACATTGACAGCAGGTATTCCTCAGATTATTATAAATCCATCTTTAAGAGGTTTGATTGGTCCCCTATATTTTTCCAAAATTTTAGTTTTACTTTTTTTAATAATCTGGTTTATTTTTGAAGAAAGACCATTTTGTCACTATTTTTGCCCACTTGGTGGTTATATTGGAGTATTTAATAAAATTTCATATCTTACAATAAAAGTTGATTTAAAAAAATGTATTGAATGTTATAAATGTGAAAATATTTGTCCATTTTCAATCACAACATTTAAAGACCCAAACAATATTAATTGCATTAGATGTGGAAAATGTATTGATATTTGTCCAACAAAAGCACTATCTTTTAGATTTTAAAATGTCAATAATGTGTCTTTAACCAAACTTAAATCTTAAAAGATTTAAAAATTGGTATAATGAGTAAAATATGGAGAAAAGAAAGAAGTTAGGTGAAATTATATTAGAAAAAGGTATAATCACTGAAGAACAACTTAAAGAAGCTCTTTTGGAGCAACAAAAAACTGGCGTGTCTTTAGGCCAAATTTTAATCGATAGAGGATTAATTTCACCAGGGGTTTTAGGTGAAATTCTTTCAGAACAATCTGGAATTGATTATAAACCAGTTTCAGAAATTTATATCTCTCCAGATTCAATAAATCTTATACCTGAAGGAATTATAAAAGATAAAAAAGTTTTTCCTATAAAAAAGGAGGATGACACAATTCATGTTGCAATTCTTCCTCCAATTAATCCAATTGTTCTTGATGATATAAAAGCAATGACAGGTCTTAAAATTAAACCAATTATTGTTACTGATACTGAATTTCAAAGACTACTCAATCAATATTTCAATATAAAATCTTTTGCTTCAAAAACTCTTCAGGGTTTAAGAAGAGAGGAAAAAGAGAGTGATCTTATAACTGTTGAAACTCCAATTATAAAATTTGTAAACACTGTTATAAGTGATGCAATAAATCAAAATGCATCTGATATCCATTTTGATCCATATCCTGAATTTACAAGAGTTAGATATAGAGTAGATGGAATGCTCCAAGATACAATGAACATTCCCTCTGGAGTTGATGATCAAGTTTTGTCAAGAATTAAGATTCTTGCCGGGATGGATATTGCTGAAAAGAGGAGACCTCAAGATGGAAGATTTTCAATGAAAATTCAAGATAAAGAGTATGATTTTAGAGTATCATCCATTGGAACAAGATTTGGAGAGAAATTAGAGATTAGAATTTTGAATAAAGCAAGAGTTTTAATTGAACTTGGAAGATTAGGTCTTAATGAAAAACAGCAAAAAATTTATGAAAAAATAATTAAAAACCCTTATGGTATGGTTTTGGTTACTGGACCAACTGGTTCAGGAAAAACAACAACACTTTATGCAACATTGAATAAATTGAATACTCCAGAAAAAAGCATATTCACAATTGAAGATCCAATTGAATATGACCTTCAAGGTGTAGTTCAAATGCAAGTTAATCCAAAAGCAGGTTTAACATTTTCAACTGGATTAAGAAGCATATTGAGATTAGATCCAGATATTATAATGGTTGGAGAGATTAGAGATCTTGATACAGCAAAAATTTCAGTTGAAGCAGCACTCACTGGGCACCTTGTTTTTTCAACACTTCACACAAATGATGCTCCATCGACATTGGTTAGACTTTTAGATATTGGAATTGAACCATATTTAATATCATCTGTTATGATAGGAGTTGTTGCACAAAGATTAGTTAGAACAATATGTCCATCATGCAAAATTGATTATAAACCAACAAAAGAGGAGTTAGAGATTGTTTTTGGAAAAGTACCTGAAAGAGAAATAAGATTTAAAAGAGGAAAAGGTTGTCCTGAGTGCAGTTACACTGGATATAGAGGAAGAACAGGTGTTTTTGAAATCTTACCAGTTTCAAAAAAATTAAAAGAGTTAATTAAGGTAAGAGAATCAACTGATACAATAAGATATGAGGCAGAAAGAGAAGGAATGATTCCACTTTTAAATGCTGGTATTGAAAAGGTATTAAATGGAATAACAACCATTGAGGAAATATTAAGAGTAATAAGGATGGAAGAATGAAATTTAAGTATATTGGAAGAGATAGAGAGGGGAATCCAACAAGAGGTGAAATTGAGACAGAAAATTTAAATGAGGCAAAAGTTATCCTTCAATCAAGAGGAATTTATATAATTGAGTTAAAAGAGATAAAAGAAAAAGAGATATATTTACAAAAGTTAAAACCACAAGAACTTATTTTTCTCTCAAGGCAACTCTCTCTTCTTCTCAGATCGGGTGTTACAATAGTTCAAGCATTGGATATTATTCAAGAAAACATAAAAAATAGAAACTTTAAAAGAGTTATTCAAAAGGTAAGGGAATATATTTTAGGAGGAGAATCTTTTTCAGATAGTTTAAAAAATTTCAAAGGAATTTTTCCAGAAATTTTCATTGAGGTTATAAGAGTTGGAGAATTTACAGGTAATTTAGATGAAGTTCTTTTAAGAATTTCTGATTTTCTCGAAAAGGAAGATGATTTAAGAAGAAAGGTTAAAAATGCATTGATTTATCCTGAAATTGTTGTTGGAACAATAATTGTTGCAGTTATATTTTTGCTTTTAACAATTGTTCCAATTTTTGTTAATTTATTTAAAAGCTCAGGAGTTAAACTTCCACTTCCAACAAGAATATTGCTTGGAATCTCAAATGGAATAAAAAATTACTGGTGGATAATTTTACCAGCAATTATTATAATTTACATTTTATTTAATTTATACAGAAAAAGTGAAAAAGGTAGAATTCAAATTGATACCCTTATCTTTAATATGCCAACAATAATTGGAAAGATTTATAGAGAAAACATATTCTTAAGAATTGCTCATACTCTTGAAACATTAATTAAAAGTGGAATTTCACTTGGTGACTCATTTGAACTTTTATCAAGAGTTAGTGGAAATTATGTTGTCTCAAAGAGTTTGCTTAATTCAAGAGAAAAAATTATTGCTGGAATGAGTATAAGTAGAGCAATGATTGAGGAGAAAATTTTTCCAACTCTTTTTGTGAGAATGATCTCTGTTGGAGAAGCAGGAGGTAATTTAGAAGAGGTTCTTTCTCAAATGGAGAGATATTTTGAAAGTGAACTTGATAATGATATAAAAAGATTTATTGCTTATCTTGAACCAACTTTAACAATAATTTTAGGAATTCTTGTTGCATTTATAGCATTTTCAATTTATTTACCACTTTTTGATATGGTTAGATTAATTAAGGGTGGTGGCTAATAAATTGGAATTGATAATGATAAATTAACCAATACCCCTTCTTTTCCTAAAGTGTAAGAAAAATTATTTATTTTAATGAATTTATTTAAATTTTCAAGATAGCTTAAAAAAGAGAGAGAAGCAGGAAGAGTTCCTTCAAGTGATGTGTAAATGTTCACCTCAAAATAGTCTTTATTCTCTAAAACTCTTTTTTCTTCACTTATTGAAAGGTCAATGTTTTTAAAACCATAAGATGTAAGAAGATTTAGTAAATTTGAAACAAATTTTTCATATTCATCTCTTTTAAATATTTTATTAAAAGAATTCTCAATATAAATTTTCATATTTTCACTCTCCTTACTCATTGTGTTAAGCATTATAAAATTTTCACTTTTTTGAGAAAGTTCATCTGATTTTGAATTGAGAGTGTTTATGTTTTTTCTCCAAATCAAGAACTCATATCCAACAAAAATAACAAAGATAAGTATCTCTATTATAAGAAAATATAATAGTTTTTTAATTGTTTTTTTAATTTTTGGAACATACTCTTTTATCATTTTCTCACCCCTTTTAATTCAATTGTAGTGAATGCATCTCCATCTGAGCCTCTATCAATTCCTCTCAATCTTACCTCACTAAAAATTTCACTTTGAGAGAGATTTTTCCTAAATTCAAAAATTGAATTTATATTTTTTGTGCTAACTTTTAAGACAAAATTTAACTCATTTGAAGAATTAAAATTTAATATGTTTAAATCTTGTGGCTTATTTCTTAAAATTTCATCAACATAAATTTTCAAACTTTGATTGCCATAATTTTTTAAAACATCATCTAACTCTTTTTTCTTTTCTGATATATTCTTATATTCAATCTCAATTCCTTTTAAACTCTCAAGAGATTTTGTTACTCTTATTAAATTAGAATCAATTTCCTTAATTGAATCTTTTGTTGTTTTAATTGAATTTAAAAGATATATTGATAAACCAATTAAAATCAAACCAACAAGAATATTTGAAAGGACAAGAAAGAAAACTTTTATCTCATCTTTTCTTTTTTCTAAAATATCTTTTGGAATTAAATTTATTTTTGTTCTCTCTTCAAATGAGAATAGTGAAAGTCCAATTGGTGCAGAAAAGAAATATTCTTTTTGCGGAATTATATCTGAAAAAAGAGTTTCTATTCCAAATCTATTTTTTATATCATCATAAACCTCATTTACTCCCCTATCAATACCAGATAATATCAATTTTTCAACGACTTTTTTCTCCTCTCTTGAAAAATATGAGATTGTGTTTGAGATTTCATTTAAAAAGTTGATTTTATTCTCACTTAAATTATCAAGACCTATATCAAACTCTCTAAGTAAAAAAATTTCTCCATCTTGAAAATAAATTAAAGTTGTTTTTTTGAAACTTAAATAGATAAATATACCACTTCCCTTGAACCACTCTCTTTTAAAAATTTTTGTTGCTCTAAATGATGCAATTGATGGAATTTCAATGTTTTTCACTTCAAGACCAATTGAATTTAAAAATTTTATATGGTTTTCAATTAAACTTCTTGGCGATGCAACAATTAAATATCTTCCACGAGATTCCTCAACTTTTAATCTTAAAATATTTACAACTGGATAATCATCTTGAAAAATTTTATAGTTACTGATTTCATCAAGTATTACTTTTCTTAAATCTTCATCTGGCATCAAGGGATAATTGTTTACTCTAATCAATACATCCTCATCTGGAAGTGAGAATGAGGTAAATTTTGTTTTTATTTTTGTCTCTTTTAAAAATTTTTTAAATTTTGTTTTGTAATCTTTTTCATACTTATTTCCAATGGTACTTTCTTTAAAATTAACAATTGATATTTTACCTTTTCTTAATTTTGTCTCAACTAGCTTTGCTCCATTCTTTGTTATTGTTAATCCAAGAACTCTCTCCATATTAACTTTTATTTCTTAATTTTACCATTGTTTTCATTTCAAAAGAAGGAATGTTATCAGGATTTTCTCTTGGCTCTCCTTTTAAGATAATTTCAACTAAATAAACTGAATTTGGATCTACAGGAGAAGAGAGGAGGTTGTTGTTATTATCATAATAATTAAAACTCAATGAGAAAGAGATTTGTTCATTTAAAGGAGTGTCAGGATTATTGTAATAAGGAGTGTATTTAATTCCAAAATCATCTGTTCTTTGAATAAATCCGTTTATTAATTCATAAATTATCTTTCTCTTTTCACTTCCTTTTGGAATTGTGAATCCAATTTTTTCTGTTTCTGCAATTCCAATACCATCACTCTGTCTTAAAAGTGCTTCAATTTCATTTAAAGCATCTGTTAAAACTTCAAGAGTTTTTGTATCTGGTTTTCTTCTTGTAAAATTTTCTATTGTTTGATTGAAAAAAATAACAACAGGAGCAATTAAAATTCCTATAATTAACATTGCAATGACAATTTCAATAATAGTAAAACCTTTTTTCATCATTGTGTCTCCTCAATACAGATGTTATCAAAATATACAGTGTAAGTCCTTAATCCAGAAGCATAAATTCTTATACTTCCAAAATTAAATTGATTATCAGTTGGACTATCAACTATCCCACCATCCAAATAAACATTAATTCTATTATCAATAAATTCAATTTTTAAATTATGCCAAGAGTTAAATAAAACCATATTCTCATAATAATTTCCACCTAAATAATAAGTAGTTCCATTAACAATTTTATAAATGTTAATTTCTGTATATATATTAAACCAAAAATTTGTGGTATAAACTTCAACCATATAACCATTGTTTGTAGAATTATTATATCTTCCATAAAATCTCAAAGTAACTGAATTTAAAAGTGAGGAACTTATATAAAAATCAATAGATAGAGAGTAATTGGATGATCCACTCCAATCTGGATAAGAATAACCACCTTGTCTTCTTGCATATCTATATCTATAATTACCTGAATTTGCTGGAAATTGAACTATACTCCATCGACCTGATGGATTTGGTGACCAATTCCAAGGTGGATAACTATCATTTCCATCTTGAAAATCATCGCATATTTTTAATCTCTCCAATTTTATAAATTTTGAATATAATTCAACTAATTTTTTTGTTTTTCCATGTTCATAAAAATTTATCCATACATCTTTTTTATTTTGCGTTGCATTTTCAGAAACTAAAATTTCATAATCAAAATCTAAATCATCTGGATATGGTGTTTTTGAAATAGATGAAATATTTGAATACTCACTGTTGTTTAACTTTTCCATCTCTTTTGTTGCATAGTAAAGTGCTTTGCTTCTTTGAGATATGTAAGGAAGATCTAAAGAAAATGAAAAGAGTTGAGAAAAAGAGATAACTATAAGTGAAATTATTACAACTCCTATAATTACTTCTATAAAATTAAATCCTTTTCTATTTAATATATTCAAGCGATTTCTCCTCCCATTTTAAAATTTGATAAGTTTGACTATCCACAATAACTTCCAATTCTCTTTCAACTTGAATAGAAGAATTATAAGGAACATATCCTTTTGAGTTAATTGTTATTTGCCCTTGAACTGGATAATCTCTTCTAAAACTCACTTCTCCCCTTCCACTCCAATTTTCAAAATCAATATCGAAAATTAAGGGATTTGGTGGTTGAGTAGGTGAAAATTTAAATTGCCAAATTAACTCTTTTACACCTGCTTCAGCAATGTAAAGAGCCTCTTCTCTATATACATCGAAACTTCCCACTTTTGCTCTTGAGACAAAATTTAATGTGAGAGTTAAACCAAGCATTAAGGAAATTACAAGTAAAATTACAATTATAAAAATTAAAGTATAGCCCTTTTTGTTTTTTATTAATTTAACTCCCTTTTTCAAGAAAAATTTTACCATCTTCTCTTAATTTTATTTTATAACTAAAAGCTTTATTAAATAAGAACTCTAAAAAACCATTTTCTTTTTTTAAATAAATTTCATCCTTACCACTTTCAATTTTAAAACTTCCATCACTTTTAATTAAAAAAGATAAACCTTCTGGCTTAATTTTTACACTTTTAAATAGAGGGTTTGAATTTATATAAATAATGTCTTTGCTTGTATATGTAATTTTAAATTTGTTATCATCTACAATTTCAAATTTCATATCCTCCCCTCTAACAATTGCTAAATATTGGGAATTTTTAATATCTTTTATTAAATCAATTCCACTTGCAAAAACCATCATATCATCAATTTGAATTTGAATGTTTATAAAAAGAGAAAAAATTATAAAGAAAAAGATAAGAATTAATATTGTTGATAAAGAAAAACTTAATTTTATTTTTAAAATATTTTTAAGGCTCATGTTCTCCCCCCTCTATTGTTCCAGTAAATGCATCATAACTCCAAAAAGCATAAATTTCTTTATTAGATGGTAGACCATCGCATCTTATTAAGTAATACCCATTCTCTCCATCAAAAAGCCACCCATCAGGTAGTCCTTCTTGAAGACAACTTAATACTTCATCTCTTTGAGCATGTTCATCTTGAGTTAAATCACCTCCAGGAAATCTTTTATATTTAGCATAAAATTCCCAAATCCCAACTTTTAAAGAGTTTATTACAATTTCATCTTTTCTTAAGTGCGCTTCATCTCTTAAATCAAGATATTTTGGATAGATAATTGCTGCAAGAATTGCAAGTAAAATAATTACTATAATAATTTCAATTAATGTAAAACCTTTTTTAATTTTTCTCAATATAAAACAAAAAAGGGTGGATTTTATCCCACCCTAAAAATTTAAAAATTATGAATGAGGAGTGGTTAAAGTAAATGACCCATCTGATGAATTATAAGTCCAAGTTGCCTTATTAC
>JBAMLT010000272.1:0-1958 GCA_039793425.1 Caldisericota bacterium
TTGGAGATCGGCAAAATTATTCTTTTTATTATAAAAGTGAATTATCAGATTTAAAATTTTCTTTACCAGTAGAAAATTCTTATCAAAGTGTAATTTATACAAAATTTCCAGTATTTGAAAATAATAAAATAGATGATTATGAAAATATAACTTTAATGCAAAATGAAGAGATAGAAGGATATATTTTAACGTCATCGGCTTATGACATGGTTTTTGAAAAAGTAGATCCTATCAGAACGCGCAATAATCAAGAAATTTTAGCAAAAAATGATCTTGTAGATATCGAAAAAGTACTGGAAAAACTTTACAATTCATTAGAGCTGATAGATATCAATATCACTGCTAATACAGATATTCTTTCAAAAACTTTTCGAGAGCAATATGAAGAAAATAAGGTAAATCCTTTTATATTAAATTTTATATTTCGCGATGAGATGGAAAAATTAGGGTATACAACTCGAGGTAGCTATGGTTTTGTTTATCCAATAACACCATTTCGTGAAGAAGAGATAAAAGTAATACCGTATATTTGGAGTGAAGTTTGGGTACAAGATCGATGGGTGAGCGTAAATCCCGTATGGTATTTTACATCTGAGGGGAGTTATTATATTGATAGATTAACATATACTCATATTAAATTTGGTGATTTTAGGGTATGGGAAAATAATGTACGTAATTTCTTTTTGATTGCGGATAAAATACGTATTTTACCTATTGGAGAGATAAATAATAAAAATGATAAATCTTTTGAATATCAGATTACTGAAGATAAAATAAGTAAAAATCATTTTATCGTGAGTATAAAAAATCTTTCAGGAAAAATTTATAAAAATTTAAATCTACATATCAGGCTTGGAGATAGAACATTCGAATTTGGCAATGTTTCCATGTTTCCTTTTCAATCTGTAAAAAGAATGATAAACATACAAGAAATCATATACCAAGAAAGATTTGAATCTGTAAGTATAGAATTAAAAGATGCTTATTCTAAAGATAAAATTTTAGATACCTATCAGGAAAATATCAAAATAAAACCAAATTTCTATTTCTTAATAACGCTAGTTTTTTATTTATTTATAAATATATTGTTTTTAATTACCTTTTTGATGGTTATATTTTATGTGCCAAAAATTAACAAAAGTTATGATTTTGCATTATGAATTATTATTAGTGTTATGTTGTAATAAATTATAGAATTTTGGAAGTAGTATTTATGTCTAGGTATTTGTCTTATTTCAGTGCTTTTATAGTTTTTTAATTATTACCTTCTTAGGTTTACTTGAGTATGTATTTATTATTTTTGCATGTTTTTTTAGTAATTTATAAATTTTATCTGGATTAAAGTAATATTCCTTCAATAAATTATCCCATTCTTTAGATATATTTTCGTTGCTTGGCATAGTTATGACTTGATTTTTTTTGTCTTTTAATGTCTCCTTGAATTTTGTATACAGATTAAAAGATATAATGTCCTTTAATCGACTAATTCTATCTATATCAACTTTTACATCTTTAAAAATATGATATTTTTTAGACAATTTTTCTAATATTTCTCTATATTTTTTAATTAGAATACTTTCATAGATGAATTTAGATATTATTGGCCATCCTTTTAGTGCTATTTTTTGCATATTTTTTATTTTTGATAACTCTTTTTTTAATTCATCATAAAATTGGAAGTTTTTAATGTTGAAAAAATGTTTGCTAAATAGAATGTCGTTGGAAATGTATTGATATAGATCACCAAAAATTATCACATTATTTTTTTTGTTTCCAGAGAAAATATGATAAGAGATGAATTTTTGTTCTGTTAGTTCTAGTGACTCATATTTTGTATATTCATCATTCTTTTTTACTATTTCGTTTATTGCTTGTATATCTACGACAGATACCTGATAACCCACATCATCTACGATATTTAAGTTATCTATGTATGAATTAGGGATACCTATATAATC
>JBAMLT010000273.1:0-1957 GCA_039793425.1 Caldisericota bacterium
GGTATCTCAGTTCCTTCAACAATTGACACAAGATGAATTTTGTAATATTTAGATAAGATTTTCAAGAGCCAATAACTTTTTAATCTATCACCCCCTATTGGTGGATATGGAAGACGGGACGAAAGAAAAAGAAGTTTTTTCTTCATAAATTTTTTCCTTTTATTTCTTTTTGCTTTAAAAATAATCCATCAATATAAGCTGTCAAAAACCATAAGGAGATGTTTTGGAAAGGTGCTAAGTCAAAAGAACAAGATAAAAGTAAGGTAAACAAACTTGAATATAGTATAGCTTTAGAATTTTTGTTAAGGTTTAACTTATTTATAGTTTTAACAACGGAGAAAAAGAAGATTAAGAACAAAATTATTCCTATAACGCCTCCATATGTAAATATTCTTCCACAAAAAGATGTTATATAACTTTCGAAAGCTTTTACAGTAAGAATTTGTTCAGCCACAACAGAAGGCAAAAAAATCTAAAAATTTTCTATCTGCTCCTAATCCATTACCAAAAAATAAATCGAAAAACTGACCTGTTGAAGTAAATTCTAAATTTGGGATATTTAATAAAAATATCCAGAAAGACCATCTATCGGTAAAGCTAACTGGTAAAGACTCATAACCAAAAGTTAAATTATTTATTAAAGATTGTATCATTATCACAGCGTAATTATCTTGGAACAAATGCATTAGAGGGATAACAATAAAAACTAAAAAGATTGAAATTAGTAGAATGAGTAGCTTAAAAGATCTTCTAATTAAAAGCAGAAAAAAACCATATAAAATCAATTTTAAAAAAGCCGTAGAACTAAATGTTAGCAATAAAACTATAAAAAAGCTTGTAATAATTAAAAAGAACTTTATCTTTGAGTAGTATGTTTTATATAACATAAAAAATGGGAGGTATATTAGTACAAGATCATTACCTAAATGAGATGGTTCAGTATAAGATGAGAAAAGTCTGAATCTATGTTGAAAGTTGTATATTAAATCATAGAACGAAAAAACTAATAATAGAATATAACTTATATTTAACCATACCCAGATTTTTTTATTATCTACCTTGTAAAAAACATACCTTAATATAATGAATACAGATATCCCAAAAAATAATCCGGCAAAGCTTCTTTCAAAATTTTCATTTATATCTTGAATTATGAAAAATCTTATGATTGTAATTATAAATAGCCATAAAATTAATAAAATCAATTTATTTAAAATCGGCGATTTTCTAATTCCTTTAAAAATTAATAAATATAAGAAAACAACCGGCGACAAAATTGCAAATAGAGATAAATTTTGAACATATTTTTCTAATCCTATGTTCTCAAAAGGAATCAATATTAGCAGTTTCTCCATTATATTAATTCCCATTTTTTAAGTTTTCACAAACCACCACAACTTCTGAATTAAGTTAAATAAAAACGGGAACTTAGATAAAGCTAATTTTAATTTAAACTTGAGTTTATTGTTAATATGAAATTGTATCTTGTGCATCTTAACTATTTTTAAATACTCATTATAATGTAATTGAACATAATTATATGCATTTGAAACTCCGCCTATTTTCATATACGATTGAAGAACATCTATGTAATAAGGTTTTAATACATGTAAAACTCGAAGAATAAAGTCATAATCCCCACATATTTTAAAATCACTATTAAAGAGTGATTTTTTAAAAAGTTCTTTGCTTTGAATTGAACCTGTATGCGGAATTATAAATCCTTTTTTCAAATCTTTTATATCATTAATAGACCTATATTTATATTCGCGTTTTAAACTTCCAAGTATGTAAATTATATTTCCATATATATAATTTACTTCTCTATTTGAACATGTCAAAAGAGCAGTTTGTAACCATTTACTATCTAAAATATCGTCAGAACCAATGAAACATACCATCTTCCCTAACGCCACCTCTACTCCCTTGTTCATTGCATCGTAAATACCTTTGTCCG
>JBAMLT010000274.1:0-1914 GCA_039793425.1 Caldisericota bacterium
CCTTGTCTGGCGCTTGACCTAAAAATATGGCTTCTTCAAAAGTTACTTTTGGCGAAATCTTATTCGTACTATAAAATAACATGAATAAGTTTATATTATCTCTAATATTTTTTGAATAATTTCATCAAGCTCTAGATCCTCGCAATCAACAGTATAATCAGCATATTTTTCATAAAGAATAATTCTCTCTTCGAAAAGTTGTTCGATTCCTTTATTTTTTAGCCCAACAATACCACCTCTTTGTTTTGGCAAACGAGAAATGATGGTTTGGAGGCTTTGAGATAAATAGACTATTTTCGAACACTTTCTGAACTCTTCCATTAATTTGGAATTGTATACAACACTACCACCCGGAGATAAAACTGCTCGATACATTGGGAGCTTTTCTAAAACTCGTTTTTCTTCGATTTCCAAAAAACCTTCATCACCTAATTCATCTAATATCTCTTGTAGTTTGCGACCTTCCGTAGCTTCTATATAGTCATCAAAATCAAAAAAAATCATAATTTATATTCTGTGCTAATTTTTTACCGATATAACTTTTACCTGCACCGGGCATGCCTATAAGAGTAATGCTTAGATTTTGTTTTTTTATTGACATAGAAAACTAAATAAATTCTAAGACAATTATAGCTTAATTTGTAAAAATTTTATTTACTTTTGAACGTACATTACACACCCAGATCTTCTGTACAAACGATATTTTTTTATATCTTTCAAATTTAAAAACTGCATTGGCATATCTATTGGTAATAATGTTTTTTCATTACTTGAATTAGGAATATAACTTAAAAGATGATTCCAAGAAATAATTTTAAAGGCAGGAGGAAATGAATAAATAAAAATCTTTTTTATTTCTTTTTTTCTTCTTAAAATTCCTTTCTTGTACAGATATAAAATATTATTTTTAAATTTAAGCACTAACTTTCTATGCATAATAATTGGAGAGTTCAAAAAGTAATTTGATAATGCAGTTTTAGGCGATTCAAAATGAATTTCTTCTAGTTTCCCTGTAAATTTACAAACTGTAAGTCTAATAAATTCTATATCAATGCTAGTTCCATAATAAAATTCCCGAAAAATACGATAAATCTTATCTATTATTTTCACTGGATAATACTCATCATTCCAAAATAAATGATAATTAAGAAAGATTTTATTATTTTTTCTATCATCAATCACGGATACTGCAATCATTTGTAAATAAGTTGGTTTTAAGTTAATATCAGAAAAATTTTTATCAATGTAAATTATTGGTTTAAATATTTTCGCTAGTTTATCGACTCTTACTTTCTTATTTGCAATCTTTACTTTTTCTCCTTCTGAGATAAATGCAAAATTGTTTTTTCTGGAATGAAATATGTGAAATATTACAGAACTAGAAATTGCTATAAATCCCCAAACCAGTATGTCAGACATAATTCTTAATAATTTGTTATTAATTTATATTAAAAATCTTGTAGAAATTTTTAATTTTTGTATACTCAGTCTATGAAAGTCAAATTTGGTACTTCCGGTTGGCGAGGTATCATCGCTAAAGATTTTACTTTTGAGAATCTAAAAATTTGCTTACAAGCAATAATAAAATATTTCAAAGAAAATAACTTGTCATCTGTAATCATCGGCTATGATACAAGATTTTTAGCAGAAGAATTCGCAAGATACGCTGCTACTTATCTAGCATCAAACGAAATAAAAGTTTATTTCTGTGATAGAGATACTCCAACACCAGTCATAAGCTATGAGATAATACATAGGAAACTTGATGGAGGTATACACTTTACAGCATCACACAACCCACCTATCTATCAAGGTCTCAAATTTATTGGATCAAACGGCGCTAGTCCGCTAAAGGAAGTTACATCCCGTATAGAATCCTATATCGAAGAGATATACCCGAATCGTGCTCAGATC
>JBAMLT010000275.1:0-1261 GCA_039793425.1 Caldisericota bacterium
CTTTGTCTTTGATTATTTTATTTATATCTCTATTTATTATATTTGAGAATGCTTTTTCTTCTGAAGGGGTGAACATCCTTCCTGTTGTGAGCTGAAGTATTATGGCCTTCTCAACTAATTTGTCTTCATAGTTCTGTTTTATTTTTCTTTTCATCGAATCACCTATTGAAATTGTTTTATTATTTTATCTCTTTTTTTTATGCATAGATTTATAGCTTTTCATTATCTCCTCAAAACATGGAGTAAGGAATTTCGATCTCTTTTTGTTTTCTTTGCTTGAAATCTCTTCTATTTGGCTTGGTCTGAATTTGACTATTTTTCCGATATCATCTTCATTTGAACTTGAGATTACTATCCCAAGCACTTCTTTTCTGTTTCTTTTTCTTTTCATCATATTTTTCACCCGTATTCAAATTAAAATATCACTATTTTACTTAAAATAAAAACTCAATAAGCAATCTTCTTGGATAAGTCTAACAATAAATTATATATTTTGTATTCATCACTTTCTAAATTCTTATAAATAACCTCTTGTTCTTTTTCTAATTCTTTTATTATATCTACAAAATATGAAAGAACATAATCTTCTGTATTGAAATCTTTTTTGGTTATTCCAAAACATGCATATGCTGCAATTTGTCTGCAATTGAGATTTCTGTTCTTTTCTTTGATTATAGAGATTAAGGTATCAAGACATTTATCTCCGCAAGAAGACAAAAGCTCTATTGATCGGTTTATGAAGTTAATATCATTATTCATTTCGGATTCATGCATTATTATTTTTATTATTTCTTCAGATTGTTCTTTTGATAAGTTGTCAGAAGCCTCTTTAAGGGCCGACATGGCGTTCAGTTTTATATCCATACTTTCGCCAGGGTTTGAAAGAATATTTATTAGTACATTGGCTGAATTTCTACTGAATTCTGAAATTTTCCCAATCAACTCCAAAGCTTGATTCCTTATTGACTGTTTTAAAGAAGTGTTTTTCGCCATTTCATTAATTAATGGTAGAAGAGAAAGAGCTGCATCTCCTAATCTATTCAATGAGAGAAGTGTATTGAATATAATGTCATCGTTCTTTTCCTTTAGCAACACTTTCTGATAAACCATGGCTGCTTTCATTTTCTCATCAAAATCAAGAGACATGGTTATTTTAGATATTGCGATTATAGCCTCAGTTTTCACAATTGTTTTTTTGATGTCTCTCTTTTCTCGAATAATTGGATCTGAAAGTTTTTCTTTCATCTCTTTTCTTTTCAAT
>JBAMLT010000275.1:1271-1901 GCA_039793425.1 Caldisericota bacterium
TAGTGTTTTAGCTTCTACGTAATTGCATACTTCGTCATCTAATAAGATTGCATATAAAGTTGGCAGAGCTAATCTCCCAGTCGAAATGATTCTATTAAATGCTTCCATTCTTTTAACCGGATCATGACTTGACATTTCTATGAATGAGTTCACAACTCGATCATGCGAAGAACCTGAGAGATTTCCACTTATGATATGTTCAAATTGTGGATTAATTCTCAAAAGATTATTATTCTCTGATTGGTATTTATTTTCACTTATTTTTTTTATCTCCTTATTATCGAATCCACCCATACATCCACCTCATCTATTGAAAATCCTTTTCTGTCATGAACTTGAATAATGGAGTTTCATCTTCATATGAAGATCTTGATAAAGTTCTATCTACATTTAATTCTTCTTTACCTTTTAGAACTTTTATTATATTAGCTATATTCTTATCTGTTTTATGAAGTTGAATTGCTGAAATAAGATCTACAATAAATTTATTTATTTCATGCGGTTTTCCTTTTTTGATTATTTTTCCTTGTGATGAATCGCTTCTAATCTTCAGATATGATTTAATAAATAATTCGATATCTTCATAATCCGTTATAAGATTAGAATATACTGCACTGCCTAAAAAATTCA